>NZ_JBFBBK010000063.1:0-46428 GCF_040682635.1 Streptomyces sp. NPDC051133
GAGGGCGAACCGGCTTTCCCTGCCCTGCTCCGCAGGAGCTTCGTTTCCTCCCCCGGCTGAAGCCGGGGGTATCCACGAAGGAATCCCGATGAACGGTTCCCCGGCGAGCGTCGTCGAGGCGGCGTTCCGCCACTACCGGTCGCAGGACCGCGAGGCGGCCCTCCCGCTCTACGCCGACGACTTCACCTTCACCAGCCCCCAGGACGACCACATCGGCAAGGAGGCGTTCTTCGCGCGCTGCTTCCCCACCGCCGACCGGTTCACCGATCAGCGGATCCTGCATCTCGTCGCCGCCGACGAGGAGGTCGTGTTCGTCCAGTACGAGTACGGGCTGAGCGGCGGCGACCGGTACCGCAACGTCGAGGCGATCACCGTGCGGGACGGGCTCATCCGGGAGGTGCGGGTCTTCTTCGGCGGTACGGTGTGAGGCACGTCCGATACGTCGCCGCCCGCCCCGAGCACCGTCGTGCCGGACATCGTAGTGCCGGACACCGTAGTGCCGGTGCCCGGGACAGCGCCCCTTGCGGACACTGCCCGCCCCGGACACTGCCCGCGTCGGCCACTGCCCGCGCCGGGCACGCCCACCCGGCCCGATGCCGCTCGGGCCGCGAGTCGCCTCCTTACGTCGCCTCACCTGCGGCGGCCCGCAGCCGGATCCGGGGTGCGCACACCTCGGTGCCGGGCGGCGCCCACGGCTGGTCCTCGGCCGTCACGACCCGCAGCGTCAGCCAAGCCTCGCCGCCGTCCTGCGGCAGCTCCAGCGGCAGCGGTACGGCTGCGGTCTCGCCGGACCGCAGATCGGGCAGTTCGGCGTGGGCGGTCAGGGTGCGGCCGTCGGCCAGCGACAGCTCCCACATGCCCGTCAGCCCGCCCAGGCCCTGCCGGCGTCGGTGATTGGTGACGACGATGCCCTCGTGCCGGTAGCAGCGGATGCGCACCGGAGCCGCGTGTTCCCGCTGCGCGTACCGTGTCGGCGCCGGGGCACGACCCGGCGGGAAGGCCGCCCCGTCCGTGCCGAACGCCCCGTGGTGCGCCGGCTCGACGAAGGCGCCGCCGCACGCCCGGCGATGGCCGGAAGGGGCCAGACCGGAGGGAGCAAGTCCAGAGGGGCCAAGTCCGGCGAGGTCAAGTCCGGCCAGGTCAAGTCCGGAGCGGCCCGGTCCGGAGGGGAGCGGTCCGGAGGGGAGCGGTCCGGAGGGGAGCGGGTGTACCTGGGCGCCCGCTGCACGGGCGGCCCGGTGGGCCGCCGGCGCGGCGACACCGCCTGTATGCAGTCCTGCGCCGACTGCGCCGACTGCGCCGACTGCGCCCACTGCGCCCACGTGTCCGCCCGGTCTTCCGTCGCTCACGGGGTGCAGGATCGCGTGGTCCCGCAACTCCCGGATGAAGCGTCCTTGAAGACCCGGCGGGGACTCGATGACCACCGCGCACCAGGCCGAGATCTTCGTGAGGGGGCGCGTCGGACCGGTCGGCCGTCCGCGGACCCGAAGGCGTCCTCCCATGCTGCCGTGCCGTGCCGTGTCGCCCCCGCGATCATGGCAGGCTTGACCGGCACCTCGACCGGGCCCGTGGCCGCGGGACCTGGACGTGGCACCTCGGCCGCGGTCCGCGGTCCGCGGTCCCGGGGACGGGAACCGGGCCGGGCCTGGACGTGGTGGTGGCGCACGCACCGGTGACTTCGGCCGTGCGGTCCGCGCCGCCGTCGCGGGGCCCGGGGCCGAGGTGCTGGGCGACAGAGGACTCGGGAAGGGCGCAGAGGTGAAGCTGACGATTCTGGGTGGCGGCGGGTTCCGGGTGCCGCTTGTATACGGTGCACTGCTGAACGACCGCGCCGAGGGGCGGGTGACGGAAGTCGTTCTGCAGGATCTCGACGACCGTCGACTGTATGCGGTGACCCGTGTACTGGCGGAACAGGCAGCCGGAGTCCCGGACGCCCCCACCGTCACCGCCACCACCGACCTCGACGAGGCGCTGCACGGCGCCGACTTCGTCTTCTCCACGATCCGCGTCGGCGGCCTCGCGGGCCGCGCGGACGACGAACGGGTGGCCCTCGAGCAGGGCGTGCTCGGCCAGGAGACCGTCGGCGCCGGCGGGATCGCCTACGGTCTGCGGACCGTCCCGGTCGCCGTCGACATCGCCCGGCGTGTGGCCCGCCTCGCCCCGGACGCCTGGGTCATCAACTTCACCAACCCGGCCGGCCTGGTCACCGAGGCCATGTCCCGCCACCTCGGCGACCGCGTCATCGGCATCTGCGACTCGCCCGTCGGCCTGGGCCGCCGTATCGCCCGCGTCCTCGGCGCCGACCCCGGCGAGGCCTTCGTCGACTACGTCGGCCTCAACCACCTGGGCTGGGTGCGCGGTCTGCGTGTCGCCGGGCGCGACGAACTCCCGCGCCTGCTCGCCGACCCCGCGCTGCTCGGCTCCTTCGAGGAGGGCAGGCTCTTCGGCACCGACTGGCTGCAGTCCCTGGGTGCGATCCCCAACGAGTACCTGCACTACTACTACTTCAACCGGGAAGCCGTACGCGCCTACCAGGAGGCGGAGAAGACGCGGGGTGCGTTCCTGCGCGAGCAGCAGGCCCGGTTCTACGAGGAGGCCTGCCGTACGGGTGTTCGCGCCCTGGACGTCTGGGACCGCACCCGCGCCGAGCGTGAGGCCACCTACATGGCCGAGAACCGGGAGACGGCGGGCGCCGGTGAACGGGAGGCGGACGACCTCTCGGGCGGCTACGAGAAGGTGGCGCTCGCGCTGATGCGGGCCATCGCCCGGGACGAGCGGACCACGCTGATCCTGAACGTGCGCAACCGGGGCACCCTCGCGGCGCTCGACGCCGACGCCGTCGTCGAGGTGCCCTGCCTGGTCGACGCGAACGGCGCCCACCCGTTCGCGGTCGATCCGCTGCCCGGGCACGCGAGCGGGCTGGTCGGCGCGGTCAAGGCGGTGGAACGCGAGGTGCTGTCGGCCGCCGGTTCCGGGTCCCGCGCGACCGCGGTGAAGGCCTTCGCGCTGCACCCGCTGGTCGATTCCGTGAACGTGGCCCGCAGGCTCGTCGAGAGCTACACCTCCGTCCACCCGGGCCTCGCCTACCTCACGTAAGGGGGAGGCCGGAGAGACCGGGACGCCGCAGGACCTGCGAGCGGCCGACCGGATCGGACAGGACCGCTGAATCCTGCCCGGTGACGTCCGGGAGGCGGCGCGGGACGGCGTCTAGAGCGGCAGCGCCTGAGCCGTACCGGCCGTCTCCGCCCTGCCCTGAGGTGCGGGAACCGCCGGCAGCAGCACCGCGCCGGCCACCCGCTGCTGCGGCAGCGACGCGGTGAGCAGCGGACGCGGCCCCGCCACCACCGTGTAGTCCTGCCCCAGGAACGGCGGCTCGATCACTCCCGGGTCCTCACCCAGCGCCAGCTGCACGGCCGCCCACGGCGCGTTCACCCCGCAGAGGGACAGCTGATGCAGTCCCCCGGCGGGCCGCGTGTTGACGTCGAGGAGCACCGGGCGGTCGCCGAGCATCCGGAACTGGATGTTGGACAGGTGGTGCAGCCCGAACCCCTCCGCGATCAGCCGGGCCGGCGCCAGCCACCGCTCGTCCAGGGTGAATCCCCGGCGGCGGCCGTTCTTGGTGCGGCCGACCGCGAGCCGTACCCGGTTGTCCGGGCCGGTCAGGCAGTCCACGGACACCTCGGGCTGCTCCAGGCGCGGCATCACCAGCCAGTTCACCGGCTCCTCGGCCTCCCGCAGCGCCTCGACGACCATGTCGAGCTGGACGTACGGGCTGGGGAAGCCCGCGAGGCCGGCCAGCGAGAAGGGGGAACGGGTGATCATCCGGAACCCGGCGCCGCCCGCGCCGACCGCCGGCTTGAAGCAGGCCCGGTGCCCGGCTGCCTCCAACTCCTCGACAGCGGCGAGGAGTTCGTCGGCCGTACGCACCCGCCACCACGGTGGCACGGGCACGCCGACCGAGCGGACCGCCTCATACGCGGTCGCCTTGTCCTCGAAGACGGCCACCGCCTGCGGCGTCGGCGCCAGCAGCGCCGTACCGGCCGCCGCGAACTCTGCGCGGTGCGCCACGATCGCCGCCTGGTGCAGCCGGGGCACGAACACGTCGATGCCGCGCCGGGCGCACTGGTCGAGGGCGTACTCGGCGTAGGCGGCCGGGGACAGCCCCTCCGGCTCCGGTTCCGCGGTGTCGGCGGCGGCCAGCACGGGGGAGTCGGGGTCGCCGTGCGTGGCATGGATCTCCACCGCGCGGTCGCTGGGGTTTCTGCGCAGCTGATCCATGAAGAACACGTTCTCCGCGTACGTGCGGTTGAGCCAGACGCGTACGCGAGAGAGCATGCAGGCCGCCTTTCGGGCATTTTCGGGCACGGCGCAGCGGCCCGGGCCCGGGCAGGAGGGAGGAAGGGACACCGAACGGCCCTGTGGGAAGGGAGGTGAGGGCGTTGGCGTTGGGGCGATCATACGGCTTTCAAAGGCCCGTGCGTGCAACGCGGATGTTACGGATCCGCGGGTGCGGGAGACGGGCGCTCCGGGGTGCCGGCATGCGGCCGGGAGGTGTCTTGTCCGGGGTCCGTGAATGTGTTCTCGTGGTGCGGACGGGTGGTGATCGAGAGGGGTGCGGGGTGGATGCGACGGCCGGGGCCGGACAGCTGCTGGCCATCAGCGATCTGCACATCGGCTACCGGGAGAACCGGGAGCTCGTCGAGAGCCTGTACCCCGACGGCGAGGACGACTGGCTGATCGTGGCCGGTGACGTCGCGGAGACCGTCGCCGACATCCGCTGGACCCTCGCCACGCTCGCCGATCGTTTCCACACCGTGCTGTGGGCGCCCGGCAACCACGACCTGTGGACCCACCCGAGCGACAGCGTCACCCTGCGCGGCGTCGCCCGCTACGAGCATCTGGTCGGTGTCTGCCGCGAGTTGGGTGTGATCACCCCCGAGGACCCCTATCCCGTGTGGCACGGCCCCGGCGGCCCGGTCGTCGTCGCCCCGCTGTTCCTCCTGTACGACTACTCGTTCCTGCCGGCCGGCTGCGCCACCAAGGCCGAGGGCCTGGCCTACGCCGAGCGCACGGGCATCGTCTGCACCGACGAGTACCTGCTGCACCCCGATCCCTACCCGACCCGTGAGGACTGGTGCCGGGCCCGGGTCGCCGAGACCGAGCGCAGGCTCGCCGCGCTGCCCGCCGGCCTGCCGACCGTGCTGGCCGCGCACTACCCGCTGGACCGCCATCCCACCGAGGTCCTGTGGCACCCGGAGTTCGCCATGTGGTGCGGCACCGAGCTGACCGCCGACTGGCACCGCCGGTTCCGCGTCGCGACGATGGTCTACGGACATCTGCACATCCCCCGCACCACCTGGCGCGACGGAGTCCGCTTCACCGAGGTCTCCGTGGGATATCCCCGTGAGTGGCGAAAGCGCCCGGAACCCCCGGGAAGGCCGCGCCGCATTCTGCCGATGGAGGTCGAAGCCGGTGATCGAGGAGCTGCTCCCGGAGTCGGTCGTGGCCGTGGAGGCACACCGTGACGACCCGCTGTGGGACGCCCCGCTCCACCCGCGGGAGGAGGCGCTCGTCGCGCGCGCGGTGCCCAAGCGGCGCCGCGAGTTCGCCGCCGTACGCGGCTGCGCCCGGCGCGCCATGGAGAAGCTCGGCGTGCCCGCGCAGCCCGTGGTCAACGGCGAGCGGGGCGCGCCCTGCTGGCCGGCCGGCCTGGTCGGCAGCATGACCCACTGCGACGACTACTGCGCCGCCGCGCTGGTGCGCGCCACCGACCTGGTCTCCCTCGGCATCGACGCGGAACCGCACGGACCGCTGCCGGCGGGCGTCGCCCCGTCCGTGAGCCTGCCCGCCGAGGCCGAGCGGCTGGCCCGGCTCGGCGCGGAGCGGCCCGCCGTGCACTGGGACCGGATCCTGTTCAGCGCCAAGGAGTCCGTCTACAAGGCGTGGTTCCCGCTCACCCGGAAGTGGCTGGATTTCAGCGAGGCCGACATCACCCTGCTGCCCGGCCCGGGCGAGGAGCGGCGCGGCACCCTGAGCGCCGAACTCCTCGTCCCGGGGCCGGTGGTCGGCGGCCGCCGCTTGCGGACCTTCTCCGGCCGCTGGGCCGTACGCGACGGGCTGGTGACCACCGCCGTCGTCGTACCTCACCCCTGACCCGGCGGCGTCCCGGCCCGGCCGCTCAGGCGGGCGGGCACCAGTCGCGCAGCAGTTGGAAGAACTCCTCCTCGTTGCCCGCGAGTCCCGCCCGTGCCAGGGCCTGCTCCGCCTCGGCGAGCACGGCGGGTGGGACCATGGCGGGCCGGGCCGCGTCCGGTGGCCCGTCGAAGGCGGCACGCACCGTGTGCAGCAGCCGAAGGTAGGCCTGTACGGCGGTGCGCTCACGGTCGGTCAGTACGGCGGTGGGCATCGGTCGGCTCTCCCCGAGTAGGCAACGCGGTCACACGCCCTGCGGCGCACCTCCCAGCTTGCCGCCCACCACTGACAACGCCCCTGCGACCCGCACCGCTCAACCCGCTCGGCGGAGGCGGAATGCCGGGGGAGAGGCTGGAGAAGGCCGTGTCGAGCGGGGGTGGGGGGCCGGGGCGCAGGTGGGCCGTGGAGGTACCTCTGTCTCTCAGGTGTGCCCCCAGATGGGGGCGTCCCCCGGGGCACACCCGTGTCCGGGCAGAAGGTGCGGCAGGGTGGCGGCCCTGTGGTGGCGGCCCCGTGGTGTCAGCCCTGTGGCCCGAGGTAGCCGAGGGACGCCTCGATGCGGCCGGCCACGCCGTCGCGCTGGACCGGACCACGCAGGGCCGAGCCGGCCAGCCAGGTGCGGCACTTGCTGGCCAGGAGCAGGCCGAACGTCTCGGCCTGCCGTTCCTCGGCGAGGTCGAAGCGGGTCCGGGCCGCGACCCGGTGCACCGTCTCCTGCAACGCGGCGCGGTCGGTGTCGTCGTGCAGCAGCCGGGTGGCGACCCCCACCCCGTCCACGTGGTGCCCGGAGTGGTCGGCCTGCATGTGCCACAGTTCGTGACCGAGGATCACCAACTGGTGGTCGGGAGCGGTGCGTTCCTCCACGACGACGAGGTCGCGGTCGGCCAGGTCCAGCCACAGCCCGCTCGCGGTGCCGGCCGGGAAGGCGGCCGTACGGAACTGCACCGGCCGTCCGCGGCGCCGGCTCATCGCCTCGCACAGCGTGCCGTACAGCTCGCGCGGCGGTGCCGGGGCGGGCAGGGTCAGCCCGCCCACCAGCTCGTTGCACAGCCGGCGCATGTCCCTGCCGATGCCCACGGTCCTCCCCACGCTCACGACTCGGGCCGCTTGACGCTTTCCAGGAGCATGTCGAGCCACTCCGCGACCTTGTCCCGGTGCTGGTCGGTGGGCAACTGCGCGGCCCGCCAGGCGATGCCGCGCACGCCGTGGTCCTGCAGCAGCCGCTCCAGCGGATCCTCGACGGTCTCGGCCGCGGCCCGTTCCCGGTCGGCGAGCCGCTGCAGCAGCTCCTGCTCGGTGCGCTGCAGCGCGCCCGCGAGCGCCTCGGGGTCCTCCGCGGTGAGGAAGCCGGCGTGCACCCGGAAGAAGCGCTGCAGTGCGTCGCAGTGCTCCATGGTGGGCCGCCGGTCGCCGTTGATCAGGGCGCCGGCCTGCTGCCGGGACATGCCCGCGCCGTCGGCTATCTCCTGCTGGGTGTACTTGCGGCCGTTGGGCTTCAGCCGGGTGCGGCGCAGCAGGTCCAGGCGCTGCAGGAAGCGTGCCTGGACGTCCGGCTCGCCGGCCGGCCGCCCGCTCAGCAGTGCCTTGACCACCGGTTCGGGGACACCGCAGGCGACGGAGAGCCGCCCGGTGTCGACCACCTCGGCCTGTGGCACGCCGAGCCGGTCGGCGAGCGCGGTGACGCGGGCGACGACGGCCGGCAGCTGGGCGGTCGCCGTGGCGCCCGGATCCTCGTAGCCATCCGTCACCGACAGAACTCCTACGTCTCTTCGAGGGCAACAGGTGTGTCTGTGCGTCTCACCGGCGATCGCCGTGAACTTCCCGGAGAGTAGCGGGTGTCTCGAACTCCCATCCAGGTCTCGCCACAACTGTGGCGAATTTCAGCCGTCAACCGGCATGAAATGCCACGATAGTTGACATCGGTCGGCTCGGGACAGCAGGATCGCATCGCCGCGTGAAGGCGGCAGAGGCAAGAGGGGTGACCTCCCGATGGCACATCAGGCAGGAGGGCGGCGGCCGGTACCGCGGCCCGTCCCCGAGACCTGCGCGACCCAGGCCTACCTGCAGGACTACGCCGCGCTGCTGGAGTCCCTGCCCCTGCCGTCCCTGGTCGTGGACCACCGCTGGAACGTGGTCATGGCCAACGGCGCCTTCGGAACGCTCTTCCGTGGCATGCGGCCGCACCCGTCGGCCATGCCCGGCGAGAACTTCCTGAGGTTCGTCCTGTTCCACCCGGACGCCGCCGAGATCCTCGGCGAGCACGAGGCGGGCTGGTGCCTGCCGATGCTGGCGCAGCTCGGGGCGGCCCTGGAGGCGTACGGCCACGATCCCGAACTCCAGGCGGTCCGCCGGGACGTCACCCAGGACCCGCTCATGGAGGCCGCCTTCCGGCAGGGCCTGCCGCACTGGATCCGGGCCGTCGGCGAGGCCGCGACCCGGCTGGACGGCGCCGTCCGGCTGCTGCGCCACCCCGACCCGCGCCGGGGCCCGACCGAGTGCCGGATCGTGGACGAGACACCGCAGACCCTGCGGGAGCTCGGCTACCGGCGCCTGACGATGGTGCTGCGCGACGCCCGCCGCTCCGGCGCGCCCGCCCGCCGCGCGCGCCGCCCGCGCGCCACGAGCGCGCACCTCTCGGTCGTCCCGGCCCCCGAGGACTGACCCGGCACCGCCGGCGTTCAGGTCACCGGCGGCGCCGGGTCGGAACGGCCCACCCCTCTCCGCACACTCGACGGGTGCGTCGCGCGCTCCTTACGCAAGCGACTTGCATTACTTGCGCTACGCTTGCGCTCATGACGCGACGACTTGCGGAAGTGGCGAAGAAGGTCGGGGTCAGCGAGGCCACGGTCAGCCGGGTGCTCAACGGCAAACCCGGGGTCTCCGACGCCACCCGGCAGGCGGTGCTGACGGCGCTCGACGTCCTCGGCTACGAGCGCCCCACCCAGCTGCGCGGAGAGCGCGCCCGGCTCGTCGGGCTGGTCCTGCCCGAGCTGCAGAACCCCATCTTCCCGGCGTTCGCCGAGGTCATCGGCGGCGCACTCGCCCAGCTGGGGCTCACCCCGGTGCTGTGCACGCAGACCAAGGGCGGCGTCTCGGAGGCGGACTACGTCGTACTGCTGCTGCAGCAGCAGGTCTCCGGTGTCGTCTTCGCCGGCGGCCTGTACGCCCAGGCCGACGCGCCGCACGACCACTACCGGCTGCTCGCCGAGCGCAACATCCCGGTCGTGCTGGTCAACGCGGCCATCGAGCACCTCGGTTTCCCGGGCGTGTCCTGCGACGACGCGGTCGCCGTCGAGCAGGCCTGGCGGCATCTGGCCTCGCTCGGTCACGAGCGGATCGGGCTGGTCCTCGGCCCCGGCGACCACCTGCCCTCGGCCCGCAAACTGGCCGCCGCCCGGGCGGTCGCCGGCGACCTGCCCGAGGAGTTCGTCGCGCGCGCGATCTTCTCCATCGAGGGCGGGCACGCCGCCGCGTCCCGGCTGATCGACCGCGGTGTCACGGGCATCATCTGCGCCTCCGACCCCCTCGCCCTCGGCGCGGTCCGCGCCGCCCGCCGCAAGGGGTACGACGTCCCCGGCCGCATCTCCGTCGTCGGCTACGACGACTCCGCCCTCATGAACTGCACCGAGCCCCCGCTGACCACCGTCCGCCAGCCCATCGAGGCGATGGGGCGCGCGGCCGTCGAACTGCTGAACGTGCAGATCGGCGGCGCCGCCGTCCCCGCCGAGGAGCTGCTGTTCGAGCCCGAACTGGTGGTGCGCGGATCCACCGCGCAAGCTCCGCGGGACTGACGTCGCCAAGATCCATCCGACTGTCGAATAATTTCAGATTTCACGCGACATCTTGCGCAGCGATGTCGTCGGTGCTTGAGTGTGCGGCGCCCACCGCTCCTGCCCTAAGTGCCATGAGGGGTCCACCGATGAGACACACCGGGTTCCGCCGCACCGTCGCCGCGATCGGCGTCTGTTCCTCGCTCGCCCTCGCCGCCACCGCCTGCGGGTCGGGCGACGACGGCTCGGCGGGCGGGAAGACCCGCATCACCGTCAACTGCGAACCGCCCAAGAGCGCCAGGACCGACCGGGCGTTCTTCGACGAGGACGTCGCCGCCTTCGAGAGGCAGAACCCGGACATCGACGTCGTCGCGCACGACGCCTTCCCCTGCCAGGACCCGAAGACCTTCGACGCCAAACTCGCCGGCGGCCAGATGGAGGACGTCTTCTACACGTACTTCACCGACGCCCGGCACGTCGTGGACATCCACCAGGCGGCCGACCTCACGCCGTACCTGAAGGAGCTGAAGTCCTACGACACCCTCCAGAAGCAGCTACGGGACATCTACACCGTCGACGGGAAGGTCTACGGCATACCGCGTACCGGATACAGCATGGGGTTGATCTACAACCGCAAGCTGTTCCGGAAGGCCGGCCTCGACCCCGACAAGCCCCCCACCACCTGGGACGAGGTCCGCGCCGACGCCAGGAAGATCGCCGAGCTCGGCGGCGGCACCGTCGGCTACGCCGACTACAGCGCCCAGAACCAGGGCGGCTGGCACTACACCGCCGAGCTCTACTCACAGGGCGGCGACGTCGTCGGCCCCGACGGCAAGAAGGCCACCATCGACACCCCGGAGGGCCACGCCGTCCTGCAGAACCTGCACGACATGCGGTGGACCGACGACTCCATGGGCAGCAAGCAGCTGCTCGTCATCAACGACGCGCAGCAGATGATGGGTTCGGGCAAGCTCGGCATGTACCTCGCCGCCCCCGACAACATCCCGATCCTGGTCAAGGAGAAGGGCGCGGACTACGACGACATCGCCATCGGCCCGATGCCCGGCGGCAAGGGCACCCTCATCGGCGGCGACGGCTACATGTTCAACCAGCACGACACGCCCGCCCAGATCCGCGCCGGCCTGAAATGGCTGGACCACATGTTCCTCACCCCCGGAGCGGGCTTCCTCGGCGACTACGCCCGCGCCAAGAAGAACGACGCCCCCGTCGGCCTGCCCGAGCCGCGCCTGTTCACCGGCGCCGCCGACGCCAAGGACCAGCAGGCCAAGAAGGCCAACGCCAACGTCCCGGTGGAGAACTACCAGCCCTTCCTCGACGGCAACCAGCGGCTGCGGATGAAGATCGAGCCGCCGGACGCCCAGCAGATCTACTCCGTCCTCGACGGCACCGTCTCCGCGGTCCTCACCAAGAAGGACGCCGACATCGACCAGCTCCTCAAGGACGCGTCCGGCAAGATCGACAGCATCCTGGCCCGGAGCTGACCGCCGTGACGAAGACGGCCGAACGGCGGCCCGAGGCGACGGCCGCCGTCCACCCGGTCCCGGCGCCGCCCCCGGCAGGGGACCGCAGGCGGCGCCGCCTCGCCGACCAGGCCCGCGCCTACGGCTTCCTCCTCGGCGGCCTGATCTGCTTCGCCCTGTTCTCCTGGTACCCGGCGATCCGCGCGGTCGTCATCGCCTTCCAGAAGTACACGCCCGGTTCCCGGCCCCAGTGGGCCGGCACCGCCAACTTCACCCGCGTCCTGCACGACCCGGAGTTCACGGCGGCCTGGCGCAACACCCTCACCTTCACCCTGCTGGCCCTGCTCATCGGCTTCGCCGTCCCGTTCCTCCTGGCCCTCGTCCTGAACGAACTCCGCCACGCCAAGGCCTTCTTCCGGGTCGTGGTCTACCTGCCGGTGATGATCCCGCCCGTCGTCAGCGCCCTGCTGTGGAAGTGGTTCTACGACCCCGGGGCCGGCCTCGCCAACGAGACGCTGCGCTTCCTGCACCTGCCGACCTCGAACTGGTCCAACGGCACCGACACCGCCCTCGTCTCCCTGGTCGTCGTGGCCACCTGGGCCAACCTGGGCGGGACCGTCCTCATCTACCTCGCCGTCCTGCAGTCCATCCCGGGCGAGCTGTACGAGGCCGCCGAACTGGACGGCGCGAACCTGCTCCAGCGCATCCGGCACGTCACCGTCCCGCAGACCCGGTTCGTGATCCTGATGCTGATGCTCCTTCAGATCATCGCCACCATGCAGGTGTTCACCGAACCGTTCGTCATCACCGGCGGCGGCCCGGAGAACGCCACGGTCACCGTGCTCTACCTCATCTACAAGTACGCCTTCCTCTACAACGACTTCGGCGGCGCCTGCGCCCTCAGCGTCATGCTCCTCGTGCTGCTCGGCGCGTTCTCCGCCGTCTACCTGCGGCTCACCCGCACCGAGGGGGACGCCGCATGAGCAGCGCCACCCGGACCCTGATCTCCCCGGCCACCCTCGCCCGCCCGCGCGGCAGAGCGGTCTACTGGACCGTCTTCGGTGCGGTGACCGTCCTCTTCGCGCTCGCCTTCCTCTTCCCGGTCTACTGGATGGTGACCGGCGCGATGAAGTCCCCGGACGAGGTGGCCCGGACCCCGCCCACCCTGATTCCGCACCACTGGCACCTCGCCGGCTACACCGACGCCTGGGACCTGCTGCAGCTGCCCCGGCACCTGTGGAACACGCTGGTGCAGGCCGCGGGGGCCTGGGCGTTCCAGCTGGTGTTCTGCACGGCCGCCGCCTACGCCCTGTCCAAGCTGAGGCCGGCCTTCGGCACGGTGATCCTCGGCGGCATCCTCGCCACGCTGATGGTCCCGGCCCAGGCCCTGGTCGTACCGAAGTACCTGACGGCCGCCGACCTGCCGCTGATCCACACCAGCCTGCTCAACGACCCCCTCGGCATCTGGCTGCCGGCCGTCGCCAACGCCTTCAACCTCTACCTGCTCAAACGGTTCTTCGACCAGCTGCCCCGCGACGTGCTGGAGGCCGCCGAGATCGACGGCGCCGGAAGGCTGCGCACCCTGTGGTCGGTCGTGCTGCCCATGTCCCGGCCGGTGCTGGGCGTGGTGTCGATCTTCGCGCTGGTCGCCGTCTGGCAGGACTTCCTGTGGCCGCTGATGGTCTTCTCCGACACCGACGAGCAGCCGATCAGCGTGGCCCTCGTCCAGCTGTCGCAGAACATCCAGCTCACCGTGCTCATCGCCGCGATGGTGATCGCCAGCATCCCGATGGTGGCGCTGTTCCTCGTCTTCCAGCGGCACATCATCGCCGGGATCAGCGCGGGCAGCACCAAGGGCTGACGCCACCGCACCGCCTCACAGAAAGGCCAAGCTCCGTGGGACAGCCCACCCATGCCCCGAAGGACCGCGACTGGTGGCGCTCCGCCGTCATCTACCAGGTGTACGTCCGCAGCTTCGCGGACGGTGACGGCGACGGCACCGGCGACCTGGCGGGCGTCCGCGCGCGGCTGCCCTATCTCGCCGGACTCGGCGTGGACGCCCTGTGGTTCACCCCCTGGTACCTGTCCCCCCTGAAGGACGGCGGCTACGACGTCGCCGACTACCGGGTGATCGACCCGGCCTTCGGCACCCTCGCCGAGGCGGAGAAGCTCATCGCCGAGGCGCGCGAGCTCGGTATCCGGACCATCGTCGACATCGTGCCCAACCACGTCTCCGACCGGCACCCGTGGTTCCGGGCCGCCCTCGCCGCCGCGCCCGGCAGCCCCGAGCGCGAGCTGTTCCACTTCCGGGCCGGGCGCGGCGCGCACGGCGAACTCCCGCCCAACGACTGGCCGTCGCAGTTCGTCGGCTCCACCGAGCCGGTGTGGACACGCCTGCCCGACGGCGACTGGTACCTGCACCTGTTCACCCCCGAGCAGCCGGACCTCAACTGGGCCCACCCGGCGGTCCGCCAGGAGCACGAGGAGATCCTGCGGTTCTGGTTCGAGCGGGGCGTGGCCGGCGTCCGCATCGACTCCGCGGCCCTGCTCGCCAAGGACCCCGAGCTGCCCGACCTCGCCGTCCGCCCGGACCCGCACCCGTTCGTCGACCGCGACGAACTCCACGACATCTACCGCTCCTGGCGGCGGGTGGCGGACGAGTACGGCGGCGTGTTCGTCGGCGAGGTCTGGCTCCCCGACGCCGAGCGCTTCGCCCGCTATCTGCGCCCCGACGAACTCCACACCGCCTTCAACTTCTCCTTCCTGTCCTGCCCGTGGGACGCCGGACGGCTGCGCGCGTCGATCGACACCACCCTCGCCGAGCACGCCCCCGTCGGCGCCCCGGCCACCTGGGTGCTGTGCAACCACGACGTCACCCGCACGGTCACCCGGTACGGCCGCGAGGACACCGGGTTCGACTTCGCCGCCAAGGCCTTCGGCACCCCGACGGACCTGGCCCTCGGCACCCGCAGAGCGCGGGCGGCCGCCCTGCTGTCGCTGGCGTTGCCGGGGGCGGTGTATCTGTACCAGGGGGAGGAACTGGGACTGCCGGAGGCCGAGATACCGGTCGACCGCATACAGGATCCGATGTACTTCCGCTCGCATGGTGTCGACCCCGGCCGGGACGGCTGCCGGGTGCCGCTGCCGTGGGTCGACGGTATGCCGTATGCGGGATTCGGTGCACGGCAGGAGCCGTGGCTACCGCAGCCGGTCGACTGGCCATCGTATGCAGTCGACCGTCAGCAGCAGAACGCCGACTCCATGCTGTCCCTCTACCGCGCCGCCCTCGCCCTGCGCCCGCACTTCGGCGACGGCCCCCTGACCTGGCTCCCCGCCCCCGACGGCGTCCTCGCCTTCGCCCGCGCGGACGGCGCGCTGTGCGTGGTCAACCTCGCGCCCGCGCCCGCCGGCCTGCCCGCGCACTCCCGCCTCCTGCTGAGCAGCGGCCCGCTGGACGAGACGGGCCGGCTGCCCCAGGACACGGCGGCCTGGCTGCGCGCCTGAGCCGCATCGTACGCACCTCCCTGTCCCACCCCACCCCCACCACGAAGGGACCGGAACATGCACAGGAGCACGACCAGACATGTCAGGCGCATGCCAGCCATCGGGGCGACGGTCGCCCTCGCCGCCGGCATGCTCGTCACCCTCGCCCCCGCCGCGCACGCGGCCACGGCGGGCGCCTCCCTCCCCTTCACCTCGGTCGAGGCCGAGTCGGCGAGCACCACCGGTACGAGGATCGGCCCCGACTACACGCAGGGCACCCTGGCCTCGGAGGCCTCCGGGCGGCAGGCCGTCCGGCTGACGGCCGGGCAGCGCGTGGAGTTCACCGTGCCGCGTGCGTCCAATGCGGTGAACATCGCATACAGCGTCCCGGACGGTCAGTCAGGTGCGCTGAACGTGTACGTCAACGGCACCAGGCTCGCCAAGACCCTCCCGGTGACGTCGAAGTACTCGTACGTCGACACCGGCTGGATCGCCGGCTCCAAGACGCACCACTTCTTCGACAACGCCCGGCTGCTGCTGGGCCAGAACGTCCAGGCCGGTGACAAAGTCGCCTTCGAGCCGGCCGGCACCCAGGTCACCGTCGACGTCGCCGACTTCGAGCAGGTCGCCGCGGCCGCCTCCCAGCCGGCCGGCTCGGTGTCCGTCGTCGCCAAGGGGGCCGACCCCAGCGGCGCCGGAGACTCCACCCAGGCCTTCCGGGACGCCATCGCCGCCGCCCAGGGCGGCACGGTCTGGATCCCGCCGGGCGACTACCGGCTCACCTCCTCCCTCAGCGGCGTGCAGAACGTGACGCTGCGGGGAGCGGGCGGCTGGTACTCCGTCGTGCACACCTCCCGCTTCGTCGACCAGTCCGGTTCCTCCGGGAACGTCCACATCAAGGACTTCGCGGTCATCGGCGAGGTCACCGAGCGCGTCGACTCCAGCCCGGACAACTTCGTCAACGGCTCACTCGGCCCGGACTCCTCCGTCTCCGGCATGTGGATCCAGCACATGAAGTGCGGGATGTGGCTGACCGGCACCAATGACGACCTCGTCGTCGAGAACAACCGCATCCTCGACACCACCGCCGACGGCATCAATCTCAACGGCACCGCCAAGGGCGTCCGCGTCCGCGGCAACTTCCTGCGCAACCAGGGCGACGACTCGCTCGCCATGTGGTCGCTGTACGCACCGGACACGGACTCCAGCTTCGAGAACAACACCATCTCGCAGCCCAACCTGGCCAACGGCATCGCGATCTACGGCGGCACCGACATCGCGGTGAAGAACAACCTGGTCTCCGACACCAACGCCCTCGGCAGCGGTATCGCGATCTCCAACCAGAAGTTCATGGACCCCTTCAGCCCACTCGCCGGCACGATCACCGTCGACGGCAACACGCTGGTGCGCGCCGGCGCGATGAACCCCAACTGGAACCACCCGATGGGCGCCCTGCGCGTGGACTCCTACGACAGCGCCGTCAACGCGACCGTCGCCATCACCCACACGACGATCACCGACAGCCCCTACAGCGCCTTCGAGTTCGTCTCCGGCGGCGGGCAGGGCTACCCGGTCCGCAACGTCACCGTGGACGGTGCGACCGTGAAGAACACGGGCACGGTCGTGGTCCAGGCCGAGGCGCAGGGCGCGGCCGGCTTCAAGAACGTCACCGCCACGCAGGTCGGCTCCGCCGGCGTCTACAACTGCCCCTACCCGGCGAACTCCGGCTCGTTCGCCCTGACCGACGGCGGCGGCAACTCCGGCTGGTCGAGCACCTGGTCGGACTGCTCGACCTGGCCGCAGCCCGGCCAGGGCAACCCCGAACCGGACCCGAACCGCAACCTCGCCAAGGGCCGCCCGGCCACCGCGACCGGCTCCCAGGACGTCTACACCCCCGGCAAGGCGGACGACGGGGACGCGGGCACCTACTGGGAGTCCGCCAACAACGCCTTCCCGCAGTCCTGGACGGTCGACCTCGGCTCGTCCTACGCGGTGCGCCGGCTGGTGCTGAAGCTGCCGCCGTCCCCGGCCTGGGGCGCGCGCACCCAGACCGTCACCGTGCTCGGCAGCACCGACGGATCGAGCTGGTCCACCGTCGTCGGCCCGCAGGGTTACCGGTTCGATCCGGCCACCGGCAACACCGCGACGGTGTCCCTGCCGAGCGGCACGAACCTGCGCCATCTGCGCCTGACGGTCAGCGCCAACACGGGCTGGCCGGCGGGGCAGTTCAGCGAGGTGGAGGCGTACCTGACCAGCTGACACCGCCGGCCCCGCGCCGCGCGCCGCGGACCCGCTCGTGCCCCGGGCCGAGCGGTCCGTGTCCCCGCGGCGCGGGGCGCCGGCGTGTGCGGCCTGCGGCAGCGGGACGACCACCTATCCGGACAAGTCGATGCCCAAGGCGACCGTGTCACCGCGTAGAACTGGGGAAATGGTCGGGACGGTCGTTCCTACTGTGCGCAGCTGCACCACATGTACCGAGGACTTTCACACGGGCGCCACCAGACCCTTCCCTGACGTTTGGTGCTCTTGGAACACTCGCTCCGCGCATGTTTCCTCATGTTCCGAGCCTGCGTACCAGGATGAGAGGTTCCTCACCCATGTCCGAAGTCAACCGGCGCCGCTTCCTTCAACTCGCGGGCGCCACCACGGCGTTCACCGCGCTGTCCGGCAGCATCCAGCGTGCGGCCGCCCTGCCCGCCCACTACCGCACCGGGACGGTCGAGGACGTCGAGCACATCGTCGTCCTGATGCAGGAGAACCGGTCCTTCGACCACTACTTCGGGTCGCTGCGAGGGGTCCGGGGCTTCGGCGACCCCCGTTCCGTGACGCAGAACGGGCGCTCGGTCTGGAAGCAGTCCGACGGCACGAAGGACATCCTGCCCTTCCGCCCGGACGCCGACGACCTGGGCCTGGCCTTCATCCAGGACCTGCCGCACGGCTGGCAGGACACCCACGCCGCCTTCAACGGGGGCAGGTACGACAAGTGGGTGCCGGCCAAGGGCACCACGACCATGGCGCACCTGACCCGTGAGGACATACCGTTCCATTACGCCCTGGCGGACACCTTCACCCTGTGCGACGCGTACCACTGCTCGTTCATGGGCTCGACCGACCCCAACCGCTACTACATGTGGACGGGGTACGTCGGCAACGACGGCACGGGCGGCGGCCCGGTCCTCGGCAACGACGAGAAGGGGTACGGCTGGACGACGTACCCCGAGCGGCTGGAGAAGGCCGGGGTCTCCTGGAAGATCTACCAGGACGTCGGTGACGGTCTGGACGCCGCCGGCGGCTGGGGCTGGATCGGCGACGCCTACCGCGGCAACTACGGCGACAACTCCCTGCTGTACTTCGACCAGTACCGCAACGCCAAGCCCGGCGACCCGCTGTACGACAAGGCCCGCACCGGCACCGACGCCACGAAGGGCGAGGGCTTCTTCGACCAGCTGAAGGCCGACGTCAAGGCCGGCCGGCTGCCGCAGGTCTCCTGGGTCGTGGCGCCCGAGGCCTTCACCGAGCACCCGAACTGGCCCGCCAACTACGGCGCCTGGTACGTCTCCCAGGTCCTGGACGCGCTCACCTCGAACCCGGAGGTGTGGGGGAAGACGGCGCTGTTCATCACCTACGACGAGAACGACGGCTTCTTCGACCACGTCGTCCCGCCGTTCCCGCCGGCCTCCGGCGCGCAGGGCAAGTCGACCGTGGACCCCTCGCTCGACCTGTACAAGGGCGACGCGAGCCATGTCGCCGGCCCCTACGGGCTCGGCCAGCGCGTGCCGATGCTGGTGGTCTCCCCGTGGAGCAAGGGCGGTTACCTCTGCTCCGAGACCTTCGACCACACCTCGATCATCCGGTTCGTCGAGCGCCGCTTCGGCGTGCACGAGCCGAACATCTCGCCGTGGCGGCGGGCCGTCACCGGCGACCTGACGAGCGCCTTCGACTTCTCCGCCAAGGACACCAAGCCGGTCGCGCTGCCGTCCACGGCCGGCTACCGGCCGCCGGACCACGACCGCCACCCCGACTACGTGCCCAAGCCGCCCGCCAACGCCTCGCTGCCCAGGCAGGAGCGCGGCAGCCGGCCCACCCGCCCGCTGCGGTACGCGCCGGTGGCGGACGGTTCGGCGGACACGTCGGCCGGCACCTTCACGCTCACGTTCGCCTCGGGGGCGCACGCGGGCGCGGCCTTCCTCGTCACCTCGAACAACCGCACCGATGGCCCCTGGACCTACACGACCGAGGCCGGCAAGAGCCTCTCCGACACCTGGAACTCGGCCTACTCCGGCGGCTCCTACGACCTGTCCGTGCACGGCCCGAACGGCTTCCTGCGCGTCTTCAAGGGCCGTAACAAGGCCGCGGGGCCGGAGGTCACCGCCCGGCAGGCCGGCGACCACCTGGAGCTCACCTGCACCAACAAGGGTTCCGGCACGGTGAAGTTGAAGGTGGCGAACGGCTACGGCGGCAGGTCCCTCACGGTGAGCGTGCGGCCGGGGGCCACGGTGAAGCAGTCCTTCGACCTCACGGCGAGCAGGCGCTGGTACGACCTGACCGTCACCTGCGACGCCGATCCGGCGTTCCTGCGCGGTTTCGCCGGCCACGTCGAGAACGGGCTGCCCGGCGTCAGCGACCCGGCGATCGTGACGGAGTGAACGGCCGATGAACAGCGCTCCGTGCGGACTGGTCAGGTACCGGTCACATCAGGGTAGTGTGCCCCGGTGACCACGCAATCGAACACTCCTGCAGGCTGGTACCCGGATCCGCACGGAGCGCCGCAGACGCTGCGCTACTGGGACGGCACGCAGTGGACCGACCACACCAACCAGCAGGGCCAGCAGCCCGCGGGCCAGGTCCCGCAAGCGCAGGCCGCCGTCCAGCAGCCCCCCTTCCCGCAGCAGCAGACCGCCGACGCCAAGGTGCAGCGGCAGGTGCAGCAGCAGGCCGGGGTCGCGGCCGGCGGTCCCGGCGGCGGCACCCTCTTCACCGAGCCCGTCCTGGTCGTGAACCAGAAGGCCAAGCTGATCGAGGTGACCAACGAGTACAAGGTCATGGATCAGAACGGCCGGGACCTCGGTTCGGTCACCGAGGTGGGCCAGGGCGTGCTCCGCAAGATCTTCCGGTTCGTCTCCAGCTGGGACCAGTTCCTGACGCACAAGCTGGAGATCCGTGACGCCTACGGCCAGCCGCAGCTGCTGCTGACCCGGCCCGCGAAGATCTTCAAGTCGCGGGTGATCGTGACCCGTCCGGACGGCTCGCAGGTCGGCGAGATCGTCCAGCAGAACATGATCGGCAAGATCAACTTCGCGATGAACGTGAACGGCCAGCAGGTCGGCGCGATCAAGGCGGAGAACTGGCGGGCGTGGAACTTCGCGATCGTCGACCACGCGGACAACGAGGTCGCCCGGATCACCAAGACCTGGGAGGGCCTCGCCAAGACGCTGTTCACGTCCGCGGACAACTACGTCCTGCAGATCCACTACCAGCTGCCCGAGCCGCTGCTGAGCCTCGTGGTGGCGACGGCCCTGACCGTCGACACCGCCCTGAAGCAGGACTCGCGGGGCTGGAACTGAGCGGGTCCCGACGGGGAGCAGCCGCACGGGGAACACGGCGACGGCGGCCGGTGGGCGCGTGGTGACGCGCACACCGGCCGCCGTCGTGTCGGTTCGGCGTGTTCCCCCGTCGTGCCGTCCCGCCCTGTTCCCCCGCCGGCCCCTCAGAGCGCGGTGAGGTGTCCCGGCTGTTCCGGCTGCCGTGGTACCAGGGCCGGTTCGGCCGCCGCCGTGTCCGGCTCCAGCGCCAGCACCGCGGCCACGGGGTGGTCCTCGTCGCCCGGTTCCGGCGCCGGCTGCGGCACCGGGGGTACCCGGGTGAGCAGCAGCACGCCCCAGGAGGCCAGGCCCGCCCCCGCCAGGGCGAGCAGCACGCCGGCCGGACCGCCCCGCAGGCCCTGTCCGAGCAGGGTGAGGCCGATCACCGCGGCGGCCACCGGGTTGGCGAGGGTGACCACGGCCAGCGGGGCGCCGAGGCCGCCGCGATAGGCCGTCTGCGACAGCAGCAGCCCACCCACGGCGAACGCGGCGACCAGCACGGCGACCACGATCTCCTCGGTGTGCAGGCCCGGTCCGGAGCGGTCCGTGGCCGCCACGGTCACCGTCTGCGTGAGCGCCGAGGCGACCCCGGAGGCGAAACCGGACGCGGTCGCGTGCCGCAGGCCCGGCCGGGTGCCGGGCCGGGACAGCATGCCGATCGCCGCGGCGGTCGTACCGGCGACGGCCACCGCCTCGGTCAGCGACAGCACCCGCGCGGGCGCCGGACCGGACGCGCTGACCAGCAGCGCGCCGAGTCCGAGCAGGGTCAGGGCCGTACCGCGCCACTCCGCCGCGGTGACCCGCCGCCCGGCCGCGCGCGCCCCGAGCGGCACGGCCGCCACCAGGGTGAGCGCGCCGAGCGGCTGGACGACGGTCAGCGGGCCGTACTTGAGGGCGACGACGTGCAGCAGCGCGGCGGCGGCGTTCAGTCCGACCGCCGACCACCAGGCACCGGTGCCCAGCAGACGCAGCAGGCCGGTGCCTGCGCTGCGGGAGGCGAGGCGTTCCTGGGCGACGGCGGCCAGCGCGTAGGCGACGGCCGAGACCAGGGAAAGGGCGACGGCGATCAGCGCGGCGGTGCTCATCGGCCCGCTCCCACCAGGACGTTCCCGCGCGGTGCGAGCCGGTCCGTGCCCCGTCCGGCCGGGCCGGCCGTCCGGTGCGGCGGGTGGAGGACGGCGAGGGCGGCGCCGAGCATGGCGGTGGCGACGATCGCGTCGAGCCAGTAGTGGTTCGCCGTGCCCACGATCACCAGCAGGGTGACCAGCGGGTGCAGCAGCCACAGCCAGCGCCATCGGGAGCGGGTGGCCGCGATCAGGCCGGCCGCCACCATCAGGGCCCAGCCGAAGTGCAGCGACGGCATCGCCGCGAACTGGTTGGACAGATGGTCGCTGGACGGGGGGCCGTAGACGGAGGGGCCGTAGATCCGGGCGGTGTCCACCAGGCCGGTCCCGGTCAGCATCCGCGGCGGGGCCAGCGGGAACGTGAACGGCAGCACCAGCGCGGCCGCGGTGACGACGGCCAGCACCCGGCGGGCCCATGTGTAGTGCGCGGGCCGCCGCAGGTACAGCCAGATCAGGAAGGCCAGGGTGGCCGGGAAGTGGACGGTCGCGTAGTAGGTGTTGGCCAGGTGGACCGGGGTGCCGCCGTGCAGCAGTGCGGACTGCACGGCGCTCTCCCGGGGCAGGTCCAGCGCGCGTTCCAGGTCCCAGACGCGGTGGGCGTTGCGGAAGGCGGTCGCGGTGTGCCCGACGGCCAGCTGCCGGCCCAGTTTGTAGACCAGGAAGAGCCCCGCCACCAGCAGAAACTCACGTATCAGGGCCGGACGCGCGGTCGCGTCCGGCTCCTCGGATGCCTCTGCAGGCTCGGTGCGGGCATTCATCCCCCGGCCCCTTCACTGACGGTGGTGCGTGTGGTGGTGCGAGCGAGCCCGGGCGTGCCCGGCACTCATCGATACGTCCTCGTACCGATACGCCAGTGTACCGATACGCTGGAGTACCGGTACACTTGCGTATCGATTGATGTGCGACACACTGGAGACAGGCTCGGCGCTCGCTCTCGTGCGAGGCTCGAGCCGGGCGGACACGAGTGAGGGGATGCACCACATGACGTCGCAGGCCGCGGACGGACCGGACACGGTCGTCGCCTCGCGCCGCTCCAAGATCACGCCGGAGCGTGAGCGGGAGTTCTTCGACGCCGTGCTGGACCAGATCCGCGAGTGCGGCTACGAATCGGTCACCATGGAGGGCGTCGCCGCCAGCACCCGGTGCAGCAAGTCCACGCTCTACCGGCAGTGGAAGACCAAGCCGCAGTTCGTCGCGGCCGCGCTGCGGGCCAGCCGCCGGGTGCGGTTCGCCGGCATCGACACCGGGTCGCTCGCCGGGGACCTGCGCCAGGCGGCGCGGGCCGCGGGGGACTGGTCCGGCAAGGACACCAAGCTGCTGCAGGCACTGGGGCCCGCGATGACCGCCGACCACGAACTGGCGCAGGCGCTGCGCGAGGCGCTGGTGCACCCGGAGATCGCCGCCCTGCAGGAGATGCTCGCGCGGGGCGTGGCGAGGGGCGAGGTCCGGGCGGGCCATCCGGCCCTGGAGTACATCCCCGCCATGATGTTCGGCGTGCTGCGCGTCCGGCCGGTGCTCAGCGGCCAGTACGCCGACGCCGACTACCTCGTCCGGTTCGTGGAAGCCGTCGTGCTCCCCGCACTCGGACTGACCTGAGACCCAGGCCGCCGTTCACGGGATGACTGAACGGTGACCTGCTCGCGCCGCACCGTGGGGACGGGGGCGGCGCGCACCCCCCGGCCGGGTGGGGTTCCCCTTGAGCGGAGGGGCGCCCCACCCGGCCGATCGACGTGCCGGGCGTGCCCGCCGGTGCGCGCACGCGCGGCTCAGACGTTCTGGCCGTTCCCGCCGCCGGCGAAGACCTTGATCCCCTTCAGGATGCCGTCGATGACCGACACCTTCTGGCCGACGTCCACGCCGAAGCGCACCACCACGATCTGCTTGGCGTCGTTCGGTGAGGGGAACGCGACGGACTCGACGTAGCCGTCGGCGCCCTTGCTGGTGACCGCCTTCCAGCGCACCAGATAGCCCTTCTGCCCGGCCACCGTCACCGCCTGGGAGGCCAGCACCTGGTGCGAGGTGATGCTTCCGTAGGTGGTGCCGCCGTAGGACTGCTTGGCGTTGGCCGCGATGTCCGCCTTGGCGACCGCCTCGGCCGTCGTCCCCTTGATGTTCAGCGCCTGGGCCGGGGCCGTGTAGGCGCCGCCCGCGGTGCACGTCTGGGAGGAGTCACCCGGGCACTTGTAGGAGTCGTCGGAGGTCACCTGCGCGCCGACGCCGATCGTCTGTCCGGTCCAGCCCTGCGGCACCGGCAGGCTGACGCCGTTGACCGGGTCGGGGACGGTGCCGCCGCCCTTGACCTTGGGCGCCTGGGACTGCCCCGGCGAGGGTGAGGCACCCCCGGGACCACCGGATCCGTCGGAGCCGCCCGGACCACCGGTTCCGCCGGATTCGCCGGATCCCCCCGAGCCGCCGCCGGGCCCGCCGAACGGCCCGCCCTGCCCGCCGTCCTGTCCGCCGCCCGGAGCCCGCTGCGACCCGGCGCGGTCGTCGCCGCCCCCGTGGGGGTCCCCGGCCAGGGCGTACACGCTGACCCCGATGCACGCCAGCACCACGGCCGCCGCCGCGACGGCGACACCGTTGCGCAGCCGGTGCCGGGGCGCGGCCGGCGGCGCGGCGGGATACGCCGGGTACACCGGATGGCCCGGCGGAGCGTCGTAGCCCGCGGGAACGCCGGGCGCCGGATGCGCCGGGTGCGGGCCGGCACCGGCCGGCGGCTGTGTCGGGGGACCCCAGGTGGCGGCCGTCCCGGCGGGGCGGGTCTGGTCCGTCCAGGCCTTGCCGTCCCACCAGCGTTCGGTGGGCGGACCGTCGTTCGTCTGCCCCGGGTCGGGGTACCACCCGGGAGGAGTCACCTGCGTCATGCCCCCACCGTATGAGGCGAGGGTGAAAGTGTGATGAGAGACCCGGGTTCCCGTGACCTACCCCCCGCCGGGCCCGCGCGCAGAGAGCCGTCGTACGGTGCGCTCACCATCCCCGGCGGGCGCAGCCGCAGCCCATCCCCGGCGGGCGAAGCCGCAGTGTGTTGCCGTCCAGCCGGAGCCCGGCCGCCCCCCGACGCCAAGAACCGCTCGGCCGGCACCGTCGCCCGGAAGCCGTGGACACCGGACTCGTACCACTCGACGAGGTCGCCCACCGACTCCAGCCGTCACCGCCCGCCGCCACCGCCCGCACCCGCGGCGCGTGCCCGGGCGCACGCTCCTGGTGAACCGGCCCCGCCCTCAGCACCGTTGACGCTCCGTCCGCTGCTGACCGGCGGGCCGGCCGCGGTGCGCGTCGCCCGGCCGCACCCGCGTTCACCCGGCGGGGCAACACCTGCCCCGACCGGCCACCACACATCCCACCGGACGGCTACGCTCGTGGTCTGTACGTCATTCGGGCGACCTGGGGAGGTATCGGGATGACGGAGGGACGGCCGCAGGCGGCCGCCTCGGCTGCCCTGTGGGAGCGGGACGCGGAGATCGCCACCGTCGCACGGGCGCTCGACGTCCTGTGCGCCGACCGGTCCTCCGCGGGCAGCCTGCTCGTCTTCCGGGGCGAGGCCGGACTCGGCAAGACCGCGCTGCTCGCCGAGATACGCCGGACGGCCGAGCGGCGCGGCTGCACCGTGTGGACCGCGCGCGGTGCGGAGACCCTGAGGTCCGTCCCGTTCAACGTGGTACGGCAGCTGCTCCAGCCCGCGCTGCTGTCCCTGCTGCCCGATGAGGCCCGCGAGTACCTCGGCGACCGGTACGACATCGCCGGCCCCGCCCTCGGCATAGCCGACCCGGGTGAGGACACCCCGGACCCGCAGTACGTGTGCGACGGACTCGTCGCCGCGGTCCGCAGGCTCGCCCGCCGCGAATGGCCGCTGGTGCTGATCGTCGACGACGCGCACTGGGCCGACCAGGAGACCCTGCGCTGGCTCGCCGCGTTCGCCCAGCGCCTGGACGACCTGTCCGTCCTCGTCGTGGTCGCCCGCCGGCCCGGCGAGGTCAGCGGCGACAGCGCCCGCCACCTCGACGAGGTGGCCGCCGCCTCGGACCGCCCCGTCAACAACCTCAGCGCCCTCACCCCCGACGCCGCCGCCGGACTCACCCGCGCCACCCTCGGCCGGCACGCCGACGGCGCGTTCTGCCGCGAGGTGTGGGCCGTCACCGCCGGCAACCCCTACGAGACCGTCGAACTCCTCGCGAAGGTGCAGGACAGCGAACTGACCCCGGTCGAGGCCCGCGCCGGAGAGCTGCGCGCCCTCAACCGCGCCGCCCGCGGCGGCGGACTCGTCGACCGGCTCAAGGGCCTCGGCCTGGAGGCCACCCAGTTCGCCTGGGCCGCCGCCATTCTCGGCACCGACATCAGCGTCGACATGGTCGCCCGCCTCGCCACCATGGACCCCGGCATCGCCCGGCACTGCGCCGACCTGCTCTGCACCGCCCGCATCCTCACCGAACCCGCCCCCGCCCCCGCCCCGGGCATCGAACAGGAGGACGGCGCACTCGAGTTCGTCCACCCGCTCATCGCCACCGCCGTCTACAACTCCATCCCGTCCGGCGTGCGCACCGCCATGCACGGCGTCGCCGCCCAGATCATCACCGAGCTGGGATGCGGCGCCGCCCAGGCCGCCCGGCACCTGCTGAAGGTGCACCCGGACGGCGACGAGGAACTGGTCGGGCAGCTGCGCGAGGCCGCCCGCGAGCATCTCGCCGTCGGCGCCCCCGACGCGGCCCGCCACTGCCTGGAGCGCGCCCTGGAGGAACCGCCGCGGCCCGACGTCCACGCGCAGGTCCTCTACGAACTCGGCTGCGCCACCCTGCTGACCGCGCCCGCCGTCACCATCGGCCACCTGCAGAGCGCACTCGGCATGCCCGGCCTCGACGGACGCGACCGCGTCGACGCAGTGGTCCGCCTCTCCCAGGCACTGCTCCACAACGACCAGCTGGAGGAGGCCGTCCGCACCATCGAGGCCGAGACCGCCCGGCACACGGCGGAATCCGTCAGGATGCGGCTGCAGGCCTTCCAGTTCATGTGGGAGGGCATCCACGGAGAGACCGTCTCCCCGGCCCGCTCCCGCCGCCTGGCCGAACTGGCCCGCACCTGCACCGGCCGTGACAACTCCGAACGCGCCCTGCTCGTCCTGCGCGGCTTCGACGCCATGACCCACGGCGAGAGCGCCGAGGAGGTGATCGAGCTGTGCGACCGCGCCCTGGTCAACGGCCGCCTGGCACCCGGCCTCGGCTGGACCGACCGGGAGTGGGGCATCGAACTGCTGATGATGCTCGGCAGCGCCTACACCTACGCCGACCGGCTCGACCGCGCCGAGAGCCTCTTCGCCGAAGCCCTGCGCGTCTACACCGGCGCGGGCTGGCGCGGCGGCCACCTCTCCCTCGCCAACGCCTTCCTCGGCCTCGCCTACCGCAGGCAGGGCAGGCTCCGGGACGCCGAGACCACCCTGCGCGAGGCGCTGGTCCTCGCCGAACGCGTCGGCCGCGGCCTGCCGTTGTACTGGTCCGCCAGCTGCGGACTCGTCGACACCCTGCTGGCCCGCGGCCGCGTCGACGAGGCCTGGTCGGTCGCCGAACAGTACGGCTTCGCACCGCCCTACCCGTCGACCATCGTGCTGCCCGACATCCGCTCCGTACGCGGCCGGCTGCTGCTCGCCGTCGGCCGCACCGAGGACGGCATCCACGAACTGGAGGCCGCCGAGAAGACCGCCGCCTCACGCGGCGGCCACAATCCCGTCCTCGCCCCCTGGTCCATCGACCTCGCCAAGGCCCTCGCCGGCCGGGACCCGGCCCGCGCCGGCCGGCTCGCCGCCGACGCCCGCCGGCAGGCCGAACGCTTCGGCACGGACACCGCCATCGGCGAGGCCCTGCGCTGCTCCGCCGCCCTGGAGACCGGCCGGCGAAGAGTGCAGCTGGCCGCCCGGGCCGTCACCTACCTGGAGGCCTCGCCCTGCCAGTACGAGCACGCGGCGGCCCGCGTCGAGTACGGCATCGCCGCCGGCTCGGTCACCGAACTGAACCGGGGCCTGGACCTGGCGCGCGCCTGTGGGGCGGAGGGGCTGGTCGAGCAGGCGCAGCGGGTGCTGGAGACGGGGCGGGGGCTGAGGTAGGGCGCGGCCGGGGGACGGGCGGCAGCCGGCCGGCTCAGCCCTCCCCCTCCGCCTCCCCCTCCTCCTCGGCGAGCACCCGCTGGGCCGTCGCGAACGCCGAGTTGGCGGCCGGCACCCCGCAGTACACGGCCGTCTGCAGCAGCACGGCGCCGATCTCCTGCGGCGTCAGCCCGTTGCGCCGGGCGGCCCGCACATGCATGGCCAGCTCGTCGTAGTGGCCGTGCGCGACCAGCGCGGTCAGCGTGATCATGCTGCGCTCGCGGCGCGACAGGGTCGGGTCGGTCCAGATCTCGCCCCAGGCGTAGCGGGAGATGAAGTCCTGGAAGCGGGCGGTGAACGGGGTCTGCCGGGCCTGCGCCCCGTCCACGTGGGTGTCGCCGAGCACCTCCCGGCGTACCGCCATGCCGCTCGCGGGCGGACCGTCGAGCTGCGTGCGCAGGGCGCTCAGCACGGCCCGCGGGCACTGCGCCGGCGCCAGATGGGAGGCCCCGGGCAGCTCGACCAGCGTGGCGTGCGGCACCGCGTCGGCGATCTGACGCAGATGAGCGGGCGGCGTCGCCGGATCCTGCCGGCCCGCCACGAGCAGGGTCGGTACGGCGATGTCGCCGAGCCGGTCGCGCAGGTCGAACGCGGCGAGCGCGTCGCAGCAGGCGGCGTACGCCCGCGGGTCGGCCTCGCGATGGTCCCGCACGAGCCGCGGCACGGTGAACCCGGGGGTGAACCAGCGGGCGTCGGCGTTGTCGGCCAGCCACCCCAGGCCGTCCCGGCGCACGCGTGCGGCGCGTTCCCGCCAGGCCGTGCTGCCGCCGAAGTCGGCCGAGGAGCAGAGGACGGCGAGGGAGGTCAGCCGTTCGGGGTGGTGCACGGCCAGGTGGAGGCCGACCGCGCCGCCGAGGGAGACGCCGGCGTAGGCGAACCGGTCGATGCCGAGCGAGTCGGCGAGGGACAGCACCAGAGCGGCGAGGTCGCCGACGGTGGCGCCCGGCCCGATCAGGTCCGCCGCCGACGCCCCGTGACCCGGCAGGTCCCAGCGCACCACCCGGTGACCGGTGGACAGTTCGGGCGCGACCTGGTCCCACAGCGCCAGGGAGGTGCCGAGCGAGGGGCCGAGCAGCAGCGGGGGCGCGGAAACCGGGCCT
The DNA here is from genome assembly GCF_040682635.1 of Streptomyces sp. NPDC051133. Classification (NCBI taxonomy): domain Bacteria; kingdom Bacillati; phylum Actinomycetota; class Actinomycetes; order Kitasatosporales; family Streptomycetaceae; genus Streptomyces; species Streptomyces sp. NPDC051133. The sequence goes on from NZ_JBFBBK010000063.1 coordinate 28,863, forward strand.
TCCGCACGGTGGTTGAGGAGTTTCACGGTCAACGTCGCTCCAGCGCATGGTCGGTGAGTGCACCGGCGAAACCGGTGTAGTGGGCGGGGTCGGTGAGCACGGCCAGGTTCAGACCGTCCAACTCCGGCTGCTCGGCCAGGAGTTCGCCGAGAGTGCGGTGCTCGGCGTGGGCGCGGCCGGCGAGTTCGGTGAGCAGCTCCTTGGCGCGGGCGCGGCCCACGCGAGGGGCCAGTGCGGCGGAGAGCCGCTCGGAGACGATCAGACCGCGGGTGAGGCCGAGGTTGCGGCGCATCGCCGCCGGGTGCACCCGCAGCCCCTCGGCCAGTTCGGCCGCGTGCTCGGCCGTGCCGCCCACCAGCCGGAGCAGGTCGCGCAGCGGCGACCACTCGGCGTGCCAGGCGCCGGCCGGCCGCTCGTCCTCGGCGGCGAGGGAGCCGTACAGGGTGGCCGCGAGCTGGGGCGCACGGCGGGCGGCGGCCGCGAGCAGCGTGGAGCGCACCGGGTTCGCCTTGTGCGGCATGGCCGACGAGCCGCCGCCGCTGCCCTCGCTCACCTCGCCGATCTCGGTGCGCGACAGCGTCAGGACATCCACGCCGAGCTTGCCCAGTGCCCCCGCCGTGAAGGCCAGGCAGCCCGCCAGGTCCGCGATCGGCGTGCGCAGCGTGTGCCAGGGCACCTGCGGTGCGGCGAGCCCGACTTCGCGGGCGTACGCCCGGGTGAGGGTGGCCGCGTCCTGGGCGCCGTACGCCTGGAAGGCGGCCAAGGTGCCCGCCGCGCCGCCGAGTTGGGCGGGCAGGGCGTCCCGTACCCGGGTGACGCGGTCCGTCGCGTCCAGGACCAGCGAACGCCAGCCGGCCGCCTTCAGCCCGAACGTGGTCGGTACGGCGTGCTGGGTGAGCGTCCGCCCCGGCATCACCGTGTCCCGGTGCTCGGCGGCGAGCGCGGCCAGCGCCCGCTCGGTGCGGTGCAGGTCGGCCAGGACCACGCCGAGGGTCCGCACGGCGACCAGCATCGTCGCCGTGTCCATGATGTCCTGGCTGGTGGCGCCCCGGTGGACGTAGGGGCCGTACTCCTCGCCGGCCTCCCTCGTCAGGTCGGCCACCAGCGGGATGACCGGGTTGCCGCCCGTCCGGGCACGCGCCGCCAGCGAGCGGATCCCGAACCGGCCAGGGACCGCGGCCCGGGTCACCGCCGTCGCGGCCTCGGCCGGGGCGAGCCCCAGTGCCGCCTGCGCCCTGGTCAGCGCGGCCTCGGCGTCGAGCAGCGCCTGCAGGAAGGCGTGGTCACCGGTCTCGGACGCGGCGCGCGACAGACCCCACTCGGGGGCGAGCAGGCCGGTGCCGGCATCGGGAGGGAACGCAGATGTCACTGGTACTCCAGGAAGACCGTCTCGCCTTCACCCTGAAGGCGGATGTCGAAACGGTAGGTGCCGCGGCCCTCGTCGGCGGCGATCAGCGTGGCGCGCCGGTCGCCCACCCGGGTGAGCAGCGGGTCGGCGGCGAGCGCGGCCTCGTCGCCCGGCAGGTAGATCCGGGTGAACAGGTGCGTGAGCAGGCCGCGTGCGAAGACACAGACGCTCAGGTACGGGGCGTTGCGGCCGCGCGGGCCGGGCCGCAGGGTGCGGGCGTACCAGTGGCCGTTCGCGTCGGTCTGGGCGCGGCCCCAGCCGGTGAACTCCACGCCGTTGCGGCCGAGGTGGCCGCCGGTGGCCGGGTCGCGCCGCAGGGAGCCGTCCACCTGCGGGACCGTGCCGTCGGGCGCGGGCCCCCACAGCTCCACGAACGCGTCGGGCAGCGGCGCGCCCGCGCCGTCGAGGACGTGGCCGTGCACGGTGACCGTGTCCGGGTGGCCGAACGGCGCGATCTCCTCGCCGCCGGGGAACGGCAGGGCGTAGCCGTAGAAGGGGCCGACCGTGTGGGACGGGGTGGGCAGCACCTGCTCCGGGCCGCCCGTGTCGGTCTTCGTCATGGTGGTCAGCGTCCTTCTTCCATCCAGGTGGCGGCCGGGCCGTCGAGCACGATGTCCCAGTGGTAGCCGAGGGAGAACTCGGGCACCGACAGGCTGTGGTCGTAGGCGGCGACCAGCCGCTGCCGGGCCGCGTCGTCGGGCACGGACTGCAGGATCGGGTCGTACGGGGAGAGCGGGTCGTTGGGGAAGTACATCTGCGTCACCAGCCGCTGGGTGAACGCCGTGCCGAACACGGAGAAGTGGATGTGCGCCGGGCGCCAGGCGCCCACGTGGTTGCGCCATGGGTAGGGGCCGGGCTGGACGGTGGTGAAGCGGTAGTGGCCGCCGGCGTCGGTGAGGGTGCGGCCGACGCCGGTGAAATTCGGGTCGAGCGGGGCGTCGTGCTGCTCGCGCCGATGGGCGTAGCGGCCGGCCGAGTTGGCCTGCCAGATCTCGATCAGCTGGCCGCGGACCGGGCGTCCGGTACGGTCCAGCAGCCGCCCGGAGACGGTGATCCGCTCGCCGATCGGCTCCCCGGTGTGCTGCCGGGTGAGGTCGTTGTCGATCTCGGTGACGTCGCGCTCGCCGAAGGCGGGGGAGGACAGCTCCACCAGTTCCGGGTCCTGGGCGGTGTCGACGGGGACCAGGGGCCGCACGGGGTGGCGGAGCAGCGAGGAGCGGTAGGGGGCGTAGTCGCGGCGCGGGTGGTGCTCGACGGGGGCGCCGTCGGCGACGCGCTTCTCGTACGCGGCGTGCTCGGCGGCGATCTCCTGGTCGATGTCCTGCTGGGTGAGAGCCATGGGGAATCCTTGGGGTCAGCGTTCGAGGACGAGGGCGGCCATCCGGGCCATCCGGGCCACGTTGCGGTTCGCCTCGCCGGCGCCGCCTGCGTTGCCCAGGTACACGTCCTCGATCCGGGCCGGGTCCAACGCGGGGGTCCGGGCGAGGAGTTCGCGGCTCGCGTGGGCGGCCAGGTCGTCGGGCCGTACGGCGGACAGCGCGTCGTTGTAGCGTCCGATCGGGGTGCGGACCGCGTCGACGATGTAGACGTCCCTCATGACAGGCCCTGCGTGAGGATCAGTTCGGCCTCGGTCCGCGCGGCGATCCGCGCGGCGGGCACACCCGGCGCGCACTCGACCAGACGCAGGCCCTCGTCGGTGACGTCCAGGACGCCGAGGTCGGTGATGATCCGGTTCACACACGCCTTGCCCGTGAGCGGCAGCGTGCACTGCTTCAGGATCTTCGGGGAGCCGTCCTTCGCGGTGTGGGTCATCACCACGATCACCCGGCGGGCGCCGTGGACGAGGTCCATCGCGCCGCCGATCCCGGTGACCAGCTTGCCGGGCACGGCCCAGTTGGCCAGGTCGCCGCCGGCGGAGACCTGCATCGCGCCGAGCACGGCCACGTCGATGTGCCCGCCGCGGATCATCGCGAACGACAGCGCCGAGTCGAAGAAGGAGGCGCCCGGCAGGACCGTCACGGTCTCCTTGCCGGCGTTGATCAGATCGGGGTCGACGCAGTCGTCGGTGGGGTACGGGCCGGTGCCGAGGATGCCGTTCTCGGACTCCAGCACCACCTCGACTCCCTCGGGCAGATGGTTCGGGATGAGCGTCGGCAGCCCGATGCCCAGGTTGACGTACTGGCCGTCGCGCAGCTCGCGTGCCGCGCGGGCGGCCATCTCCTCGCGTGTCCAGGCCATCAGCCGCTCACCGTCCGCCGCTCGATGCGCTTGTCCGCCGCCTGCTCCGGGGTGAGGGCGACCACCCGCTGGACGAAGATCCCCGGCAGGTGCACCGCGTCCGGGTCGATCGCGCCGGGCTCGACCAGCTCCTCGACCTCCGCGATCGTGATCTTGCCGGCCATGGCGGCCAGGGGGTTGAAGTTCCGTGCGGACTTGCTGAACACCAGGTTCCCGTGCCGGTCGCCCTTGGCCGCCCGGACCAGGGCGTAGTCGGTGCGGATGCCGCGTTCGAGCACGTACGCGGTGCCGTCGAACTCCCGCACCTCCTTGGGCGGCGAGGCCAGCGCGACCCCGCCCGAGCCGTCGTACCGCCAGGGCAGCCCGCCGTCGGAGACCTGCGTGCCGACCCCGGCCGGGGTGTAGAAGGCGGGGATCCCGGCGCCGCCCGCGCGCAGCCGCTCCGCGAGCGTGCCCTGCGGGATCAGCTCCACCTCCAGCTCACCGGCGAGGTACTGGCGGGCGAACTCCTTGTTGGCGCCGATGTACGAGCCGGTCACCCGGGCGATCCGCCCGGCCGCCAGCAGCACCGCGAGCCCGGACTCCATCGCCCCGCAGTTGTTCGACACCACGCCCAGAGCGCCGACCCCGCGCTCGTACAGCGCCTGGATCAGTACGTTCGGCACACCGCTCAGCCCGAATCCGCCGACGGCGAGCGAGGCGCCGTCCGGTACCTCGGCCACCGCCTCCAGGGCCGTGGCGACCACCTTGTCCATCCGTGAAGCCCCATCTCTTCGCAATTAATCAGGGCACTGAGTATTTCAGCGAGGTGCCCTTCACGCTGTCACCGCAGGCAGAAGCCGTCAAGACCATGGGATTTGTGCGACGGCAGCGGGCAGACAGGCGAGCGGTGCGGCGGGTATCGTTCAGTACACCGACGAATCGATCAGGGGAGCGCGCATGGCCGCGGCGGACCTCGCCACCCATCCCGGGCACCTGGCCCGGCGGCTGCAGCAGGCGCACTACCTGCTGTGGAACACGATGGTTTCGGAGGAGATCACCTCGCCGCAGTTCGCCGTGCTGAACGCGCTCGTCGCCGAGCCGGGCCTCGACCAGCGGACCGTGGGGGAGCGGGTGGGCCTGGACCGGTCGACCATCGCCGAGGTCATCAGCCGGCTCGGCCGGCGCGGGCTGCTGCACAAGGTGCGCGACCCGCAGGACGGCCGGCGCTTCCTGCTCCGCCTCACCGACGACGGCCTGCGCGCCCACCGCAAGCTGACCGTGCGCACCGCCCGGATGAACCAGGTCTTCCTCGCCCCGCTGTCCGCCCGGGAGCAGACCGTGTTCTTCGACCTGATCCGCCGGGTCGCGGACGCCGCCGAGGACCTGCGCAACCCGGGCGAGCCGACGGCGGCCCGGCAGGCTTGAGCGGCCCGGGTGCACGGTGCCGGGTCAGGAGGGGACTCGGCTCAGGAGGGGGCCCGGCTCAGGAGGGGGCCTCGGCGAAGACGACCCACACCTGTCCGCGGGCGAAGTTCAGCGGGCCGCCGTCCGCCGTCGTGAACGCCGTACCGCCCGTCGCGGCCGGCCGCGACCAGGAGGCGTCGAAGGACCGTCCGTCGCGCAGCACCTGCGCCCGTCCCGAGCCGACCGTCTCGGTGTACGGCGTCGGGTTGCCGAGCACGTCGTGGTACCGGGACGTCCGTACCGTCACGTACTGCACCACGACCGTCGCCGGTGCCGGCCGCCCCGCGTCGGTGGTCACCGTCGGGACGCCGTCCATGGCGACCAGCCAGCCGTGCCGCGCGGCGGACCAGGTGAAGGTGAAGCGGGCGGCGGGATAGCGGACGGTGCGCGAGGCCGTGGGGGTGCCGCCGGACGGGGCGGCCCCGTAGCTGAAGCCCGTCGTCAGGGCTCCCCGGCCGGGGGCGGAGGGCAGCAGCCGGGCCGGGTGCAGATAGAGGTCGTGCGGCGCGGCCCTGCCCGGGCCCCGGTAGTAGGCGCCCGGGGCCCCGTCGGGCGTCTCCGGCCGCAGCGGCGCCCGGTCGATCAGCGGCAGCAGCTTGCGCTGGGCACCCGAGAAGGCGAGGGTCGGCCGGTCGAACTGGCGCAGCAGTTCGAGGTCGGACTCGCGGGCGCTGCGCACCGGACCCACGGTCTTCGGCAAGGTGGTCGCGTACACCGCCATCAGCCGGCTCAGGCCGCCCTCCACCTGCTCCGCGTAGACCACGTCCGCCGCGCCGAGGCCGGTCTGAGGGCGGGCTGCGGGCACATTGTCGATCTTCACGGCGAGCGGTGAACCGGCCGGCGCGACGGAGCGGCCCGGTGCCGGGATCGTGGCCGGCGTGCGGGCCGGTGCCGGTGCCGGGCCGTGGCCGGCGCGGTCGTGGTGGCTGCAGCCCGCCGTCAGGGAAGCGGCAAGCGCGGCGGTCACGACGACCGCCGCCGACGCGGCGCGGCCCATGCGCGCTCTGTGTCTCATGCCCACCGTTGCCCCCGTTCCCCTGGTCCGATTGTGCGCTCATCGGGTCATCACCCGCCATACCCGGTCGCTTCCGGTTGCTTTCGGTCGCTCCCGGCCGCTTCCGGTGGCGCTCGGGCGGCGGGGGTGCGCAGACGCGGGGCCGCGGACCGCCGTGACGGGCCGAGCGGGTTCCGGACGCGGGCCGCGCGCCGGCCGGGCACCACGGGCCGGGTTCGGCGCAGGTGGACACGGGTACCCGGCTGCCACCCGAGACGGGGCCCCGAGACAGGGCGCAGACACCGCAGACCGGACGCGCCAGGGAACCGGCGCGCACGCGACCAAGGGAGCGCGACCCCATGAAGGCAGTCACCTGGCAGGGCAAGCGGGACGTACGGGTCGAGGACGTGCCCGACCCGCGGATCGAGGAGCCCACCGACGCCGTCATCCGCATCACGTCCACCGGACTGTGCGGCTCTGACCTGCACCTGTACGAGGTGCTCACACCGTTCATGACCCCCGGCGACATCCTCGGACACGAACCGATGGGCATCGTCGAGGAGGTCGGCCCGGGCGTGCCGGACCTCGCGGTCGGGGACCGGGTCGTGGTGCCGTTCCAGATCGCCTGCGGCAACTGCTGGATGTGCCTGACCGGGCTGCCCACCCAGTGCGAGACCACGCAGGTCACCGGGGAGCACATGGGCGCCGCCCTGTTCGGCTACACCCGCCTGTACGGCGCCGTCCCCGGAGCCCAGGCCGAGTATCTGCGCGTGCCGCAGGCCCAGTTCGGGCCCATGAAGGTGCCCGAGGGCCCGCCGGACGACCGTTTCGTCTATCTCTCCGACGTCCTGCCCACCGCCTGGCAGGCGGTGGAGTACGCCGCCGTCCCGCGCGGCGGCACCCTCGCCGTCCTGGGCCTCGGCCCGATCGGCGACATGGCCTGCCGGATCGCTCTCGCCCGCGGCGCCGAGCAGGTGTTCGGCGTCGACCTGGTGCCCGAGCGGCTCGCCCGGGCCAACCGGCGGGGCGTGCGGACGTACGACCTCCGGGCCTTCGACGACGAGAAGGCGCTGGTCCACGCGATCCACGACGAGACCGGCGGCCGGGGCCCGGACGCCGTGATCGACGCGGTCGGCACCGAGGCGCACGGCAGCGCCGCCGCCAAGCTCGCCCAGACGGCCACCGGGATGCTGCCCCGCAAACTCAGCGGGCCGCTCGCCGAACGCTTCAGCATCGACCGGCTGGCCGCCCTCCACATGGCCGTCGACCTGGTCCGGCGCGGCGGCACCATCTCGCTCAGCGGCGTCTACGGCGGCATGGCCGACCCGATGCCCATGCTCACCCTGTTCGACAAGCAGATCCAGCTGCGCATGGGGCAGGCCAACGTCCGCCGCTGGAGCGACGAGATCATGCCCTACCTCACGGACGAGGACCCGCTCGGCGTCGAGGACTTCGCCACCCACCGGCTGCCGCTCGCCGACGCGCCGCACGCCTACGAGATGTTCCAGCGCAAGGAGGACGGCGCCGTCAAGATCCTCATGCAGCCGTAGCGCACCGTGCGGTCGTGGCTTCCGGCGCGGCGGCAGCTCTCCGTACGGCGCGGCGGTAACTTTCCGTGCGGCCGTGGTCAGGCCCGGTCCCGCTCGCCGAGGATCTCCGCCAGGTCGTAGCGCACCGGCTCCTCCAGCTGCGCGTAGGTGCAGCTCTCCGGAGCGCGGTCCGGGCGCCAGCGGCGGAAGCGGGCCGTGTGCCGGAACCGCTGCCCGTTCTCCATGTGGTCGTACGCCACCTCCGCCACCCGCTCCGGCCGCAGCGGCACCCAGGACAGGTCCTTCTTGCCCGACCAGCGGCTCGGCGCACCGGGCAGCCGGGCCGTCTCGTGAGCGGCCTCGTCCGACCAGGCCGCCCACGGGTGCCCGGCCACGTCGTCCATCCGCAGCGGCGCCAGCTCCTCGACCAGCTCGGCCCGCTTCTTCATGGCGAACGCGGCCGACACGCCCACGTGCTGGAGCCGGCCGTGCCCGTCGTACAGGCCCAGCAGCAGCGAGCCCACCACCGGGCCGCTCTTGTGGAAGCGGTACCCGGCCACGACCACGTCCGCCGTCCGCTCGTGCTTGATCTTGAACATGGCCCGCTCGTCCTGCCGGTAGCGCAGGGTGAGCGGCTTGGCGACGACCCCGTCGAGACCGGCTCCCTCGTACTGCTCGAACCACTGCTGCGCCACGTCGAGATCCGTCGTCGCGGGCGCCACGTGCACGGGCGGCGTCGCGTCGGCGAGCGCCCGTTCCAGCAGCGCCCGGCGTTCGGTCAGCGGCACCTCGAGCAGCGACTCGTCGTCCAGCGCGAGCACGTCGAAGGCGACGAAGGAGGCCGGGGTCCGCTCCGCCAGCGTCCGTACCCGGGAGGCCGCCGGATGGATCCGCTCGGTCAGCGCGTCGAAGTCCAGATGGCCCTCGCGCGCGATGACGATCTCCCCGTCCAGCACGCACCGCTCGGGCACCCGCTCCTTCAGCGCCGCCACCAGCTCGGGAAAGTACCTGGTCAACGGCTTCCCCGTACGACTGCCCAGCTCGACCTCGGCCCCGTCCCGGAACACGATCGCGCGGAACCCGTCCCACTTCGCCTCGTAGTGCATCCCCGGCGGGATCTTCGCCACCGACTTGGCGAGCATGGGCTTCACGGGCGGCATGACAGGGAGATCCATGGGACCGATTCTGCTCGTGTACCTCCCCTTCTGCCCGGTGTGCGAGGTATGCGGGGTGCGCCTACCGTGGCCGCATGGGCGATGCGGTGGAACTGGACGTGGGCGGCCGGACCGTACGGCTGTCCAGCCCGGACAAGGTCTTCTTTCCGGAGCGGGGTTTCACCAAGCTGGACCTCGCGCGGTACTACGCCGCCGTCGGCCCCGGCATCCTGCGCGCCCTGCGCGACCGTCCCACCACCCTGGAGCGCTACCCGGACGGGGTGGGCGGCGAGTGGTTCTTCCAGAAGCGGGCCCCGAAGGGCATGCCCGACTGGATCCCGACCGCGCACATCACCTTCCCCAGCGGCCGCAGCGCCGACGAGATGTGCCCCACCGAGCAGGCGGCCGTCGTGTGGGCCGCCCAGTACGGCACCCTCACCTTCCACCCCTGGCCGGTCCGCGCCACGGACGTCGACCACCCCGACGAACTCCGCATCGACCTCGACCCGCAGCCCGGCACCGACTATGCCGACGCCGTCCGCGCCGCCCACGAACTGCGCGCCGTCCTGGAGGAGTTCGGCGGGCTGCGCGGCTGGCCGAAGACCTCTGGCGGCCGGGGCCTGCACGTCTTCGTCCCCATCGAACCCCGCTGGACCTTCACCCAGGTGCGGCGCGCCGCGATCGCGGTCGGCCGGGAGATGGAACGCCGGATGCCCGAGCACGTGACGATCAAGTGGTGGAAGGAGGAGCGGGGGCGCCGGATCTTCCTGGACTACAACCAGACGGCCCGCGACCGCACCATCGCCTCCGCCTACTCCGTACGGCCCCACCCGCACGCCCCCGTCTCGGCGCCGCTGCGCTGGGACGAGGTCGGCGTGGCCCAGCCCCGCGACTTCGACCTCGCCACCATGCCGGCCCGTTTCGCCGAACTCGGCGACGTGCACGCCGACATGGACGACCACGCCTACTCCCTGGAGGCCCTGCTGGAGCTGGCCCGCCAGGACGAGCACGACCACGGGCTGGGCGATCTGCCGTACCCGCCGGAGTATCCGAAGATGCCCGGCGAACCGAAACGGGTCCAGCCGAGCCGGGCCCGACGCGAACCGACCACCTGAGGCGCGCCGAGGGAGCGGCGGGCGACCGCGCGGCCCCGGGTGCCGTCCGGGTGCCGGGCGGCCCTGAGCGCCGTTGGCGTGCCGGCCGGCCGTGGGTGGCGCGTGACCGGCGGAGGCCGTGCCCCGGGCGTGGCGGCGGCGAGCAGCCGTCCGGTCCGTGTCCCGGCCGGCGGGTTCGCCGCACGCGGCCAGGACGCGGCGGCAGTCGGCCGGCAGCCGTCCGGCAGCGCCTCGTCCGAGACGACGTCGTAGCGGATGTCGCCCCGGCGCGCCGGATCGTCCGACGCCAGCCCCCGCAACAGGTCCGGCACCTCCGTCGCCGAGTCCGTGTACGCATTGCCCCCGCGACGCCCGGTCGACGTCCTCGATCCCGCTGAACATTTCGGCCTCCCCCTGGTCCGCGGCCGGCGTCCGCCACTGATCACAGCATGCGGCACGGCACTGACAACGGCCCCCGCCACGGGGGATCATGCTGGGGTCGTCCCGGTCCAGGCCCGGTTATCCTGGCCGGCAGCCGCCGAGGAGGAGGCCCGAAGTGACCGAGGCAGTGTCGCGTCCGACGCTGGAGGCCGTGGCCGCGCGGGCCGGGGTGTCCCGGGCCACCGTGTCCCGGGTGGTCAACGGCGGGGACGGGGTCCGGGAGCCACTCGTCGAGCGGGTCCGGCAGGCCGTTGAAGAGCTGGGCTACGTCCCCAACCAGGCGGCGCGCAGCCTCGTCACCAAGCGGCACGACGCCGTCGCCGTGGTCATCGCCGAGCCGGAGAGCCGGGTGTTCGCCGACCCCTTCTTCGCCCTCCAGTTGCGCGGCATCAGCAAAGAGCTCACCGCCCAGGACAACCAGTTGGTGCTGCTGCTCACCGAGGGCCGCGACGATCACGCGCGCGTGGCCCGTTACCTGGCCGGGGGCCATGTCGACGGCGCGCTCGTCTTCTCGCTGCACCTGGACGACCCGCTGCCCGGCCTCATCCAGGACGCCGGCGTGCCCACCGTGTTCGGCGGGCGGCCCGGCTGGGGCGACGACGGCGGGACGCCCGGCTCCGCGCGGACGGCGGCCGCGGGGCGGCACCGGGGCGTGGTGTACGTCGACTGCGACAACCGGGGCGGGGCCCGGGCCGCCGTACGTCACCTCGTGGGCCTCGGCCGCCGGCGCGTCGCGCACATCACCGGCGCCCTGGACCAGACCTCGGCGGTGGACCGGCTCGACGGCTACCGGGACGTCATGGCCGAGACGCCGGGCGGCGGTGATCCCCGGCTGGTCGTGGAGAGCGACTTCACCCCGGCCGGCGGCGAGCGCGCCATGCGGGAACTGCTGGAGCGGTGCCCGGACGTGGACGCCGTGTTCGCGGCGAACGACCTGACCGCGCTGGGTGCGCTGCGCGTGCTGCGCGAGAGCGGCCGGCGGGTGCCCGCGGACGTGGCCGTGATCGGCTTCGACGACATGGTGCCGCTCGCCGAGCAGACCGATCCGCCGCTGACGACGGTCCGTCAGGAGATCGAGGAGATGGGTCGGCTGATGGCCCGCCTGCTGCTGAGCGGCCGGCCCGCCGCCCGCGACCGCACGGGCACCCGGCAGACGTCGGCGCCCTCGCCGGCCCCGGCCACCGACGTCATCCTCCCGACGACCCTGATACGCCGCGCGTCCGCATAGCGCCCCTGCCTGCAGCCCCCGTATTCCCGGCGCACCGTGGCAGCGGGGCCGGCGCAGGCCGCCTCCGGCGGCTCCCTGCCGGTGCCCGGCCGGGCAGCCGCGAGCCACCGACCGGCCGACGGCGGCCGGCCCGCCCGCCCCGGCCGCCGGGCCCCGTCACCGCCCGGGGCGGCAGGCCTACGCGGCCTCCGGCGACTCGCTCTTGATGACCGCGAAGCGCACGCCGTACGGGTCGGTGAGCTTGGCGATGCGGCCCACGCCCGCCAAGGTCGTCGCCGGCATGCGGACCGTCCCGCCGAGCCGCCGCGCCTTCTCGACCACGGTGTCGGTGTTCTCGACCTCGAAGTAGGGCAGCCAGTACGGGCCGCCCTCCGCCTCGGCGGGTGCGTCGGCCAGCGGCACCATCCCGCCGAACATGGCGTCGTCACCGGCACCGGACGGGTTGACGCAGGTGTACGTCCCGCCGGGGAAGGGCACGCCGGAGGTCTCCAGGCCGAGCGCCTGGTGGTAGAAGGCGGCGGCCGCCGCGATGTCCGGCGTGTACAGCTCGACCCAGCACAGCGCGCCCGGTTCGCCCGCCACGTCCACGCCCTTGGTCATCCCGGGCTGCCAGATCCCGAACTTCACCCCGGCCTGGTCGGCGAGGACCGCCATGTGTCCCTGCCCCATGACGTCCAGCGGCCCGAACAGCACCCTGCCGTGGGCCTGTTCGACCGCCTTGGCGGTGTCCTGCGCGTCCTCGCTGCGGAAGTACACCGTCCACGAGGGCGGTCCCTGCTCGGGGCCGGCCTGGGATCCGCCCGCGACGGTCCTGCCGTCCAGCTGGAAGAAGCCGTAGCCGCCGGCGTCCGGCCCCGCCGACTGGAACTGCCAGCCGAAGAGGCCGCCGTAGAAGGAGAGGGCGCCGTCGATGTCGGGGGTGGTGACGTCGATCCAGTTCGGGGCGCCGGTGACGAAACGGGTGGTGAGCATCTTCGCCCTCCTCGGAAGGGGTCCGGTCCTGCGCACTGCCGAGTCTGGCACCCGCCACCGACAATCGCCGCCTGAGTACCGCGACGCGCCGGGCCCCCGTCCGCGCTCACCCTGGGTGACCCGGCGCGTTCACCCGGTTCTCGTTCTCTCCCGCGCGCCGCCGTGCGCGAGCGCGGTCCCGGGGAGCATCATCGGGGCGGCCGGAGGCCCCGAGGGCGCCGTTGACCGCGCGTTGATCGAACGTTTTTCGCCGCGCGGCACGATCCTGGCCATGCACTTCGAGACGATCACCCCGGCCGACGACACCTGGCAGGCGCAGGCCCTGTGCGCGCAGACCGGGCCGGACTTCTTCTTCCCCGAGCCCGGCAGTTCGGTGCGCGACGCCAAGCGGATCTGCGCCATGTGCGAGCTGCGCCCGGCCTGCCTGGAGTACGCGCTGGCCAACGACGAGCGTTTCGGCGTGTGGGGCGGGCTCTCCGAGAAGGAGCGCCTCGCCCTGCGGCGCACCTCCCCCTGAGGCCGCCCGGCGGCGCCGGTCAGCCGCCGGCGCGGGCCGCCATCCGCGCCTTCCGCGCGGCCAGCTTCTCGTCGAACTTGCTGGCCTCCGCGTCCAGCCCGCCCATGAACAGGCCCAGTTCCTCCTGCGCCTGACGGCCCTCGGGGCCGAGGCCGTCGATCTCCATGATCTTCAGGAAGCGCAGCACCGGCTGCAGCACGTCGTCGTGGTGGATGCGCAGGTTGTACACCTCGCCGATCGCCATCTGCGCGGCGGCCCGCTCGAAGCCGGGGATGCCGTGACCGGGCATGCGGAAGTTCACCACGACGTCCCGGACCGCCTGCATGGTCAGGTCGGGAGCGAGGTCGAAGGCGGCCTTCAGCAGGTTGCGGTAGAAGACCATGTGCAGGTTCTCGTCGGTCGCGATGCGGGACAGCATGCGGTCGCAGACCGGGTCGCCGGACTGGTGGCCGGTGTTGCGGTGGGAGATCCGCGTGGCCAGCTCCTGGAAGGCGACATAGGCGACGGAGTGCAGCATCGAGTGCCGGTTGTCGGACTCGAAGCCCTCGCTCATGTGCGACATGCGGAACTGCTCGAGCTTGTCCGGGTCCACCGCGCGCGAGGTGAGCAGATAGTCGCGCATCACGATGCCGTGCCGGCCCTCCTCGGCCGTCCAGCGGTGCACCCAGGTGCCCCAGGCGCCGTCGCGGCCGAAGAGCGAGGCGATCTCGTGGTGGTAGCTCGGCAGGTTGTCCTCGGTGAGCAGATTGACCACGAGGGCGATGCGGCCGATCTCCGTCACCTTGGACTGGTCCTTCTCCCACGCCTGTCCGTCCTCGAACAGCCCGGGGAAGTTACGGCCGTCGGTCCACGGCACGTACTCGTGCGGCATCCAGTCCTTGGCGACCTTCAGGTGCCGGTTCAGCTCCTGCTCGACCACTTCCTCCAGCGCGTACAGCAGCCGCGCGTCGGTCCAGGCGGACGGGCTGCCGAGGTGAGGGGAGGTGATCGTCACGGGAACTCCAGGGGGACGCCGGGCAGAAGGGGGAGTGAAGAGGACGGTCCGGCGAGCGGTGCCGGAAAACCTACGAGATCGTAGGCTACGAATCCGTAGGTTACGAAGCCGTAGGTTAAGGCTGTCGTAAAGATCCCTGATCAGCGTGTGGGCGGGGCGTTTCCGGCGATGTCCGCCGGCCCTGCGGGACGGCCCCGGGACGCGCAGGTCCCGGGGCCGTCGGAGTGATGGATTCACCCGATCAGGCGTACAGCTGCCGCAGGCGCACCGAGAGGCATGTCACACATCCCTCGAGCTTCTCGAACTCGCTGATGTCGACCGTGACCACCTCGTGGCCGAGGTCGGTCAGCAGGTCCGCCGTCTTCGGGGCGCTCGCCGCCATCAGCAGCTTGTGGCCGCCGAGCAGCACCACGTGCGCGCCGGACTCCTCCGGCACCGACAGGAAGCCCGGGAACAGCGACGGCCGGTCCACCTTCGGGATGTGCCCGATCACGGTGCCGTCGGGCAGCGCGGTCACCGCCGACTTCAGGTGCAGCACCTTGCTCACCGGCACGGCGACCACGCGCGCGCCCAGCGGTTCGAACGCGGCCCGCAGTTGCTGCACACCGGCCGCGTTGGTGCGTCCGCCGCGGCCGACGTACACCGTGTCGCCGGCCTTCAGGACGTCGCCGCCGTCCAGCGTGCCCGGCTCCCAGATCCAGTTGACCGAGCAGCCCAGGCGGGCCACCGCCTCCTCGACGCCGGCGGTCTCCTGCCGCCGGGACTCGGCGCCGGGCCGGGTGATCAGCGCCACGTTCTTGTACATGACGACGGTGTCCTCGACGAACACCGCGTCCGGGCAGTCGTCCTCGGGGTCGACCTCGATCGTCTCCCAGCCGTGCGTGCGCAGCGCCTCGACGTAGGCCTCCCACTGCTCGCCGGCCAGCCCGGCATCGACCTTCTCCCGCTCGATGTGCGTCACCAGGCCTTCGGCGAGGCGGGGGCCGGGGCGGCGGACGAGGGCCTTCTTGCTGGGCACGAGGGGCCTTTCGAATCGGTGGTGCGGCTTTCGGTGCCGGTGACACGGCCCCGGTCCGCCATCATGCAGGGCGCCGCGGCCTGGACAAAACCCTCGTTGTCAGGCTGTGGCCCTCCTGAGACGTGCGGTACCGGCACCGTGCGGGCCTCTCCCTAGGCGGACCGGCCCAGCTCCTGCGGTGTGGTGTCCGTCAGTTGCCCCTCCTCCATCAGCAGCCAGCGGGTGATGCCGATCGACTCGAGGAACGGCAGGTCGTGGCTGGCCACCAGCAGCGCGCCCTCGTACGCCTCCAGCGCCGAGGTCAACTGCCGCACGCTCGCCATGTCCAGGTTGTTGGTCGGCTCGTCGAGCAGCAGCAGCTGGGGCGCCGGGTCGGCGAGCATCAGCGCGGCCAGGGCCGCCCGGAACCGCTCGCCGCCCGACAGGGTCGCCGCCTTCTGGTCGGCCCGCGCGCCCCGGAACAGGAAGCGGGCCAGGCGCGCCCGGATCCGGTTGTTGGTGGCGCCCGGCGCGAACCGGGCCACGTTCTCGGCGACCGTCAGGCCGTCGTCCAGCACGTCCAGCCGCTGGGGCAGGAAGCGCAGCGGGACGTGCACCCGTGCCTCGCCGGACACCGGTTCCAGCCGGCCGGCGACCGTCCGGAGCAGTGTCGTCTTGCCGGCGCCGTTGCGGCCGACCAGCGCGATGCGCTCCGGGCCGCGCAGATCGAGGATCCCCTCGACCCGCGCGCCGTAGGCCGTCACCAGGTTCTCCAGGGTGAGCACCTCCCGGCCGGGCGGCACGGCCGTGTACGGCAGGTCGACGCGGATCTCGTCGTCGTCCCGTACGGCGTCCGCCGCCTCGTCGAGGCGTTCCCTGGCCTCGGCGAGCCGTTCCTCGTGCATGATCCGGTGCTTGCCCGCCGACTCCTGCGCGGCGCGTCTGCGGGCGCCCATGACGATCTTCGGTTCGCGTTTCTGCTCGTACATCTTCTGCCCGTACCGCTTGCGGCGGGCCAGCTTGACCTGGGCGTCGGCCAGCTCGCGCTTCTGCTTGCGCACGTCGGCCTCGGCGACGCGCACCATCCGCTCGGCCGCCTCCTGTTCGACGGCCAGGGTCTCCTCGTAGGCGGAGAAGTTGCCGCCGTACCAGGTGACCTCCCCGGAGCGCAGCTCCGCGATCTGGTCGACCAGGTCGAGCAGTTCCCGGTCGTGGCTCACCACGACCAGCACGCCCGGCCAGGCGGAGACGGCCTGGTACAGACGGCGGCGCGCGTACAGGTCGAGGTTGTTGGTGGGCTCGTCCAGCAGCAGCACGTCGGGACGGCGCAGCAGCAGTGCGGCCAGCCGCAGCAGCACCGACTCGCCGCCGGACACCTCGCCGACGCCGCGGTCCAGGCCGATGTGACCGAGGCCGAGTTCGCCGAGGGTGACGAGGGCGCGCTCCTCGACGTCCCAGTCGTCGCCGAGCGTCTCGAAGTGCTCCTCGGCGGCGTCACCGGCCTCGATGGCGTGCAGCGCGGCCCGCCGCCCGGCGATGCCGAGGACCTGGTCGACGCGGAGCGCGGTGTCCAGGTGGACGTTCTGCGGCAGGTGGCCGACCTCGCCGGCCGCCTTGACGGTGCCGTCGGCCGGTACGAGTTCACCGGCGAGCAGCTTCAACAGGGTGGACTTGCCCGAGCCGTTGACGCCGACGAGCCCGGTCCTGCCGGGTCCGAAGGCGATGTCCAGGCCGTCGAGGACGACGGTGCCGTCGGGCCAGGCGAAGGAGAGGGACGTGCAGGTGAGGGAAGATGACATGGAGGCCTCGCAAGGGGTGCGCGTGCGGTCGGGTGGGCGCATCTCGAGACACCGCGAGGCGGGAACCGAAGGGCCTGGGCACGCAGAGGCCGGAAAAAGAAGAGGGGCCTGTGCCTGAGGACGGCTCGGACGCCGAGGTCGTACGCCGCGCACACCTCACCGGTGCGAACGCGGTGTCTCAGGACCTCAGACGAGCAACGTCCTTCTCCAATCGACGGCAACAGAACCGCTGTACACCGTAGGAGAGCGCCGAGAGGCTGTCAACGCGATTGAACACGGTGCCTCTGCCGTGGCAACAGCCGGGCACCCCTCGCGCACGCATCACCGCGTGCGGCAGGCGCAGCGTAACGCGACGCCCTTTCGGGAACAACGCGCGGCGCAGAGCACGTGTGCCGGTTCAGCCGATGAGTTTGCGGCGGTTGTGCGGTCTACCTGCCGACTAAGGGAGCGCATCATGCGCAAGATCATCGTTTGCACGTTCCTGACGCTGGACGGCGTCATGCAGGCGCCAGGCGGTCCGGACGAGGACGCTCAGAGCGGCTTCGAGCACGGCGGCTGGCAGAAACCGGTGTCCGACGACGAGGTCGGCACGGCGATCGCCGGTTGGTACCAGGCCTCCGACGCGATGCTGCTCGGCCGCAAGACGTACGAGATCTTCGCGTCGTACTGGCCGACCGCCGATCCCGGCAACCCGTTCACCCATCGGATGAACAGCATGCGCAAGTACGTCGCGTCTCGGACCCTGACATCCGTCG
>NZ_JBFBBK010000064.1:0-45976 GCF_040682635.1 Streptomyces sp. NPDC051133
GCTCGCCACCTTGCCCGTCCCGCCCGAGGCCGTCGCCGAACGCGTCTTGTCCTTGGTGGTGCCACCGCTGTCGGCCTGCTCCGCAGCGCCCTTGGCGTCCCCGTGGGACGCGGACCGGCTCTGCGCGGTGCCGGCGGCGTGGTCGCCGCCCGCCGCCTTCGCGCCGTCATCGGCGCCGCCGCACGCGGTCAGGCCCAACGCCAGCGCGGCGGTGACGGCGGCCAGGGTGGCGCAACGGGCGGTACGGCGAGCACGGTACGTGGTCATGATGAAAACTCCCCCATGGTCTGGTCAGGACGCGGCACCTCCCCCCTGCACCCGCAGGGTGACCGGCCACATCGCCTGTGTCACTGCACCCCTGAAGATGACGATCAGACGAGCGTTGTTCCCCCGGGTATGTCCGCATTCGGCAACAAGCCAACTGGGGCTGGTGCTCGCCGTGTCCGGCTGATGACGTTCTTGACAGTCCCCACTCCTTGCTTGGGGGTGGGACAGACCTGCTCGCTGAGATTCCTCACCCACGCGTCGCTGCCAGGCGCGCCCCCTCTCAGACTGTCCTGACCAGTGCGGCACAATCGCAGTCAATTGGGCAGGCAGTGGTGGGGGTGCGAACGTGAAGCTCTTTGGCTCGCGAAGTCGACGTAAGGGCATACCGAACGAGCCGGCGCTACTGGCTGCGGCTGCCGAGAATCCTGGTGGCAGCGTCGCCGAGATCGACCCGTCGTACATCGACGACCCGAACGGCTACGTACCTCCCGAGGCGATACGCGGTGCGTGGTTGGTGGACAGCAACGGGAAACTGACGGGTGAGTACCAGGAGAATCCCCGTCACGGGATGCCACAGGACGACTTCAGCAAGCTCACTGATCCTGATCACTGGCTTGGCTGGCTCGGCGATGATCCCGCCACCGCCGTCCGGAAGGGCATTGAAGAGTCCTTGCGCGCCCAGGTGGCAGACGCAGTGGTCGAGTGGGTCAAAATCCTTGAAACACCTCGGTTCCTGACGGGTGGGCGTCGGCATTCTGAGGACGAACAAGTCATGTTGGTCACCCGCGCGGCTCTCGCCGCGCCGTTCGCGCTGTCCGTGCGCACAACGCAGCACGGGCGTTCCGTCCTCCTGGGGGTGTTCTCCTGGGCGGCGGTGAACCTCTCACCTCCCGGAGTCCGCAAGGATCGGCACTGGTTCGACCTGGGGGTCGGGCTGGACTGGGCCGGTGAACGGCTTCAAGAGCGGATCTACGAGATTGACCGTGGGGACGGTGCCACATCCCCAGGTCAGTTGAGTGAGTGAGGGATCGTTTCGGCCGAATATGGACCGGCCGGTGTCCACCGCTCGCCCCGGCCGATGCCCGGACTGCCGGATGCTGGCGAGACGCGGGAGTTCCGGGACTCCGCAGGCGTCACAAGGACACCGCCGGAAGGGACTAGGCTAGAAAGGAGATTGCCAGCCGGCCCAGCGTGTCTTGTGACCGGGCGGGGGCCAGGATTCCGTTCCGCCTGGATGGGGCCACAGACGGCCCACCCATTCACATTCCGGGATCGCGCCTTCCCAGTCGTCGGTGCACCGGTCGGCCCAGGTCCGATTCACCATGACCGGCCGGGTCACCACGCCGTTGGTGACCTCCTGCACTCGCAACACCAGACCGAGTTCATTGGCTCCGGGGTTCCCCCGCGGGCCGTAGGACACATCGAGCACCTCACACCAGTGAGCGTGCAAGAGGAAGCGTTCCAGATCGGCAGGGACGCACGCCGTCAACTCCCGTCCCCAGAGAGTTACCTGAGGGCCGTGGGCCGCGTCGATCGCGACGCAGAACAAGCGGCCGTCGACGAAATAGGAGTACACGGCAGGCTTCGCACCTCCCATTCCGAACTCCACGCCGAGGGTTTCCGAATAGGGGGTGGCCTGGAACCGGCGCAGCTCGGTCATGCCCGTCAATGCTTCGGTGACCTCAGTGATGCGCATGCCGAAACACAGCGGACCGACACCCTCCAGGGGCATCAACTCCCAGTTCAAACGCGCCGGAACCTCAGCGGCACCCGCCAGCTCTGCTGCCGCCATGTCTCCGCCCGTCCCCGCCCACACATCGAGCCGCCCCCGTTCGGGCACTCAGCATCACCCTGGCATTACATCAGACTCAAGATCTTTCGCGGTACCGCGGACGGAGCCAATTCCGGCAGTTGATTGGGGTTAGCCGATGCCTCTTGTCGAGCGACGGAAGTCAATGGGTGGGAACCGGCTCGGACGACGGCTGCCACTCCCGCCTGATCAGCCCGTAGACCCACGAGTCAGAGACCTCGCCGTTGACGACGCAGTCTTCCCGCAACGTCCCTTCACGCACGAAACCGAGCTTCTCCAACACGCGGGCGGAAGCCACGTTGCGCGTATCGGTCTCAGCTTGGACGCGATTCAGGTCCAGCGTGTCGAATGCCCACCGCAGCAGAGCGCGCGCGGCCTCGGTCGCGTAGCCGTGGCCCCACGCCGCATCGTCGAAGCAGTAGCCAAGCGACGCGCTGCGGTAGTCCGGATTCCACCTGTTCAGGCTGCACCAGCCGATGAACGCCCCGTCGGAGACACGATCTACGGCCAGCCGCGCCCCGGTGCCCTCCTGGGCCATCTGCCGGCAAGCCGTGATGAACCTCTCGGCGCGCACGCGTTCGCTCCACGCAGGCGCGTCCCAGTAGCGCAGCACATAGGCGCTGCTGTGCAGTGCGAAGAGGTCGTTCGCATCCGCGTCTTCGAAGGCACGCAGTCGAAGCCGAGCGGTGTGCAACGAGGGGGTGGGCAGCGACGTCCTCATGTTCCGTCCCCTGATCGGTGGCCGATCAATCAGACATCCGTTGCGGGCCACTCGCAACGGGTTTTCTCGGCGGGCCGGCATTACGACGTGTCCGCGTCGAATCCGTCCAGCAGCGCGGTCAGCTCCGGGATCCTGTCCCGGCCCCTTCGGCCTGCGTGATGATGTCGTGCTCCCGCTCTCTTGTCGACCAGTACACCCGGGACTCGGCCGAGGCGGGCCAGTTCTCGTAGTCGTCCATCAGCCTGCGGTGGAGCATCAAGATCCCGTTCGGCTGTTCCACTCCACCGCGCGGGCTGGCCCACGAACCCCGTCTCCGCCGGATTACGCTCTACGACTTCGACGTCGATGCCCACCTGCTTCCTGTGGTCCACGACGAGCCACCCACGCGCAGGCCGGCCGCAGCCCGCGGCCACCTCCGTGAATTGCGCGCCGCGTTTGCTCGCGTGGGGTGCCGCGGGTCAGGGCTGCGGGACCGTGCTTGCGTGGCTGGAGCAGTGTTCGGCGACTTGGGCGTGGGTCGCGAACCAGACTCCGTCGGTCGCTGTCATCTCTTCGAGCAGTTCGCGCAGGATGACGATGCGGGAGCGGTGGCCGATGATGTGGGGGTGCATGGTGAGCTGGAACAGGCCGCCGGAGGCGAGGGCGCCGCGGAATTCGTCCTGCCAGATGCCGAGCACCGAACGCGGAGGCGTGTAGGGGCGCAGTCCGGCGAAGCGTTCCATGACGAAGTACGGGGCGTCATCGCGTATCCATTGGACCGGTATCTCGGTGATGCCCGTCGGTTGCCCTTCGGCGAGGAGTTCGTAGGGGTCGTCGTCGGCCATGAGGGAGGAGTCGTAGAGCAGGCCCATCTCCTGGATGATGCCGAGGGTGTGTGGGGAGAAGTCCCACGACGGGGTGCGCAGTCCGACGGGGCGGACGCCTGTGATCTGTTCGAGGGTGTCGGCGGCCCGTAGTTGAAGGCATGACCACGCCGCCCTTCCGCAGACCCGGCGCCGACACGGCCCTCGCCGCACACGACTGGCTCGCCGACCGGTATCAGACGCTCCTCGACGACCTCGCCGCCTACGTCATGCGGGAAACACCCAGCGACGACAAGTCCCTCCTCGACCAAGGACTGCACTACGTGCTGTCCTGGATCGGCGACCGCTGCGGCGAGGCGACCGTCCATCCATACCCTCACGAGACCCATGGCGCCGTCACGGTGGTCGACCTGCCCGGCCCCCTGCCCGGGCCGCCCGTCCTCATCCTCGCCCACTACGACACGGTCTGGCCGGCCGGCACGCTCGCGAGTTGGCCCTTCACCATCACCGGCGGACGGGCCGGCGGACCCGGCGTCTACGACATGAAAGCCGGCCTGGTGCAAGGCGTATGGGCGATACGCGCTCTCGACAAGCTGAGCAGGCCCCGCCCGCCGATACGCCTGCTGCTCAGCGGCGACGAGGAGATCGGCAGCCCCGCCTCACGCCAGGTCATCGAAGAGCAGGCGGCCGGATGCCGGGCCTGCCTCGTGCTGGAGCCCAGCGCGGCCGGCGGAGACCTCAAAGTCGCCCGCAAGGGCGTCGCCGATTTCGACATCACCGCCACCGGCATCGAAGCCCACGCCGGACTCGAACCGGAGCTCGGCGCGAGCGCCGTCACCGCGATCGCCCACGCCGTTCTGGCGGTGGCGGACCTCGCCGACCCTCGACGCGGCACCACGCTCAACGCCGGAGGCGTCACCGGCGGCAGCCGGCGCAACGTCGTCGCCGGCGAAGCCGCGGCGCACATCGACGTCCGGGTCAGCGACAGAGCAGAAGCGGACCGAGTCGAAAGCGCACTGCGCGCACTGTCTCCCCCCGACCCACGGGTACGGCTCACCGTGAGCGGCGGCTGGAACCGGCCTGTCTTCGCCCGCAACGACGCCACCGACTCCCTCTTCCGACGCGCTCAGCGGATCGGGGCCGCACTCGGCATCCCGTTCGCCGCCACGCAGGTCGGGGGCGCGAGCGACGGCAACTTCGTCGTCCCCCTCGGCGTGCCCGTCCTTGACGGTCTCGGCGCGGTCGGCGACGGAGCGCACGCCTGCCACGAATACATCGAAACCGACACCCTGGTCCAGCGCACCGCACTCCTCGCCGGCCTGCTGACCGAACTCGCGGGCCGCACCGAGACCCCGGCGACCCACAGCCCTGCGCATCACACCGTCGCCCGGGCGAGGAACGAGGGCGTGACGAACACGGGCACCTGATCGCAGCGGATGGCGACGAGCGCGGCGAGCCCCACTGCGCTCCTCGGCGTTGCGGCACATGCGAAACATGCTGCACATGCGGGCATGCGGGCATGCGGACCACGGGAACCTCCAACCACCCTGCCGCCATCGCACGGCAGGCAGGGTGTGGGGCCGGGTCGCCGTCCCAGCAGAAGGTCGCTTCACTGCCGCGAACCTCAAATGTTCCGCAAACCTAGATCCACAACGTTGCTCGTCTCACCGCTGTTTGCCAAGGTTTCGCACACCCCCCCAACCTCCCCGTCAGCGATCCTCTTCTCCCATCGGGACACATCGGAGGCTTTGTGACCACCCGCCGTACCCTGCTGGCCGCCGCGTCCGCGGCGTTGTTTCCCCTCCCCCTGCTCCCCCAGGCCGCTGCCGCCGCATCAACGACCGCTCACCGCAAGGCGTCCGGCGGGCTTCGGCCGCCCGCCAAACAGGCCGTCGCCGCCGGTAGCGGAGGCGCCGTCTCCAGCGTCAATCCCTACGCCACGCAGGTCGGTATCGACGTGCTGCGACACGGCGGCAACGCGGTCGACGCGGCCGTCGCCACCGCCGCCGCGCTCGGTGTAGTCGAGCCCTACTCGGCGGGCGTCGGAGGCGGCGGCTACTTCGTCTACTACAACGCCCGTACCAAGACGGTCCACACCATCGACGGCCGCGAGACGGGGCCGGCCCGCATGCGGTCCGACTCCTTCACCGACCCTTCCACGGGCGAGGCGATCCCGTTCGACGAGGCCGTCAACTCCGGCCTGTCCGTGGGCATTCCGGGCACCCCGGCGACCTGGCAGAAGGCACTGGACGCATGGGGCAGCGTGCCCCTGGCCGAGGCCCTGCGTCCGGCGGCCCGCATCGCCGACGACGGATTCGTCGTCAACGACCAGTTCCGCGCCCAGACCGAGATGAACGAGGCCCGGTTCCGCGACTTCACCCCGACCGCCCAGCTGTTCCTGCCAGGCGGCCAACTGCCCGTCGTGGGCAGCCGCTTCCGCAACCCCGACCTCGCGCGCACCTACCGGGAACTCGCCCGTGACGGCGTGAACGCCCTGTACCACGGCGACATCGGAGCCGACGTGGTGCGCACCGTCCAGCACCCTCCGGTGGCTCAAGGCTCCACGCGCACCGTGCGTCCCGGGCTCATGGAGCGGTCGGACCTCGCCGGCTACCGCGCGATCCTGCGGGAGCCGACCCACACGGCGTACCACGGCCTGGAGGTGTACTCCATGGCACCGTCCTCCTCCGGCGGCACCACGGTCGGTGAGGCATTGAACATCCTGGAGAACTTCAGCCTCTCGCCGAGCGACACGGTGCAGGCGCTGCACGACTACCTGGAGGCAAGCCGGATCGCGTTCGCGGACCGCAACCGCTGGGTGGGCGACCCGGCTTTCTCCGACGTACCGACGAAGGAACTGCTGTCCAAGGAGTTCGCCAAGGACCGCGCCTGTCTGATCCGGCCCACCACGTCACTGACCAGTCCCATCGCCCCGGGCGACCCGCGCAACCCTGCGGGCTGCACCCCGCCTGGCACCGGTAGCCAGGAGCCGTACGAGGGCCCGTCGACCACCCATCTGGTGGCCTCCGACCGCTGGGGCAACGTCGTCTCCTACACGCTGACCATCGAGCAGACCGGAGGCTCGGCGATCACGGTTCCCGGCCGTGGGTTCCTGCTCAACAACGAGCTCACCGACTTCGACTTCACCCCGCTGCAGAAGGGCGTGCCCGACCCGAACCTGCCCGGCCCGGGGAAGCGGCCCCGCAGCAGCATGTCACCGACGATCGTGATGCGCGACGGCAAGCCGGTGATCGCCGTAGGCTCCCCGGGCGGTGCAACCATCATCACCACCGTGCTGCAGACTCTCGTCAACCGCCTCGACCTCGGCATGACCCTGCCGGAAGCGGTCGCCGCACCCCGTATCTCGCAGCGCAACCGCACCACGACAGAGGCAGAACCGGCCTTCCTCGATTCATCTGAGCGCCCCGCGCTCGAAGCCCTCGGGGAACACTTCGTCCTGGCCCCGCCGACCTTCACACCGTCGCCGGAGATCGGCGCGGTCGCCGCACTGGAATTCGGCCCCCACGGCACGGTCACAGCGGTGGCCGAACCCCAGCGCCGCGGAGGGGGCTCCGCGATGGTGGTCCACCCGGCCCGCGCGACCTCCTGAGAGCCGCACCGAAGCCTCCGCCGTCTACCTCGTCTGGCGACGGATGCGGGTGGGTGGGCCGGTGGTCGTACACCTGCCGGCGAGCCGGCTGACTGGCATGGCCCATGGCGCTCCGCCGTCGCGGCCGCGCGAGGGCCCACGGGCCTGCGGGCGGGCGCACCACACCGGCTCACCATGAGGTTGGTCGTCTTGTCTGCTCCCCCGCCTTCGAACGGGGGGCAGACAGGCAAGCGGTGCGGGTCGAGGCGACATGGGGATTCGGGTCGGCGAGGCCGGCCGACGGCGGCGACCAGGCGGGTGTCAGCGTCGCTGAGGACCTGGTGTCTCAGCCCACGCAGCCGGCGCCGCGACGGCCTCGCTCAACTCCACGTACCAGGCGTCGTCCGGCAAGGCGTAGTGGAACTGGATGGCGTAGTGGCGGCCTGCATGAACGCGCAGCTCTGGCATGTCCGCAGGCTGCCACAGCTGCCGCGTCGGAGTCTCGCGAGTATCCGCTCAGTAGCTGGTGCCGCCGCTCCACCGACCAACTGCGGGACAACTCTTGCAGAGCCCGTCACCAGCGGAACCGGCCAGGCCGGGGTCTTCGCGTCTGCTCAGGTCTCAGCGCCTGCCTCGGAGCTGCCACAACCCGGCGTGCCAGTCCCGCTCCAAGTCGGCGACGTCTAATACGCTGCGGAAACGTCCAACCTGACGTCCTTGGTTGCGGGAAGGGGTGTGGCATGAGGCCGCCAGACGTGCATCTGCGGGAGATCACCGACGACAACCGGGATGCCGTTCGTGCCCTCCGCGTCCGACGTGATCAGAAACAGTTCGTCGCCTCCGTGTCCAAGTCGCTCAAGCAGGCGGCACAGCACCCGGAGGCCAATCCCTGGTACCGCGCCGTGTACATCGGCGACGAGCCAGTCGGCTTCGTGATGCTGTCGTGGAAGCCGCCGACCGGTCCTTACACGGGGCGGCACTTCATCTGGCGCCTCCTCGTCGACAAACGGCACCAGAGGCGAGGGATCGGCCGAGAGACTCTCACGCAGATCGCCGCCCTGGTTCGGGCCGACGGCGCCACCGAGTTGCTGACCAGCTACGATCCCGGCGACGGCGAACCGTGGCCCTTCTACCAGAAGTTCGGGTTCGAGCCCACCGGGGAGATCGACGACGGCGAGATCGTTCTGCGGCTCACCTTCCCCGCCGATTAGTCACCGCCAACTACCGTGTGGGCCCCCTGGGTTGCCTCCACCTGCCACAGATCGACGCGGCCGACCTCGGCTTTCAGGACCAGGCCGCCGTACTGCGCTGGGTCCAGGACAACATCTCCTCCTTCGGCGGCGATCCGCGCACCGTCACCGTCGGCGGGCAGTCAGCCGGGGCCTACTCCGCCCTGATGCTCGCCCTCGACCCCGCGACGAACGGATCCATCACCCGAGTGCTGCTGCAGAGTGGCTCAGCGGCGGGGCTCCAGCACCTCCAGGGCCCCGGTCTCGGTGTCGTAGCTGCGCAGGGTGGTGAGCCGGGCTGAGAGCGGTGGTGCCGGCAGCAGTTCGGGGACTCGCCGGCCGGCGAAAGCACCGGCCCGTCGGGTCCGGCCGAGGGTGATGTGCGGGCTCCAGCGTTCGGGGGCATGGAAAGGGCTGAGGGTCTCGGGCGGGCTGTCGGAGGCGACCGCTTCCCACACCCTGCGGTGCAAGCCGGCCAACGCGGAGTCGAGATCCAGCGCCCAGGCCAGCACCGAGGTGGGCCGCTCGAATCGGACCACGCCGGTGAACCGCACCGGCAACGGCAGCGCGGCGGCCACCTCGGCAAGCTCCCAGCAGATCGGGGCGGTCAGCTCCGGGCAGGCAGCCAGGGTGAGGTGCGGGCTGTTGGTCGGTGACCGGTGGCGCGCCTGACTGGGCAGCCCCGCGTCCGCGAGCCGTCGCCAGGCCTCCCGGACCGCCAGGTCCGCCGCCTCATCCAGCAGGAGCTCGACCGTACGCACCGCCGCAGCCTACCGGCGATCGCCCGCCGTTCCACAGTCGGGCGAAGGACAGCTGCAGGGCAATGACGGGACCGGGACCGATGCCGCGGGCAGCCGCAGGGCGGAGGTGGCGCATGACGGGGCTGGCGCAGGGCGGAGGTGGCGCAGATTGGGCATTGATCGGCACCGTGTACGAGATCTCAAAGAATCTTGGGCGGCGTTGTCGAGAATCCGTGACCGGCTCCGTCCCAGGGGTGAACGCGACCACAATGGGCCGCACCCGCAACCAGGAGAACCACGATGGCCAAGTACCTGCTGCTCAAGCACTACCGCGGCGCTCCGGCACCGTGCAACGACGTACCCATGGACCAGTGGACACCGCAGGAGATCTCGGCGCACGTGCAATACATGCAGGACTTCGCCGCCCGGCTCGAGAAGACCGGCGAGTTCGTCGACGCCCAGGCACTCGCCCCCGAAGGCTCCTGGGTCCGCTACGACGGCGAGGGCCGCCCACCGGTCACCGACGGACCGTTCGCCGAGACCAAAGACCTCATCGCCGGCTGGATGGTGATCGACGTCGACAGCCACGAACGCGCCGCCGAACTGGCCGGGGAACTGTCGGCCGCCCCCGGAGCGGGCGGCCGGCCGATCCATGAGTGGCTCGAGGTACGCCCCTTCCTGGCCGCCCCGCCCACCATCACCGAGTGAACGACGCCGCGGACTTCGTCGCCGGCATCGAGATTCGGCTTCGCTCAGCGCGTGAACAGGCTCGCGCAGTCCTCGATGAAGACCCACAGCGCACCGATGGCACCGATGGCACCGACACAAGGAGCACGACATGACCCAGCGGACCGACGGCCGCCGCATCGTCACCAACATGGCCCTGTCTCTCGACGGCCACTACGCCGCCCCGGACAACCCGCTCGACATGAGCTGGGTGATGCCCTACGCCGTCACCGACGTCGCTCGTGACCACCTGGCCGGCCTCTGTGCGACGGCGACGACGGCCCTGCTCGGCCGTGTCAACGCCGAGGGCTTCATGGGGTTCTGGCCGGGCGTCATCGGCATGGAGGGCGCCGACCCGCGCGACGAAGGCTTCGCGAAGTGGCTCGTGGACACCGACAAGGTCGTCCTCTCCTCCACACTCGATCAGGCACCGTGGGAACGGACGACGATCGCCAACAAGCCGAGCGCCCAGGTCGCCGCAGACCTCAAAGCCACCGAGGGCGGCGACATCCTCGTACTCGCCAGCGCGAGCGTCATCAAAGCACTTCT
Organism: Streptomyces sp. NPDC051133; assembly: GCF_040682635.1. Lineage (NCBI taxonomy): Bacteria > Bacillati > Actinomycetota > Actinomycetes > Kitasatosporales > Streptomycetaceae > Streptomyces > Streptomyces sp. NPDC051133. The sequence goes on from NZ_JBFBBK010000064.1 coordinate 10,435, forward strand.
GGCAGCCGACAAGGTCGACCGGCTGGCCCTCACCGTCTTCCCCGTGCTCCTCGGCGGCGGGCCACGCCTCTTCGACGACGGCCTGCCGGCGAGCAAGTGGTCTCTCGTCAGCCAGACCGCAGGCGAGCACGGCACGCTGGCCCTCGTCTACGACCGCATCCGCTGAACCAAACCCCTCAAGCCCGCCCACGGCCGCCCCCCTGCCGCAATGATCAGCACCGATACCGAGCCGGACGTAGTCTGCGGATCGTGACTGTGAGATATGTGCTGGACGGCAGCAGGGTCGGGACACTGGAGGACTTCTGGCAGGTCGTGGGCCAGAGCATCGGCTGCGGCGGCTACTTCGGCCGAAACCTCGATGCCTTCGCCGACTGCCTCCGCGGCGGCTTCGGGACACCGGCCGACGGTGACTTCGTGATCGAGTGGCATGATCACGAAGCTTCGCGCCAGAATCTCGGGCACCCCGAAACGGCTCGTCAGCTCGAGATGTGGCTCGCCCATTGTCATCCGACGAACAAGACACGCATGGCCGCCAGGCTGGCGGAAGCCCGTGCCGGCCGCGGCCCGACCGTCTTCGACTGGCTGGTCGAGATGATGGAAGAGGAACTCCCAGGAGGGCTGCGCCTTCTCTGACTCCTCCCCTTTCGTGGTAGAGGCCCCCGACGCCGGAGTGCCGGCGACGACGAGCCGGCTAGGCCGTTTCCTTCAGATCATCTGATCGTTGGTTGATGTGTGTCGTTGACCGACGCCCAGTGGGCCCGCATCGAGCCGTTGTTGCCGGATCGGACGCCGAAGCGGGGTGGGCGGTGGCGTGATCACCGGCAGGTGATCGATGCGATCGCGTTCAAGTACCGCACCGGGACGCCGTGGATGGACTTGCCCGAGCGCTTCGGGTCGTGGAAGGGCGCCCACAACCGGCTGCGGATGTGGGCGGCCGACGGCACTTGGGAGAAGGTTTTCACCGCCCTGCTGGCCGAGGCTGACGCCGAGGGCGATCTGGAGTGGGTCGTCGCGGTCGACTCCACGATCGTGCGGGCTCATCAGCACGCGGCCGGGGCCCGTCAAAAGGGGCTCCTGCCGGCGAGCCGGCTGACCATGCCCTCGGACGCTCCCGCGGCGGGCTGACCACGAAGATTCATCTCGCTGCTGACGGCCGCTGCCGACCGCTCGCCTTCCTCATCACGCCCGGCCAGGCCGGTGACGCACCTGCATTCGAGCAGGTCATGTCCCGAATTCGAGTGCCGCGGCAGACAGGCCGCCCCAGAGTCACACCGGACGTGGTCCTGGCCGACAAGGCGTATTCGTCCCGGGCGATCCGCCGTCATCTGCGGCGGCGCGGCATCCGCGCGGTGATTCCGCAGCCCGCTGACCAGGCCGCCAACCGCAAGCGGCTCGGCCGCCACGGTGGTAGACCGCCGGCCTTCGACCGCGAGGCCTACAAGCAGCGCAACACCGTCGAGCGGTGCATCAACCAACTCAAGCAGTGGCGCGGCCTGGCCACTCGTTACGACAAGACCGCGACCATCTACCTCGCCGGACTCCACCTCGCCGCCATCTTCATCTGGTCAGCGAGGTGATCCAAAGGAAAGGCCCTAGCGCACCACGCGGTGGCGGAGGTAGACGACTTTCGAACCGTAGGTGCTGGTTTCGACGAGTTCGAGATCCACTCGGCGCTCGTGTCGGGGGAAGAACGGGGTGCCGCCGCCGACCAGCACCGGGTAGACCATGGTCCGGTACTCGTCGATCAGACCCAGTGCGGCCGCCTCGGCGGCGAGGGTCGCGCCGCCGATCGCGATGTCGCCCTCCCCCGGCTCTGCTCGCAATCGCTCGATCTCCTCCGCCAGACCGACGGTAGCCAGGCGAGCATGGCCCTGCACCGCCGACAGCGTGGTGGAGAACACCACCTTCGGAAGCGGATTCCAGAGCGCGGCCCACTCGAGCATGGAGTCGTCGAGCGAGGGATCCTGATCGGCGGTCTCCCAGTACAGCATCGTCTCGTAAAGCCGTCGTCCCATCAGGTGGACGCCGACCTCTCGAATCTCGTCGATCCAGAAGCGGAAGACCTCCTCGTCGGGCGCCGTCCAGTTGAAGCCGCCGTCCGGCCCGACGATGTAGCCGTCAAGTGAGACGCCCATCGAATAGGTCACGCTGCGCATCAGATGTCCTCCTCGGTGACGGGTTCGACAGTACGACCGCCGGACGCCACAGGACTCATCGCGACTCACGGAATGCCCTGGCCCGTGTCGCTGCTCGCAGGCCGCCCGGAATCACCGACGGCACGGAGACCCCCCTGCGACGCCGGGCCGCGGGCCGCGGGCCGCGAGGAGCAGGCCAGATGAACGCTCCCGCCTGGTACGAGGAGCGGCACGAGCAGCAGCGCAAGACCCCCTCCTCACGCAGCACCCGCGTCGAGCACGGCGTCACACAACGCACACCTCGACGTGCCACAGCCAGCCGCGCACGAGGTCGTTAGGCTGGCGCGGTGACTGATGAGCAGGAGCGGGTGCAGCCGTCGGGAGTGTGGGCCACCGCGGTGGGGGTGGCCAGGGTGCGGGCGCTGGAGACCGAGCGGGAGAACCCGCTGTTCCGCGACCCACTGGCCCAGGCCTTCGCCACCGCCGGCGGCCTGTGGCCCTCCTCGCCGCCGCCCGGTGACGAGGCCGCGCGACGCCGTCGGCTCGCCGTGGCGTTCTCCATCGTCATCAGGACGAAGTTCCTCGACGACCTGTTGCAGCAGGCCTCCGCCTCCGGGGTGCGGCAGGTCGTGCTACTCGGCGCCGGCATGGACAGCCGGGCCTATCGGATGGACTGGCCCGAGGGCACCCGGCTGTTCGAGGTCGACACCGCCGCGCCACTGGACTTCAAGGCTTCGGTCCTGCGCCAGGAACGGGCCGTCGCACGCTGCGAGCGGATCACCGTCGCGGTGGACCTGCGTGAGGACTGGCCGGGCGCGCTGGCCGCCGCAGGGCACGACCCGGCGGAGCCGACCGTGTGGATCGCCGAAGGACTGCTGATCTATCTGCCCGAGGACGCGGTGGAGCTGCTGCTGGCCCGGATCAGCAAGCAGTCGGCGGCCGGCAGTCGGATGGGGCTGACGTTGGGCTCGCGCGGCGTGATCGAGCGCTTCGGCGCGGACGCGGTGCCGGGATCGGCGGCCTCCATGTGGGTCTCGGAGATGCCCGACGACCCAGTGGGCTGGCTGGCCGGGCACGGCTGGGAGGCCGACAGCCACACCCTGCGCGAGCGCGCTGCCGCCTACGGACGCCCGATCAGCACCCCGCCACAGCGCGAAGAGCACCCCGGCGGACTGATCTCGGCGATCCGCCGGTAGAACGCCTCCCTCCGGTTCCCTGGGTGGTCGATTCCAAGCCGGCCACGTCGACTTCCATGGCTGGGCGCCGGGTTCGTCCGTGCCGTAGGGAGGCCTTCGCTACAGGGGTGTGGTCAGGGCACCCAGAGCCACTTGGTGTGGTTGCCATCGATCTGGTAGCAGTTGGGGTAGGTGTCGGTGGACGAGTAGTGTCCGATGTATCCGGCAACGGTGCCGAGGGTCGTGGGCCTGTTCGCCTTGGGGATCGTGCTCACCCCACCACTGGTTGGCGTCGTTGCGGTTGCACTCGGTCATCGTGACGGCGTACGTGGAGCTGGAACGGACGCCCCGCATGCACTTGCCCGTGGCCACGTTCTTGATCTGGTATGCGGCGCCGGAGGCCGACGCGGGCGCGGCTGCCAGGGTGATCTGCGTTGCCGCGGCAATGCCGGCAACCGCGAACAGCGCGGTCAACGTGTGTTTCATTGCGTTCCCCATTGTGGTCGGTGAGGAGCTGTCAGCTCCGCGAACCCCGGTCGGCCGCGGCGCGTGGTTCGAACCTAGGGGCCCCGGCCGAGGGCGTCGTCGCCCCTTCGAACCGTCCGCCTCCGCCCCTCGGGGGAGGAACCGTACGACCCCAGACGGGGATGGCTCCGAGGCCTCCGCCGCCAGCGCCGACGGGGGCTGCCCGCACGCGCGTGCGCCGTTGCCGGTGCCCCAGCGGCGGGGAGTCGGCGGTGGCCGCCCAGCCGACACCGGCCCGAATACCCCCGGCCCGGTCAGAGGAGATCCGAGTCCACGTGCCGCCGGGTGTTCCGGCTCGTGCGTGGCTTTGAGAGCGTCGCGTACAGTGCAGTGACGAGGGCCTCAAGGTCCGGGTTCGCAGCCCGGCCCCGCGGGGTCCTCTCGGCTTGTCCGCTGCCGAGCTGGAGGAACGGGCTCCGCGACCGTCCCATCGAAGGCTCCGCGACGTCCCATCGGGGAAGGAAAGTACATGGCACTGCAGGTTCTGCGGGCGCAGGAGAGAACACCCGCGCCGTGGAAGAACGGCGGAGGTGTCACCTCCGAGGTGGCCGTCCGTCCCGAGGGGGCGGGGACCGGCGATTTCGTCTGGCGTGTCAGCGTTGCCGATGTCGCACAGAGCGGACCGTTCTCGGCCTTCGAGGGCGTGGACCGAATCATCACCGTCGTCGATGGCCCCGGCATGGAACTGACGGTCGACGGTGTCCCGCACGTGATGACCGACCCGTACGAGCCGTTCACCTTCTCCGGTGACTCCGACACGATGTGCGAGCTGCTCGGCGGCCCGATCGTCGACTTCAACGTCATGGTGCGGCGCGCCGATGCGACGGCGCGGGTCCGGATCGTACGCGATCGCGTCGCGGTGCGACCGGAAGCCGGAACGTGCGTGCTTGCAGTGGTCCTTCAAGGGTCGGTCACCCTCGGTCGGGAGCCTCATCGTCTCAGCCATTTGGATGCCGTACTGCTCGCCGAGGGGGACGCCGACGACATCGACGTGGACGGGGTCCTCGCGCTGGTCACTGTCACCGACCGCGATTCGGGCTGACCCGGCGGGCCCGGTCGCCCCACCATGGTCATCGCCCTAACCCGATGCAGCGTTGAGGGGGCACGGGCGAACGCCGACAGCTGCCTGCAACGTATCCCTACCGCGCCTCCCCGCGCAGGAGCGTTTTCGCCGTGTGGTCCTGTTCCTGCAATCCGGAGGCAACGCGAAGACGCAGTGCCGAGCCCGCGCGACAACGGCCGGTGGCGGACAACTTGCCTTGCCTTGAGTGGAGTTCGGCGCCGCTCCGGTCACCGTACCCTGCTGTTCACGGCAAACGTGGTCGGGCATGGCGCCTGACGGTGCGGAGACGGACGGCAGCTGCGACGATGCGCTCCGCGGACTGAGGGAGGCGCTGACCGACCTGAAGCGTCGGTCACTGAGGGAGTGACGCAATCGGACTCGGATGGCGAAGAGGCCACTGCGGCGTTGCCCGCGGAGTACGCCGCAGAACCGGGGGAGTTCACCGGCCGCGAGTTCCATGACCTGCGTCTGGGCCAGTGCGACTTGTCGGAGGCGAACTTCAAGGACTGCGCGGCATAGGGGTGCAGACGGCCGTACAGCCCCTGCACATACCGGGAGTCGGTTTCCCGGCGTGGTGACAGAGGTCAACGGTACGATCACAGACGTGAAGATTGTGACGCAGGTGAAGCTGATGCCGGACGCCTCACAGGCGTCGGCGCTGTCGGCGACCCTGCGCACGGTCAACGCTCTGGCCGACTGGGTGTCCGAGGTGGCGTTCGCCCATGGTGTCCCGCGCGAGTACGAGCTGCGTAAGCACACCTACGCGCGCCTCAAGGCCGAAGGGCTCGGGGCGCAGGCCGCACAACACGTGATCAAGAAGGTGCGGGACGCGTACACCACCCTGCAGGCCAACGTCCGTGCCGGGAATCTCGGCAAGCCGGGGTCGAACGGGCGCCGGAACGCCGGGGCGAAGCCGGTCACTTTCCGGCCTGAGTCCGCGCAGCCGTACGACGACCGGTGTCTGTCGTGGCAGTACGACACACAGACAGTCTCCATATGGACAACTGCCGGGCGTCTGAAGAACGTCCGCTTCGCCTGCTCCGCCGACGCGCTCAAGACGCTCCGCAAGTACCGCAGAGGCGAGTCGGACCTGATCGAGCGTGACGGGGTCCTCTACCTAATCGCCACCTGTGAGGTCCCCGAAGCCGAGCAGTACGAGCCGGACGGCTTCATCGGTGTGGACCTCGGCATCGTCAGCATCGCCACCACGTCCACCGGCTACCAGGCCGCCGGCCGCTGCCTGAACCGGTACCGCAAGCGTCAGCTTGCCCTGCGGGCCAAGCTCCAGAAGAAGCGCACCAAGTCCGCGAAACGCCGGCTGAAAGAGCGCTCGCGTCGTGAGGCGCGGCATGTCAAGAACACCAGCCACATCATCGCCAAGACGATTGTGACCGAGGCTGAACGCACCTCGGCCGGGATTGCCCTGGAAGAACTCAAGGGAATCCGGCAGAGGGTACGGCTCCGCAAGCCCCAACGGGTCGCACTCCACTCCTGGGCCTTCGCCCAGCTCGCGGACTTCGTCGTCTACAAGGCCAGGCGGGCAGGCGTGCCCCTGGTCTTCGTTGATCCCGCGTACACGTCGCAGACGTGCGCCGAGTGCGGCCACGTCGACAAGCGCAACCGTGTCGGCCAGGGTCTTTTCATCTGCCGGGCGTGCGGGGTCGTTGCCCACGCCGACCGGAACGCTTCCCACAACATCGCCCGACGCGGCGAGAACGTGTGGAATGCGGGGCGTGAGTCACGCGTCCCTGCCACCCCATAGGGGTGTCTGGACGGAGGAGCCAACCCAGCAACCGGCTGGGCGCTACCTCCAAGCCCGGCCCTCTAGGGCCGAGTCAAGTTGACCCAAGCGGTGACCCGGCTGGTCCATGACCTGCGGGCGTCGAGCTGAGACGGGCCGTCCGGCCGGCTGCTTGCAGAAGGTCGGCGCCGAGAAGCACCGCGACCAACGCTTGTGGTCGCCGAAGGAGAGGGCAGCGGGCTCCCGCTAGAAGGCGATGATACGGACGAGCAGCACCACCAATGTCCCCCCTGTGAGCACCGAACCCACCACGGTGAACAGCTTGTCCACCACCTCTGTGTCCCACCCCAGAATGGCGAACCGGCGCGGGTTTTCCGGGTCGTATCGGACGCTGACCGTGGTTCCTACACCGAGGCGCCCGCCGAGGGACCCGCGGCCGAACCTGGACGGGTACTCGCATGCTCGGCCGTCCAGGGTCGTCCAGGCTGCGACCGGGTGGACGAATGTGGCACCTTCGTCGCTTCGGTTGACGTCGTGGCGGACGATGCGACCCCGCACGGTGACGCCTGTGCGCCGGATGGCACTGGCGCGGCGGAGACCGTACACGCCGAAGGAGAGTTGACCGACGCCGATCACCAGCGGGATGAGCGAGAAGAGCCATGCGCGTTCCATGTGCCTTGCGACGCGTGGCGTGGGGGCGTCGGTTGCGACTGGCGTGGGTTCGTCGCCGCCGTCGCGTGGCCGGACGACCGAGTCGCGCAGCCGGACGACCGAGTCGCGCAGCAGGCGCTCCAGAGCCGCCGGGGCCCGGGCCGGGCGACGGCCGGCTGAGGGCCCAACTGGGGGCTGCGGCTCGGCCGCAGGCCGCGGTCGACGGGGCTACGAACCCTCTGTGAACGCGGTGGCGTGGTCGGCGGCCCACTGGCGAAACGTTCGCGGCGCCGTGCCGAGGATGTCGGCCACCGCCGTGGTGACGTACGCGGGCTGTCCGACCGCCGCGCTCCACGCGGCGAGCAGCATGTCGACGACCGAGCTGGGTGCCGTACCCTCCGACAGGCTGCGGAACTCGTCCGGCGTCATCTCCTCGAATACGATCCGGCGCCCCAGGGCGTCAGCGATGACGTCCACCTGCGCGGCCTGGGTCAGCGATTCGGGGCCCGTGAGGACGTAGTCGCCTCCGACGTACCCGTCCTGATGGAGCGTTCGCGCCGCGACGGCCGCGACGTCGCGGTCGTCGACCGGTGCCGTCTCGGCAGCGCCGTGTGGCCACCGCACGATTTCGCCGGCCTGGATCGCGGGTGCCCACCAGGCCAGTGAGTTCGACGCGAGCATCCCCGGCCGGATGATCGTCGACTCGAGTCCGGTGGCCGCGAGGAGCCGCTCGATGTCGGCGTGCATCACCGCCATGGGATTGGGCTGCTGGAAGAAGGGGTGCGGCGTCTGGTGCGGGGAGGAGAGGAAGACGACCCGCCGCACGTGGGCTGCCAGCCGCTCGACGACTGCCGCCGCGGTCTGAGGCGGTGCGGTCCAGACGAGGAAGACCGCACCGGCGCCGTTCAATGCCGGGTCGAGCGACTCGGGCACGGTGAGGTCGCCGGTGAAGACCTCGACGTCCGTCGGCAGCGTCACCGCTGCCTCGGAGCGATGGGTGAGGGCGCGGACCGGTACGCCGGCATCGAGGAGCTGGTCGATGACGACGCGGCCGATCCGGCCCGTCGCCCCGGTGACGAGCACAGGAGGAGTGTCTGTCTGATTCACGCCGACCATGAAAACATTACTCGGTTAAAAACGCAACTCGGTCATGAATGTTACGGTGGTCGGATGAGCGAGCCGACAGGGCTGCGGGCCCGCAAGAAGGAGCGGACGCGCGACGCCATCGGCGGCGCGGCCGTCTCGCTGTTCCTGGAGCGCGGCTTCGACCGCGTCTCGGTCAACGACATCGCCGCCGCGGCCGAGATCTCCAAGCCGACCCTCTTCCGGTACTTCCCCACCAAGGAAGACCTGGTGCTGCACCGGTTCGCGGACCACCAGGGCGAAGCGGCACGCGTCGTCCGTGACCGCGGGTCAGGCGTCGAGCCGATGACGGCGCTGCACCGGCACTTCCGGGCCGGCCTCGATCGGTACGACCCCGTCACCGGCCTCAACGATCATCCCGAGGTGGTGGCCTTCCATCGGCTGGTGTTCACCACACCGAGCCTTGCGGGACGGCTCACGCGGTACCAGCTCGAGGACGAGGAGGCACTGGCGGACGCCCTCGGGGATGGCATCCAGGCGCGCCTGCGCGCCGCCCAGGTGCTCGCGGTCCAACGGGTGCTCGCCCGGACCAACTGGCAGAAGATCGCCGACGGTCGAACCGCCCACGACGTCCATCCCGAGGCCGTGGCCGATGCCGATCTGGCCTTCAGCCAGCTGCGGTGACAGTTGATCTTTCGGGCCGCTGCACGGCTCTCGCCACCTGCCCGTGGCCAGCGAGGGGGGTTCCGCGCTTGAGCCCGGCGCGGTAGCGACAGGGCGGTCAGTTCGAGAGCCGGGTGACGGTCCCTGTCCCGGCGGCACGGCCGTGGTGGCGGAAGGCGAACGACTGGCCTTCCGTGAGGGCGACGGGCCGTTCGAGCGCGACCGTGACCGTTCCCCCGTGCAGTGGTTGGAGCGCGTCCATGCCGTGGGGCAGGGTGACGGCCCCTCGTACCACGGCGGCACGGAGGTGGAACTGCAGACGATCACCAGTGCGTACGTCGGCACCGCCGTGTTCGTCGGCCAGCAGTGTGATGTCCGCCGTGAAGCAGGCATGCGCACCGACCGAGCCGGGCGTCGCCAGCACCTGTCCTCGTTCGACGGAGCCCAACGCCCCGCCGGGCAGCAGCAGGCCCGCATTCATGTCCGCACCCGCCTCCCCGATACGCCGGCGATGCGTCTCGATGCCCCGGACAGGAAGGATCGGACCGCCGTCCAAGCCGACGATCTCCACCTCGTCGCCTTCGCGAACCCGCCCTCGCTCGATCCGGCCCGTCAGCATGACCATCCGTCCCTGGTTGCGTTCGAAGACGTCCTCGACACACATCAGAAATGGTTCGTTCCCTGCTGCCATCAGGCTCCTTGTCACCGGCCACGACCGGGATCCGAAGCTAGCAGGACCCGGACCAGGGCAAGGACCAGGACCAGGACCAGGACCAGGACCAGGACCAGTGTGCGTGACTGAGGAGGGCGGGCGCGTACGACCTGGCCGGCCTGCGCCGGCAGCCACGTGCAAGCAGCCGGTGGACGTGGCACGTCACAAGTATTCGAAGTAGCGGGTCCACCAGGTCGCGCGGCCTTGATGGGGGCCGTAGCCGGCATAGAAGGGCCCTTCGTCGGCGAGTGGCGTCACGCCGTCATAGGGGCGGTGCAGTAGCCGTGGCGGGATCAGTGTGTAGCCGCACTCAGTGAGTGCGGACTCTATCCGGCGGCGGTCCGCTGCCGACAGGGCGCCTCCCAGGACGGCATGGTCCAGGTCGTCATGGCTGTCGGGCATCGGGGTGGTGACCACCGCGAGGTTGCCGTAGTTGCTCAGCCGCACACCCACGGGTATGCCCGCCTCGGCCGCCTCGGCCGGAATGGTGATCTTGAAGTAGTAACTGGCGTCCTGTATCTGGTCATCGAGTTTGCACGCCTGCCGGAAGTCCTCGTCCAGCCGGTCCTTGAGCCGGCCCGCTTGCGCCCTGGCCAGCGAGTAGTCGAAGCCTTCGGGGAACTCGAGATGGTCCGGCGCCGCAAGCCGATCCAGCGTGTGCAGCAGGTCCAGAACCTCAGCGTCATCGTTCATCGCGTCCACTCTAAGGAGGCCGCGAAACCGGCCGGGCCCTCCGTCGAAGGACGCCACGGCGATGCCGCCATTCTCGCCGTATGACGAACGCGCTCGTAGTCACATACGGCCTGGACGGCCGGCGCGTCCCCGGGGACCGCTCATGCGAAGCCGCGACATCCGGTGCAGGCTGGCAGTGAGGAAACGATCCGCTCGGCATCGCCCTGGAAGCAGCTGAGAAATCGGGCCCGGCCCTGGGACAGCGGTGCCCCTCAGCGTATGTCGTGCATGGGCGTGGGCGCGTCCGCCGCGGTTCGAGGCGCGCTGGGCCGATCCCAGGGAGCACCCCTTGTCCGCAGGGAGGAAGCGCGATGGAGATCAAAGGATCGGTGGCCCTGGTGACGGGCGCCAACCGCGGCATCGGGCGCGCGTTCGCCCGTGCGCTGATCGACCGCGGTGCGGCCAAGGTCTACGCCGGGGTCCGCGACCTGGCGAGTGTCGACGATGCGGACCTGGCTCCGCTGCGCCTGGACGTCACCGAGCCCGAGGACGTGGCCGCGGCGGCTGCCGCGGCGGGCGACGTCACCATCGTGATCAACAACGCCGGCGTCGGAGGATTCGACACCAAGCTCCTGACCGGCTCCTTCGACGGTGCGCGACAGGCGATGGAGATCAACTACTTCGGCACCTGGGCCGTCTCCCGTGCCTTCGCCCCCATCCTGGCCCGCAACGGCGGCGGCGCACTGGTGAACATGCTGTCGGTTGCCTCCTGGGCCTCGCGGCCCGACTACCCCGGGTATGCGGCCTCCAAGGCGGCCCAGTGGTCGCTGACGGGTGCGCTGCGACAGGGCTTGCGGGACCAGGGGACGCTCGTGGTCGGTGTCCACGCCGGTTTCGTGGAGACGGATCTCAGCTCCTTCACGGACGCAGCGAAGATCAGTGCCACCGACGTCGCGGAGCAGACCATGGAGGCCCTGGCGAACGACCAGGTCGAGGTCCTCGCCGACGAGCGGACCAGGCAGGTCAAGCAGGCCCTGTCACGACCGCCCGAACGCTGAGGACTCGTCGGAGCACCGGGCTGCGAACGTCATGGACGCGTGGCAGTCGGCCGCGTTTCCGCGAGCGGGCCGGCGAATACGTGGTGAGACTGGTGGTGCGAAGGAGGAGGCAGGATGAGTCACATCGCGCTGTGCGTCCGCTTCACACTGCGTGAAGGAGCGGGAGAGGCATTCGACGAGCTGGTCCGAGAGGCTGCCGCAGCGGTCCGTGCGCATGAGCCAGGCACACTCGTGTACGCCTGCTGCGAGGTCGAAGGAGCGCCGAACCAGCGCCTCTTCTACGAGCTCTACGCCGACCGCGCCGCCTTCGACGAGCACGCACGTCAGCCGCATGTCCGCCATTTCCTGCGCGAGTGCGAGAAGTACGCGGAATCGACGCTGATCGAACGCCTCCGCCCGTACGCCGGCAAATACCCTGCCCAAGGCGAGTAGCACGGTTCATCGGGACGCCCCTGGGACAGTTCCACGCGACCGGCCGGCCGGCGGTGCCGGCGGTGCCCGAACGGGTGCCCGAATGCCCCGTCAGGGCCTTTCGGGCTTGCGGGCCAGGAGGCAGGCGTGCGGTCTGTTCACCCGTCCGGCGGGCTCCTGCTCCAGTCGCGCGGTGACGACGAGTCCGGCCTGGCCCAGCAGGCCGACCATGTGGCCCAGGGGCAGAAGGTGCGATTCATAGGACACTGGCCGGCCATAGCCGTGGGTCGGCTGCAGCCGTTCATCGCCGACGTAGTCTCCCCAGAGCAGGAAGCCGCCGGGCGCGAGCGTGCGGTGGAATTCAGCGAACACCGCCGGCAGCCACTGCGGGGGCGTGTGGTGGGTGGAATACCAGGCCAGGATGCCGCCGAGTGCGTCGTCTCTCGTCTCCAGGGCCGTCATCGAGCCCTCGGTGAACCGCAGGTCCGGATAGGCGTGGCGGGCCAGGGCGATCATCTTCGGTGACAGATCGACGCCGAAGGCGGACACTCCCAGCCCGGCCAGGTGGGCCGTTATGCGGCCGGGCCCGCACCCCAAGTCCGCGACTGGTCCCAGACCGGCCGTCCGCACGAGTTCGGCGAGCCCCGCCAGCATCGCGCGGGACAACGGGTCCAACTCGGCTGGAGGCGGGACGCGTTCGACGTACTCGGCGGCGACCGTGTCGTACGACTCCCGGACAGCGGTCAGAAAGGAGGGCTCGGCCATGCGGGAGACCCTAGAGCAGCGACTCACGAACCGGCGGCGAGCAGCGGTCACGGCCGATCCAAAACATGCGCTAGATTCGGGACCCCTTCGCAAGTCCCAACTGCCTGAGGAACCAGCCGTGTCCCACATACCGCCCCTGGGCGGCCCGAACGCCTCGTACACCTCGGCGCAGATACGACGCAATCGCCTGATATTCCTCGGTGTGGTCCTCGTCCTCGCGGGCCTGGTGGCGTTCTGCGTCTGGGGTCCGCGCGACACGAAGGACCAGTCCGCGACACTCAAGGCCGGCGACTGCTTCGAGAACGTCGGCACGGACAAGGCTGCGAAGGCCGAGAAGCTCGACTGCACCGACCCGCACGCCGACTACAAAGTCCTCAAGATGGACAAGAACGGGGTCGTCGACACCTTCTCCTGCTCCGACGTCCCGGGCACGACCGGCTCGCTCACCCAGTCAGGCCCCGGAAACTTCGTCATTTGCTTCAAGAACAACGATGAGAAGCACAAGAAGTAGCCGGGCGCAGCCTACCCCCACCAACGGTCAGCCCAGGCGCAGTTGCTCGGCCAGTCCGATGATGATGCCCTCCGGGCCGCGGAGGTAGCAGAGCAGATAGCTGTCCTCGAACCGGGCGATCTCGCCGACGAGTTCGGCGCCGTGAGGGCGCAGGCGGGCAACGGTGTCCGCGAGGTCGTCGACGGCGAACATGACGCGGTGCGTGCCCACAATGTTGTGCGGCCGGTCGCGTGGCCCGGCGGTGATCGCCGCGGGGCTGCGGTACTTCGCCAGCTCGAGCCGGCTGTGACCGTCCGGGGTCCGGACCATCGCGATGTCGCAGCGGACGCCGTCGAGTCCGGTGCACTGGTCGGCGAAGTGGCCCTCGACCTCCGCTCTGCCCTCCAGCTCCATACCGAGTTCCACGAAGAACGCGATGGCGGCATCCATGTCCTCGACGACGATGCCGACGTTGTCCATCCGCTGAATCGCCATGCTGGTCTCTCCCTCGTCCTCGTACTCATCACTGGGTGCGGACGGGGACCTGTCACCGCGATGCCCTTCTGACCCGGCGTGACCGAAGCAGGTCCCCCGAGTCATCGGCCCATGTCCCGGTCCCCTACTTCCCCCGGTCCTGGTACCGGTAGTCGTAGTAATCCTTGCCGGCCACCAGGACCGAGGTGACGTACGTCGGCAGGCCGTCGGCGTCGCGCTCGACCTCCTGAGACGTCTGTCGGGTGAAGCCCAGCGACACGCCCGGGATCACCGGGTACTCAGGCTGCGACGTGTCGACCGTCCAGTCTCGCTCGGCGGCGCGCTGGAAGAGGATCGCGGCGGGGGAGGTGAAAACCTCGTCTCCGTCGAGCAGCACGTGGGTGCTGGACGTGCGGCCCTCACCGGGCCACCACAACTCGATGGCCGTGACATGGGTTCCGCCCTCGGCCAAGGCCTGTACGCCGACGTGGTCGAGGGTCCAGGACGCCTTCGCCGAGTTCCGGCTCGGGCGCCGCAGCACACGGGGCTCACCCCAGTCGGGCACTGCGGCGACCGCTTCGTCGAGCGTCATGCCCAGCAGGATCGGCGCAACGCCGCGCGGAGGGTCGAGTACCAGATCCATTGCCGAACCTCGTGGTTCCATGACGGCGTCATTTCAGGATGTCGTAGTTTATCGCCAGCCCTTCTTCGTCAGCACGGCCTGGAATTTCCTGTTGTTCTTGAGGCTGTCGACCATGTCCTTGATGTGGGTGTCGTACTTGTTGCCGTATAGACAACGGTTTCGTCGATGTCCATCTTCATGGCCTGGTCCCAGCGTCCGGCGTCGATCAGCTTCCGCTGTCTCGCCAGCCATTCGTCGCTCTGCTTGCTGGATCCCGTGCTCGACAGTTCGGTCCGGAAGCCGGGCGTGTCCAGGTGTGGCGATCAGGCCCTCGGGGTCCATCCGGGTGTGCGGGTTGGTGACGTATGCGATGGGGTTGGGCGCTGGTTCCAGTGCTTCTCCGTGGCGTCGACGGCCCGGCCCTGGGAGGAGGACAGGATCCGGGACACCGCCCGGTGCGCGTCCGCGCCGTGACCCTCGAACTTGTCTGCGAACTCCCGCATGGCGTCGGCCATGTCGCGGTGGTCGTCCTCGTCGACGTTCGGGAAGTTGATCCCTATGAAGTCCAGAACGTCGTCCAGCCATCCTGGGCGCAAACCCCGGTTCTCCACCCCTGCACGTCATCGTCAGGATGCTGTCCAAAGGAGCGACTACTCACTTTGAAGACCCGTCAGTCCACGAGCAGCACGAGTTTGCCGCGCACGGTCCCGGCTTCGCCGACGCGGTGGGCGTGGGCCACATCGGCCAAGGGGAAGGTCCGGCCGACCTGGACGGAGAACCGTCCCATCTCGGCCATTCGAGCGACCTGGGTCAGCGCGTAGGTGGCACGGCCGGTGTCGCCGCGGCTGAAGCGGACACCCGTCTGCCGCGCGCCGTGGAAGTCGGCGACCGTGATGACGTGTTCGGGTGCGCGCGTGAGATCCACGAGTTCGGGAAGGACGCCGCTGCCGGCGACGTCCAGTGCGAAATCGACACCCGTAGGTGTGATCAGCCGGACTCGTTCCGGTATCCCGTCGCCGTATGCCACCGGCTCGGCCCCTAGCGCGCGGAGGGCGTCGTGCGCGCCTGGCCTCCCTGTGCCGATGACCCGCGCCCCGCGTTCCACGGCGAGTTGGACAGCGGCACTCCCGACACTGCCAGACGCCCCGTTGATGAGCACGGTGCTGCCCGCCGTGACACCAAGCTGGTCGAGCGAGCGCGCTGCGGTCTCGGCGGCCGCGGGGATCGCCGCAGACCTCGCCCAGTCGAGCGCCTTCGGGATGGGCGCCCAAGAGGACAGCAGGGCCAACTCCGCTTGCGCGGCTCCGTAGGGTGAGGCTCCGAAGACCCGGTCACCGACTTCGACACCTGACACATCGTCGCCGATCTCGTCAACGATGCCGGCAGCCTCATAGCCCAGGGTCTGGGGCAGTTCCTGATCCATCAGGCCCTGACGCTTCTTCCAGTCGCTGGCGTTGATCCCGGCGGCACGGACCTTGATCCGGATCTCGCCGGCGCCGGGACGGGGATCGGGGAGGTCGACGATCTCAAGAACCTCCGGGCCGCCGAACCGGCTGAACTGTGCTGCCCTCATGACGCACTCCTTCCGCGGAAGGAGTGGCGGATCGTCCGATACCGCGTGCGCGCGTACGCCCTGTCCGGCCATCGGCTCGGCTCCAGAGCACGTTTCTACTCCGATGCGTCGAGCCTACCCGGGTGCATCCGTGGAAGGGCGCACCGACCCCGAACTGGCCTATTTCGCCAATGATTTGGAGAAGGACTTGCGGTTCGGGTGGCGGTATGTGATCAAATCTACCGATGCGTACCCCCCACATACAGACGCATCAACCTGCCCAGTCCGACGGCCCTCCCTCCGAAAGGGTTCCGCTCAGCCGCAATCCGTACGACGAACTGGCGTCACTGGCGGACGATCCGCTGGACAGCTTCCTTGCCGAGGACACCACCGTGCCCCGGCAGGAGGACGACTCCGAGGAGCCGTGGGCGCCGCCCAACCACCGGCGGGGCGGCCGCCGCCGCAACCGCGCCACCGGCCTGCCCACGATCGTCAGACTCCTCGCCTGGGCCCTCACCCTCGCCTGCCTCGTCACCCTCGCCGATCGCTGGGCTCTGCTCTACGCGGAGCACAAGGCCTCGGAACGGCTCAAGGACGAACTCGACCTCGCCGCGGCGCCCGAGGTGCGCATCGGAGGCTTCCCGTTCCTCACCCAGCTGGCCGCACGGCACCTGGACTCGGTCCAGGTCACCGTCCCCGACATCCCTGCCCAACGGGTCACCCTCACCCAGGTCACCGCCGACGCCGACGACATCCGTATCGACGGTGACAGCCCAACCGCCATCCGTGGCGCCCTCGTTCGGAAGATGCACGGCCGGGTCCTCCTCTCCTTCGCCGACATGAACCGTGAACTCGGCGCCTCTCAGGTCTCGTTCACCGCCCACGGTCCCGGCCGTGTGCAGGCGCGGGGCTCGCTGCGCATCGCCGGGCGCGATCTGTGGGTACGGGCCGACGCGCGCATCCGGCGCGACGGGGAGCGCGGCATCGCGGCCTCCGTGGACGGAATGCGGCTCGACATCGGCGATCTCGCGACGTACCGCCCCGGCACCGGGCCCGCCGAAGGGCTGCACCTGACCGGCGCCTCCGCACGCCGTCTGACCCGTGAGGCGGAGAAGATCAAGGCGTTTCTGTCGATCCCGGAGATCGTGCACCGCCTGGGCGTCCCCGACGGCGCGGTCCGGACGGCACTGCACGACGAGGACCGCCTGCACCGACTGACCGGTGCGCCGCGCTTCCTGCACCGCCTGACTCGCGTCAACTTGGTGGACGCGGCCATGGCCCACCCGCAGCTCCTCAAGCGGCTGGGCCTGGACCTGTCGCTGCTCACGACGCTGACCAAGCTCACCCGTCCGCAGATCGCCGACCGCTTCTCCTTCGCGTTCCAGCTGCCGAAACCGCCCGCGGGCGCCCTGCGCCTGCAGCGCGTGACGGTGGACAAGGACGGCATCCGCGCCGACGTCTCGGCGTCTGGGCTGCTTCTGGGCCACTGATCGCGGTCTTCGGACCGGGCGCCGGCCGACGCTCAGGGGCACGGGACGGGGGCGCCGAGGACGGTGCCCGCGTCCCGTGACCGCGACGTCCGGGACGCCGGCCTCGGCGGGGAGCGTGCCGCTCGTGAGGACCGGTCGACCCGAATTCGTCGCGCGCAGCAAGGCTCCCGTCACGTAATCTCCCAGCCCATGACCGTGCTGCATGGCGCCCTCGTCGTACTCCGCCCCACCGTCACCGAGGACGTTCCCGCCCTGGCCGTCATCCGGGCCACTCCCGAGGTACGGGCTCGATGGAGGGGCGGAGACGATCTCGAGGCCGACGTCGCCGCCGACCTCGAAGACCCCGGCTGCAACTGCCTGACCGTTCGCTATCGGCAGCGGATCGCCGGCATGATCCAGTGGCATTCCGAGGAGGAGCCGGACTATCGGCACGCCGGTATCGATCTCTTTCTCGATCCCGCCGTGCACGGCAGCGGACTGGGCACCGACGCCGTTCGCACACTGGCCCGCCACCTCGTCGACGAGTACGGCTACCACCGGCTGGTCATCGACCCGGCGGCCGACAACATCCCGGCGATCCGCTGCTACGAAAAGGCCGGGTTCCGGCCGGTCGGCATCATGCGGCAGTACGAGCGCGGTCCGGACGGCACCTGGCACGACGGCCTCTTGATGGACCTTCTGGCCACCGAACTGACGCGCTGACCCCGCCCACGGGCCGGGGGGCGATGGCAGGGAGCAGCCGCCGACGAGGACCGGCCCGCGCCAGCATGCGCAGCGCCCAAAAAAGGGCTCGCCGACCGCGATGCCGTGCGACCCGCTACGCCTTCGCCTGCTCGGGCGGTCCCCCCGCCGTACGTGACATCGCGGCAGGGGCGGTGAACAGCGCATGGACGGCGGCCCGCACCTGATCGGCGACCACCTCGGGGGTGGAGGCGTCGAGCTTGCCGTCGAGGTGCAGGAAGGCCAGGCCGTGGACGAGGGCCCATACCGTGGTCGACAGTGCCTCCACGTCGGCGCCGGGGAAGGCGCCACGGACGATCCCGCGGACGTATTCCGAGATCGCGGTGGTCGCGGCGACCCGTTCCTCGCTGTTCGGATCGCAGGGTTCCGCGAACATCACCCGGAACAGCGCCGGGCGCTCCAGCGCGAAGCGGACATAGGCGACGGCGATCGCCGCGAGCCCGTCCGGAGTCGTGGGTGAGGGGTGCGCCGCGGCCAGATATTCGGCGAGTTCGCGATAGCCCTGGGCGGCGACCGCGGAGACGAGTGCGTCGCGGTCCGCGTAGTGGCGGTAGGGGGCCGTCGGTGACACGCCGGCCCGCCGGGCCACGGCTCGCAGGGAGAGTCCGGCGCTGCCGTCCTCCTCGAGGAGTTCCCGCGCGGCGCGCAGGCAGGCGGCGCGCAGATCGCCGTGGTGGTAGGTGCCGCCCGCTTGCGGCATAGGTCACACTCCCCATGTTTGCATCGCTTACATCGCCGCTCTAATGTGAACGCTGTATACATCGTAAGCGATTGAGATCGAGAGGGGAACTCGGATGACCAGCGAGCTGTTCTCGCCCTTGTCCCTGCGCTCCGGGCACGTGCTGAACAACCGGATCGCCAAGGCGGCCATGGAGGAGAACATGGCCGGCGACGGCCAGCTCCCGGACAAGGAGCTGTTCGGGCTGTACCGGCGCTGGGCCGCCGGCGGCACCGGCCTGCTGATCACCGGCAACGTCATGGTCCACGCCGAGGCGCTGACCGGCCCCGCCGGTGTGGTGCTCGACGAGGCGGCGCCACTGGAGCCCTTCATCGAGTGGGCCAAGGCCGGCAAGTGCGGCGGCGGGGCGATCTGGATGCAGATCAACCACCCCGGCCGGCAGATCGGATCCGACATGCCAGGGGTCGTGTGGGGTCCCTCCGCGGTCGCCGTCGACCTGGGCAAGCACAGCAGCCGCTTCGGCCGCCCCGTCGCCATGACCCCCGAGCAGATCCAGGCGACCGTGACCCGGTACGCCGTCACGGCCCGGCGCGCCGAACAGGCGGGCTTCGACGGCGTGGAAATCCACGCCGCACACGGATACCTGCTGTCGCAGTTCCTGTCACCCCTGGTCAACAAGCGCACCGACCAGTGGGGCGGATCGCTGGAGAACCGGGCCCGGATGCTGCTGGACGTCGTCCGCGCCGTACGCGCCGCCGTCTCCCCCTCCTTCGCGGTCGCGGTGAAGCTCAACTCCGCCGACTTCCAGCGCGGCGGGTTCGACGCCGACGACGCACGCCAGGTGATCGAGATGCTCGCACCGCTCGGCGTCGACCTGGTCGAACTGTCCGGCGGCAGCTACGAGAGCCCGGCGATGTCGGGCCGCCCCGCCGACGCGCGCACGCAGGCCCGCGAGGCCTACTTCCTCGACCTGGCCAAGGACTTGGTCAAGACCAGCCCGCTGCCGCTCATGCTCACCGGCGGTATCACCCAGCGCACCACCGCCGAGACGGTCCTCGACAACGGCGTGGCGCTCATCGGGATGGGCACGGCCCTCGCCGTTACCCCGGACCTGCCCGACCGCTGGCGCCAGGGCCGCGAGGCCGACGGGCAGCTGCGGCCTGTGACCTGGTCCGACAAGGCCCTCGCCTCGGCCGCCGGCATGGCGCAGGTCCGCCACCAGATGCGCCGGATCGCCCGCGGAAGCCGTCCCACCCCCAGCACCCACCCGGCCTTCGCCCTCATCTCCGAACGGCGGAAGCAGCGACGGGCCCTGCGCCGCTACCGCGCCTGGCTGTCCGCGTCACAGGGCGCCGCCTAGTGCTCTGACCACGTAGGTTCGCCGGGTTGGGTGTCCGAGCGGTTGGATGAACGGTGACGTCCGATCTGACCGCTGGGGGTGTGGTGGCTGAGCCTGCCCGTGTGCGCAGGTTGACGGACCGGGAGGGGCAGAAGCTGCAGCAGATCGTGCCGGTGATCGCGAAGTTGGTGCAGGCCGACGAGGACACGGTCCGGGACGTGATCCACCGGTTCGACGAGATCGGTCTGGCCCGCTTGGACCCTCGGTGGGCGGGAGGCCGTCCCCGCAAAGACCTGGCAGGTCCGAGTCCGCCGGACCACCCACTGGGCGCTGACGCCCCCGCAGTTGACAGAGTTCGTGGCTGAAGCCGGATTCACCAACATCGTCTGGCACAGTCCGGCCTCCAGCGGGTACTACCAGCCCGTGCTCACCGCACAGCGCGCTCCCTCAGCGCAGTAGCCCGGACATCGGCTCCGTCTTGCCCGACTTTCCGTTCATCCATGGCAAACCGGTGAACGTTGCCGGTCAGAGCACTAGGCATACCGCGGGAAGGGTCCCAGGTGCGCGTCGCTCGCCGCGACCAACTGAGGCCCGTCAAGAAGACATCTCATCGGGCCAGTCTGCGAGAGCAGATGAGGGCTGCGGCGATGCCCGCGAACGCGAGGAAGTGTTCGGCCTTGCGGTCGTAGCGGCGGTGGAGTCGGCGGCCGGCGAGTGCTGGTGGTCGTGCACTGCGTCCGGCCCAGATCCGCCAGGTTCGAGCCGGTGTCGTAATTACGGGGCGTCAGGCACTGATTTCTCGCGTGCACCTTCCTGTCTCGCTAGCCGTACCCGGGTCGTCTGGCAGTACCAACCCGTCCCGGCGTTGTCGGGGCTGCTTACCGCTCGGCTCGGCATCCCCCGAGCCGAACTGCCCCCAGCTGCAATCGGATTGCTACGACAACCCGGTGGTGAAGGTCTCTCACCTCACTCGATTCCATGGCGCCTCGTGGCGCACCCACTCGATACGTCAGGACCGCCGCCATCCACCTCGCCGGACTCCGCATCGCCGCCATCTTCATCTGGTCGGCAAGGTGATCCGAAGGAATACGCTCTGGTGCTGTCAGTGCCCGTTGATATCGTGCTTCGTCCAGTCGTGGAGTTCGTGAAGGGACGGGGCGCGTGCGGGATGTGACTTGCCATCATGTTGGTGAGCAGCGGTTGGCCGAGGCGCTCGACGACATCGACGGTCGGGCCTACACGCGGTGGCACTCGCTGCGGTACGGCAGCATCTCACCGACGCTGATCCGGGCCATGGCGGACGAACTGCTCGACCATGTCGCCGCGCGAACGGTGACGGAGCCGGGGCTCGACGCCGCGGCCGGCACGGTCGCCGTCACCGCCGCGGAGTGTGTGCACGGAGTGCTGAGCATCATGTGCTTCCCGAACGGGGACCAGGAACTCCGGTTCCCCCTCGTCGGGGAGCGGATCGGCACGGACCCGGACGACGACGAGTTCGGGGACGGGCCCATCACCTTCCGGGACGTCGTCAAGGAGGCGCCCACCGCGCGGACCTGGCTCGACATGTTCGAGATGTGTGTCGTCAGCGGGCATGTGTGGGACTGGGAGCGGGTCACCGGGCTGCTGCTGCGCGGCGACTACGCGCCCGCCATCCGTGACGGCGTGCCCTACAACCGGTACACCTCCGTCTCCGACCCCGCCGACCTCGCCGCCATGGACGCCCTGTGCCCCTATCTCACCGAAGCGGCCGGGCATCTGCCCCGCGACTGGCCGACGGTCCCGCTGCGCAAGCCCGAAGCCGGAGAGCGCGCGGAGGCCGCCCGGCGGCTCGACGAGGTCGGCGACGCGCTGAGCGCGGACCAGCGGCTGCTCCGCGTACTCCTCGACGACGACCAGCACGCCTTCGAGGACGCCCTCGTCGCCCGGCTGGTCGCGTACCGGGAGAGCGTCGAGGCCGATGCCGGTGATCCCGCGCCCCGGTCCCTCCTCCCCCTCGGCACCCTCGCCCTGGCCTGCCTCGCCGTCCAGGTCCATGGGTGGGAACTCGGTGTCCGGTCCGGGTATCTGCCGTACGGTCTGCTGGGATCGCCGGAAGCGCAGCGCCGGGCGGCGGAGGGGAACCGCAACAACTTGGGCTACTGGGTCGCCAAGTAGGCCACCCGGGGGCGGGGCATCGGCGTGACGGGCGTGACAGATGCGATCTTGCGGGAGTACCGCGCCGACAGACGCGCGCGGCTGAAGGTGCTCGCGCTCATCGCGCTGATGCTGGCGTGCAGGGTGCTCGAGTCGACGGCTTGTGGGCCCTGTCCCTGTAGCGAACCCACACGGTGGTGCGGGCGAGCGGGATCGCCGTGGTGGGGGCGGTGCGGTGCGGGTGCGGAAGTGGGCCTGGACCGACATCCAGGACATCGTCGTGGAGACGGACCCGCCCCTACCGAGGCAGCACGTACGTCTGTGCGAGAGCCAAGGTCGGAAGACCACCCTGCCCCACGTCAGCGAACGCCATCTGCCGCATCTCCACGCCCTGCGACCCCGGTAGCCCCGCCGGCGCCGAGTCTCAGTCCGTGTCCTTCGCGATGATCCCCGTCTGGTTCCGACGGCAGCTGATCGACGGCATACGGTGCCGGGTTCGGACAGGCGTTCCATGGAGGGACGTACCCGTCGGGTATGTCCCGTGGGCCGCC
The DNA here is from genome assembly GCF_040682635.1 of Streptomyces sp. NPDC051133. Lineage (NCBI taxonomy): Bacteria > Bacillati > Actinomycetota > Actinomycetes > Kitasatosporales > Streptomycetaceae > Streptomyces > Streptomyces sp. NPDC051133. The sequence continues at coordinate 33,160 of NZ_JBFBBK010000064.1, forward strand.
TGGGCCTACCATCTGTTCCGCCGATGACTGCGAAACGGCACCTGGCACAAGCGATCAACGGGTGACTGTGACCCACCGCCCTCATGCGCTGGAATCCACATTCCACGCCTCAGGCAGATCACTGCCGCAGAAGACGCAGACGAAATCCTCCTCGCGCACGATGTTGTGCTCCTGGCAGCCAGGGCACCGCCGGAATACCACCTCATAGGTGAAGCCGGACGGCCGCCCAAGTTCTACGGTGTCCAGCGCCCGGGCGACTTCAGACCAGGAGCTGACGTCCGGGCAGTACCCGGTGGAGTGGTTGCTTACATCACCGACCGTCCATCGGCCCGCCTCACGGCTGAAGCGGATCTCGCCAGCGCTCAGAACCAATGCTCCTCCAGCGCAAGCAACGTGCTCGCTTCGCCGTGGGGCCAGCCGAAGCACACCCTCCACGTCGACCACGAAGGTGAACGGTTCGGCCAGTTCCACTGCCGATTGCTCAGCGACCCATCTCCCGAAGTCAGCCGCCGAGCCGATCCGGCACCCGCCGCTGCCAGGTCGGACCGCAGCCTTCACCTCAATAGGCCCGACATACCGGTAACTCCGCCCCCGCACGCTCATGCGAGCCAACCTAGGCGCATACTCTGCTTCCCGTCCGCACCACCTGGGGGACCGCACCCATTTGAGATGAACGCGGCTGAACGGCGCGCCTCCTGACGGCCGTTGACGGCGCGGTTCCGTCAGAACCGCGCCGTCTGGGCTCTGGCGTTTCAGCGGACGCCGACCGCCTTGAGGACCTTCAGTGCGCCGGTCAGGAGGGTGGCCCAGGTTTCGGGGCTGATGCCCGCCGGTGGGGTGATGCCCTGGATGCGCTGGTGGGCGACGGTCTGGGGCTCGGTGTACTTGAGGATGCCGTCGGCTCCGTGGCGGCGACCGAGTCCCGAGTCGCCCATGCCGCCCATCGGCGCGTCGATGCTTCCCCACGCGGCCGCGAATGCTTCGTTCACGTTGACGGTGCCGGCGTGCACACGGGCGGCGACGGCCCGGCCACGAGCCCCGTTGCCGGACCAGACGCTGGCATTGAGCCCGTACGGCGTGGCATTCGCCTGCGCGATAGCCTCGTCGACGCTGCCGTAGGAGTAGATCGACACGACCGGACCAAAGGTCTCGTGCTCGTGCAGCGTCATGTCGGGGGTGACATCGGCGAGGATCGTCGGCTCGTAGAACAGCGGCCCCAGGTCCGGCCGTGCCTTTCCGCCGGCAAGGACGGTGGCGCCCTTGGCGACGGCGTCGTCGACGTGCGCGGTGACGGTCCGAAGCTGGGAGGAGGTCGTGAGGCTGCCGACGTCGATGCTGTAGTCGTAGGCAGCACCGATCTTGAGCCGCTTGGTGCGCGCGACGAACGCGTCGACGAACCGGTCACGGATCGACTCGGCCACGTACAGGCGCTCGATGGAGACGCAGAGCTGGCCGGCCGAGGGGAAGCACGCGGCGACGGCGCGCGACCTTGACTGTTTCCTGCTGGGGCGAGGGCATCGGCGCGGCTCCCTGGCTCGTATGTTGACAGCGATTACATGACCGTATCCGCCAATGTGAGCACCGTCAACAATCCGGAAGTGGCGCACGACCCGCCGACCCACGCCAGACCGGTCCGGCCCGAAAGTCCCCGCACACGAGGGAGCGGACGACGTGATTTCCCCTCAACTGCCGTGCAGCGCGGCCTTGAGGAAGTCGACTGCGAGCTTGCGGGCGACGTTGGCGGCGCGGGTGTCGCGCAGACTGTCCAGGAGGAGGAAGTCGTGCACCATGCCGGCCACCCGGACCGCGGTGACGTCGACACCGGCCTCGCGCAGCTTGTTCGCGTACTGCTCACCCTCGTCGCGCAGCACGTCGGCCTCGTCGGTGATGAGCAGAGTGGGCGGCAGACTCCGGAGTTCCTCCAGGGACGCCTGCAGCGGGGAGGCATGCACTTCGGCGCGCTGGGCGGGGTCGGTGGTGTAGGCGTCCCAGAACCACTTCATGCCATCGCGGGTGAGGTAGTAACCCTCGGCGAACTGGCGGTAGGAGGGGGTGTCGAAGTCGGCGTTGGTCACCGGATAGAGCAGGCACTGGGCCTTGAGGTCGATCCCGCCACGCTCCTGGTTCATGAGCGCGAAGACCGTCGACATGCAGCCGCCGACCGAGTCGCCGGCGACGGCGATGCGTGAGGTGTCCAGGCCATGCTCCGCCCCGTCCTTCATGACCCACTGGCCCACGGCGTAGTTCTGCTCCACCTGGGTGGGGTACTTCGCCTCCGGCGCGCGGTCGTAGACAGGGAAGACGCCCGCGGCATTCGCGCCGACGGTCAGTTCGCGGAAGATGCGGTCGTGGGTCTTGTCGTCTCCGAAGACCCAGCCGGCGCCGTGGATGTAGAACACCACCGGCAGCGGCCCCGTCGCCCCCTTGGGCCGGATGATGCGGGTGCGGACCGTACCCCACTCGCCGGTGTCGACGTCGACCCATTCCTCGTCGACGTCCGGGCGAGGCACGCTGGAGTCGCTCTGCAGGCCGAGCAGGATCTCGCGCCCCTGCTCCGGGGGAACCTCGTAGATCCGGGGGTGGGGGTCGGTCGCCTCCGTCAGCTCCTTCGCGGCGGGTTCGAGGTACGGGGTGATCGGCGGTGGAAGATCGGTCATGCTCACTCACTCCACGTCTCGGGCACAGGAGTGCCCAGTCGTACGGCCTGACGAAGCAGCCGCTGCTGGCGACGGTCGCCCCCCGGACACAACTCCCCCGATCCATCGTTGGCGCACCCAGCGCAGCCCGCAACCGCCGCACACGGCCCCCATGGGACTTCCGACCCCTCCTGCCGGACGTATCGGGTACGAGAAGGGATCGCACCGGACGGGTGCGAGTCGGGCGCGCCCGGCTCGCACCCGTCCGGGTCCGGATGGCCCTCCCCTCAGCCCCGGGCGACCGACGCCCGGGCCCCGGGCACCGGGCACCGGGCCCCGGGCAGGAATGTTGACACTGCCTGCATCGCCCCCTAGGGTCATGTAAGCAACGCACACATGGCTCGACGCCCGGCCTTTGCCCGGGGCCACCGAGCCGATCACCGACCCCGTGACGTCGTGTCCCGCTGCCCCGAGGCGCTGGATCCGTCACCACCGCAGGAGGAGAGAGGCGCACATGACCGCGGTCCTTTTCGTCGTGTCCGCAGCCGACCACTGGACGCTGAACGACGGAACAAAGCACCCCTCAGGGTTCTGGGGCGAGGAACTCGCGATGCCGCACAAGATCTTCACCGAGGCGGGCTGGCACGTCACGATCGCGACCCCCGGCGGCACGGCTCCGACACTGGACCGGCTGAGCATGTCCCGAACCGCCGGCCTGCCGTCCAAGCTGCGCGAGGTCGCCCGGTACCTGGACTCGATCCAGGCCGCGCTGAACCGTCCCGAGGCACTGGAGAACATCGACCCGGACGAGTTCGACCTCGTGTTCTACCCCGGCGGACACGGCCCGATGGAGGATCTTGCGTACGACCCGGGCTCGGGCGCACTGCTCACCCGGGTACTTCGGTCCGGGAAACCGCTGGCACTGCTCTGCCACGCTCCGGCCGCCACGCTGGCGGCCAGGGACGCGGACGGGACCTGGCCGTTCGCCGGGTACCGGATGACCGGCCTGTCCAACGCGGAGGAGAAGCTCAACGGTTTCGGCCGCAAGGCTCCCTGGTTCCTGGAGGACCGCTTGCGCGATGAGGGCGCGAACTACGTCAAGGGACGCCTGCCCCTGCTCCCGTTCGTGGTGGTCGACCGCAATCTGTACACCGGCCAGAACCCCACTTCCTCGGAACGGCTCGCCAGGCGGCTGGTGGCCGATCTGAGCGGGGCGACGCGCTGAGTCGATCCCGCCGACCGGCGGACCGGACTGCCAGACTGCCGGACTGCCGGTGGGGCGGCGCGGCAACGGGGCAGCCGGGCAGCGGGCAGCGGGCAGCGGGCAGCGGGCAGCGGGCAGCGGGCAGCGGGCAGCGGGCAGCGGGCAGCGGGCAGCGGGCAGCACGGAACGCTTGGCGCCGACGTCAGTTGCCAACGCTCGTAGCCCCCTTACGACAGGCGCCGCCGTACGCGCCCTCTTCAGCGGTCGCGGCTACGAACGGGGGGCCGGCACCCTTCTCGGGAAGGGGTCAGGATCGAAACCGAGGGGGCGGCCCCCGTGCCCAGAGCGCGGGGTACTGAGGCCGCCCAGGCCCTGCCGGTCCTGTCGACGCGCAAGGCACTTCCACGCTAGGGCACGCCCGAGGCGGACGCGCACTCGGTGCGCCGTGTGGGTTGACCGGCGCGCAGCGACGCACCCCGATGACCGGGGCCGGCGACCGTCCTCTTGCGAAGACGGCTGGCGCGTGGCGCCCCTGCACGCCAAGAGCATGTTACGGGGCCGCTCGTCGGGCGGCGCCCAGGCGGGGGGTGGCCAGCGCGGCGGCCGACGCAACGGCGGCGTCCAGGCGCCGCCCAGAGCACCGAGTTCGCCGCCCGCTGGGACGCCCATGACGTCGAGTACTACCGCAGCGGGCGACAGCGTTTCCACCACCCCGACGTCGGCGATCTCGACCTCGACTACGACGCCCTCGAAATCCCCGCCGCCCCCGGCCTGACCGTCGTCACCTACACCCTCGCCGCCACCTCACCCCACGCATCCGCCTTCGCTCGGCTCCACGAACAAGCCGCGTCGCTATGAACAAGCCACGCCGCCATGAAGACGAAGCCCAGGACGATCGTGCCGAAAACCCCTCGATGACGGAGCGCGAAAGGGACCCGGGCGGCCTCAAACAGGTCCCCTCAGGGCGACGGCTGCCTCCCGGGCGGGTTTGACGGGGATCCCGGCGGCTTAGAGCCTGGTCGGGAGGAGTAGTGGTGGCCCATGACCGGTTCGCGTGACGTGCTGGATCCTGACTTCGCGGGTGCCGTCCTGCGCGACGTGGGCGCCGGTGTCTTCACCCTGGACACGGCCGGGCTGATCACCTACGCCAACCCATGGGCGGAACGGCTGCTGGCCCGGCCGGCAGCCGAGATGCGGGGACACGATTCCCATGACCTCCTCCACCGCAGCCCCGAGGGCAGTCCGGTCCCGCGTGAGCAGTGCCTGATGCGGACCCCGCTGACGGGCAGCCGGGACGCCGTCGAAGGCAGCGAGGAGTACTTCCTGCGCGGTGACGGCGTCCTGCTGCCGATCATCTGGTCGGCGACGCCCCTGCTGCTGGCAGGCGAGCCGGCCGGGCTGGTCGTCGTCTTCAGCGACTTCAGCCTGCACCGGGACGCCGAAGAACGGGCAAGCGCCCACACCGCCGCACTGGAAGCACTCACCAACCGGCTGAATCTCCTCTCCGAAGTGTCGTCGGTCCTGATGTCCCACATCGACGCCGCCGCGGCAGCGCGGAAACTGCTTCCCCTCCTCGTACCGGAACTCGGCCACTGGGCCGCCGTCGACCTCATCGACGCACACTCCGGCGCCCTCGAACGCGTCGCGGTGCGCAGCCCCGCCCACCCGGATCACGCCAAAGGGCTGACGGGACCGCTCGCACTGCCCGTCTCGCATCGGCCGGAGACCTTCCGCGGCGACCGTCCGATCCTGCTCCAGGCCGCCGACACGACCGATCCGAGCTCCCCACTCGCAGCCACCCACCGCATCCTGTTCGAGCAGCTCGGCGGCCACTGGGCCACCGCCGTACCGATCCGCTCCCGTCGGCACTACCACGGCCTGCTGACCGTCGCCCGGGCCGACGACCGCCGGCCGCCGACCGAGGCCGAGACACGGCTCCTCGCCGACATCGGACGCAGGCTCGCGCTGGTGCTGGACAACAGCCGGCTCTACGAGGAACAGCGCAACGTCGCGGAGACCATGCAGCGCCAGCTCCTGGCACCCCTGCCGCAAGTCGACCACCTGCGCATGGCCGCCCGCTATCTGCCGGCACAGCGCGCCATGGAGATCGGAGGCGACTGGTACGACGCCTTCCTCCTCGCCGACGGCATCATGGCCCTGGTCATCGGAGACGTCGTCGGCCACGACCTTCAGGCCGCCGTCCACATGGCCGAGGTACGCAACATGCTGCGTGCTCTGGCCTGGACCCACGTGGAGCCACCCAGCATGATCATGCGCCGGCTGGACGAGGCGGTGACCCACACCAGCGACGCGCCGATGGCCACCCTGGTCTTCGCCCGCATCGAAGGCCCCGAAGGAGGCCCCTGGCAACTGCACTGGGTCAACGCCGGTCACCCGCCGCCGCTGCTGATCACGCCTGATGGAGCCACCCGTTTCCTCACCAGCGGGCATGGACCGCTGATCGGAATCAGTGCCACCCTGCACCTCGGCCTGACCTGGCCGGACGCGCACGAAACGCTCCCCCCGGAAGCCATCGTCCTCTTCTACACCGACGGCCTCGTCGAGAACCGCGACCGCCCGATCGACGCCGGCATGGCCAGACTCCGCCATCACGCCTCCGTCCTGGCCCGTCAATCACCCGACCGAAGCATCGACGACTTCTGCGACCAACTTCTGCAATGCCTGGCCCCTCACGGCGATGACACCGCTCTGCTCGCCCTACGCCTCCCACCGGCCGGAGCCGGCACCACCGGCGATCACAGCACGCCACCACCCGCGCAGGGCGCCCACAGCCCCGCCGCCCCGGAACGAGCCGCCCCCGGCTCCCTCGAGGAGCAAGCTCCCGTTCAAGACCCCACACGAGAGACGCGCGAGGCACTGCAGGACCCCAGCAGACCCGACCTGTAGTCGGAAGCCGACTGCCCCGCAGGTGATCGAGTGCCCGTCAGGAACGCCGTGCGCGTCACCGGGGTCCGCGTGGTCCGCGAAACGCCCGCGCGAATCGAGGAGACCGGCCGGGCACGTACTACGGCAAGACCAGCCAGCGCTGGGAGTCGCCGAAGGTGCACCGTGCGACGTGGACGTTGTCGTTCGCCAGCCGTGCCAGGCATGTGCCGCTCACGCTGTTCACCAGCTGCGTACCGTTCGGTGTCTCGATGACGGACCACAGTGCCGCCTTGTCCGCAGCGGCGCAGGGCTTCATGGTCACCTGGCCGTTGCGCAAGGTGAGACACAGCCTGGTCGCCACCTGCCGCAGTGCGGTGAAGTCGGGGGTTCTGCTCCAGATCCACTTCTGGTAGTCGCCGCTGTTGCATCCGGTGACGTACACGCCTCGATCGGCCCTGAAGTCCAGGCACTTCAACGGCTCGACCTGATTCTCGAAACGGGTGGTCACCGACGCCGCGTTCGCCGGGCCACTGCTCAGGCCCACTGCCAGCACGATTCCTACTCCCACCGCGGCCAGCCGGTTCACAAGCACGAGTCCCCCTCTGCCCGGCTCCATGGGCCGAGATCACGTCGAGGCCTGTTCCGCTGAACCGGAGACTACCGGGTACGCACCCACTTCCATCAGCGCCCGATCCGACATCCGGCATCACATTCAGGACTATTCCGGACCCCGCCGCATGGTGCCGCCACAAGGCGTTCCCCGAGTTGTCGAGGGCCGCCTGGGCGGTCACCGCGACCGTCACCCGGTTGCGCGGGCCCGTCCAGGAGCCCTTACAAGCGGCCCTGACCGTTGTCTTCACCCTCTGCGTGGTGGGTGGTCGACCTGCGACTGCGCAGGCGTTCCAGAAGGGCGCCGCCCAGCACGACAAGGCCGACGGCGATGGCCTTGCTCGCCTGGTAGCCGAGCATCGGGTGGTCCGCGGCCTCGGACGGGCCGAAGAACGCCCACAGCGCCAAGGCGATCCCGGCGAGGACAAGGACGAGGGCGCCCACCGGACCGATCCCCCACCACCACGGCGCCTGAGGGTGAGGTCCGTCAGTCTGATCGTGCTTGCCGGTCGCCATGATTGATCTCCTCGTCCTGCGGGGCGTCTTGCGGTGCGGATGGTTGCGGTGAAGGGGTTGCGGTGGGGGTATTGCGACGGGGTGCGATCGCGGTCGTCCGCAGGCGCCGTGATCACACGGGAACCATCATGATCGTCCCGATCCCGAAGGGGAGGACGGGTCGAGAGGGGCACGCGTTCCCGACCCCGACCGAGCGAGCGCCGGGTCCCGGACACGGCGGCCGAGGGCGGCGATGGGAGTGCGGCCGACGCAGAGACTCGGCTCAACGGCGCGACGGTCCAAGCCTGTTGCGAAAGTGGTCCTCTGTCAGACCTGCCTGGGATGCTTCGAGCATGGAGATGACAGTGCAGCTGACGATCGACTGCTCCGATCCGCAGAGAATGGTGGCTTTCTGGGCCGAGGCGCTGGGCTACGTGCCTGAGCCTCCGCCGGGTGGGCACGCCACGTGGCGTGCCTACTGGGCGGCAGTGGGAGTGCCCGAGGCAGAACTGCCGGCCGGTGCCGGGGACATTCCGGAGTCGATCATCGATCCCGCGGGACGTGGACCGAGGGTGTGGTTCCAGCAGGTTCCGGAGCCGAAGGTCGCCAAGAACCGGTGGCACTTCGACCTGAAGGTCGGTGGGGGTCGTGACGTCCCGCTGGACGTCCGCGCACAGCGGGTCGACGCTACGGTGGAACGGCTGGTCAAAGCTGGTGCCACCGTGCTGCGGATCAGGAATGAGCCGGACACGGGGCTCTACGCCGCCGCCATGCAGGATCCCGAGGGCAACGAATTCGATGTCGTCTGAGGACCGTTGTGACGGACGGCGAAGGACCAAGCCCGGGCCCGATCACGGCCTCCAGTACTGGGCGAGCGCCCCTTCCCGGTACGGGGCCGGGCTGACGCTGAGCTCACCGGCGAAGGGGCGGTCCAACACGAAGACCAGGAGCAGGCTGAAGCCGACCAGGCCGGCGACCGAGGCGACGAACAGGAGCTGGACCCGCAGCTTGCGCATGCCGTACAGGAAGGTCAGCGGGATCAGCACGATCGCTCCGCCGAAGGCCAGGACCTGCAGCAGCGGCGGGAGTTCTTGCTGCGCCATGGTGATGCGGGCGCGACGCTGGGAAGCGACGTCGTCGAGATGGCTGACCGCCTGCTCGTAGAAGACCTCCTCACGCTGCCCCTTCGGCTCATACGTCTGCAGCACCTCGAAGGCGGCCTGCAGATGACTCTCCGTGGCACCGTAGCCGGGGTGCCCGGCACGCATCCGGGGCCACTGGTCCTCCACGACCGCGTGCACGTAGCCGCTCAGAGCGGAGTCGAGGCGGGTATGGACCGGGGCCGGAAACGCGGCGGCGTCCCGGGAGATGAGCGCCGCGTCGGTGGCCTCGGACGCGACGATCTTCTGCGTGTCCTCCAACTGCGTCCACAAAGTGACGATCACGAACGCGAGGATGATCCCGTAGATCGCGCCGAACATCCCAAGAGTGACACCGACCATGTCATTGTGCTCACCACGCGCCACCGACGGATACCTGCGGCGCAGCAGCACACTGCCGGCCAGCGCCACGAGGACGCTCCCGCCCACAGTGACGACGGCAAGGGTGACGGTGCTGAAATGGTTGAGCAGCCACAACGACATGAGCGCGGAGTCTAGGCCTGGCAGAGCTCCCCTCCGGCACCCCGATCCCGCACAACCGCGGTGGGTCCGCGCGGGGTTCACACCAACGAGTGAGGCACCGTGACGGCCCCTGCGTACCCCGCGAACGCCTCAGGAGAGGGGCCTTCGGCCGGAGTTGCGCCCGCCTTCTGTGGCCCGGCGGTCAGGGCTGGTTCTGCGTACGGTGCACGAGGAGGCTGCCCAGGTGGGTGCGGTGGTGGATGACGGCACGCCCGTCCCGGAACGTGGTGATCAGGCCCGCGCCGCGCAGGGCGGTGGTGTGGGCCGAGGCGGTGGCGTTGCTGACGCCGAGCCGCCGGGCCAGGTCACTGGTGGTGTGCTCGTGTTCGAGGAGCAGGAGGATCGCGAAGCGCGTGCGGCCGAGCACCTCGGAAAGTGAGGTCTCACCTGCGGACGGGTGGAGCGGCAAGCCGGGACCGGCCGGGTAGGTCACGGCCACGGGGTGGTCTGGCAGGTCGGAGATGAGAGGGTTGCCGGTCCAGTGGAAGGTGGGCAGGAGCAGCAGCCCCCGGCCCTCCGGCCGGATGTCGAGTCCGTCCGGCGCGTCCAGTTCCCAGACGCCGCCGAGCAGCCGGGAGCCGGGGACCAGGTCGGTGAGGGCGACGCCGATGCCGTGCTCGGCGACGGTCACGGCATGACGGGTGAACTGCGCTTGATGCAGGTCCTGTACGGCCGGCCAGACCTGACGCAGTACGGCTTCGAAGGCGGCCTGCTGCGCGCGGCTGAGGATCTGCCAGGCGTCAGCGTCGCCCCGGTGCAGGTCGCGGACCCAGGGCGGGGGCGGAGAAAGGCTCGGGATGCCGGCGTAGACGCGCTCGAGTTCGGCGCGGACCGGCTCCGGGCGCCAGGACCGGGCGGCTTCGAGCCCGTCTTGCAGCGTGTCGCGCAATACATCCAGGAAACCAGGGGCCCGCCCCGCGTGTACGAGGTCCCTCAGTGGAAGCGCCGCGCCGTCGGACGCCCGCTGCCCCGGCACCTTCCGCGAGCGCTGGATCCGGCACGAGTGGGCATGTACGGGCACTCGGCGGGCGGCACGGCGGCTGCCCAGGCCGCGTACGAGGACCGCCGCATCCGCGCGGTGGTCAACCTGGAAGGCTACTTGGACCATCCGTCGGACCGGCCCGGCGAGCCGGCGCCGCTTGTTCCCGTGGCCCGGTACGGAATGAACCGGCCGATGCTCCTGCTGGGCACCGACGGCTTCCGCGACGCGGACATCGACCGCTCCTGGGCGGCCATGCTCGACCACCCGAACCGGCGCACCCGCCGGCGGCAGATCGACGACGCGATGCACTGGGTGATCAGCGACTTCGCCGCTATGGTCCCCCAGCTCCAGGCGGACGGGCTGATGACCGTCGAAGGCCGCGACCGGATGGTGGGGGCGCTCGACCCGGCGTGCTCGATACCGATGGTGCGCGACTACGTCCTCACGTTCTTCGAGCGCAGTCTGTCCAGCACATAGGGAGCGGTGCGGCACGGCTGCATCACGGCGCACGATGGAGGGAGCGCTTCACTCCGGCCCTCGTCGCCGGAGGAAGCGCTCGGTCACGATCGATCACGACTCGGTACGCGCCCTACGCCCGGCCCGGCTACGGTCCCGTGCCGGCGCGGTCGGCGGAGTCAGCGGTCGGCGGAGTCGGCGAAGTCGGCGCTGGAGCAGGTGACGGCCCAGGCCGCCTCGATCATCCGGAAGATCTCCTCCACCGCTGCCTGCGGGTCGGCCGCCTCTCGGGCCAGCGCATAGGCGTCGATCACGAACCGCGCGATCGCCCGACAGGTCGTCGTGGTCCGCGACAGGCCGGGATCGGCGGCGATGGCGGTGGCCAGCGACTCGGCATGGCGCAGTCTCATCGATTCCTCGTACTCCCGCAGGGCGGGTGACTGGTCGATCATGTGCCAGACCGGGGCGGCGCTGTCCGCCGTACAGTGCCGCACCAGGGCCTGGACCTCGCGACGCAGCGCGGGAATCAGCGGCTCGTGCGGCCCGCGGTCGCTGACCGCCCGGATGAGGCGCTGCTCGAAGTCCTCGTCCTGCTCGAACACCAGGGCCTCTTTCGAGGCGAAGTGGGAGAAGACCGTGGTGACGGCCACGTCGGCCTCGGCGGCCACGTCACGGATGCCCACCGCGTCGTACCCCTGTTCCAGGAAGAGCCGCAGGGCGGTGTCGGCGATCTTCTGGCGGGTCGCGGCCTTTTTGCGCTCGCGGCGTCCGGACGGCACGTCGGTCATGTCCTGACGCTACCAGATACGAAACAACAACCGTTTCGAAACACTAACCGTTAGGGCTATGCTCGGCTCCATGAAGACAGTGAGCTTCGCCGCCTTCGGCGGTCCGGACGTACTGCAACTGATCGACGCCGAGGAGCCCCACGCGGGCCCTGGCCAGATACGCATCGCCGTGCGGGCGGCGGGCGTGAACCCCGCCGACTGGAGAATCCGCGAGGGCCAGATCCTCAAGGCCCATCCGGTCGAGCTGCCCTCCGGGCTCGGACTGGACGCCTCCGGCGTGGTGGACGAGATCGGCGAGGGCGTCGAAGGGATCGAAACCGGCGACCCCGTGTTCGGCGAAGGCGTCAACACCTATGCCGAGTACGCCGTGCTGACAGCCTGGGCCCATATGCCCCAGGGCCTGTCGTTCGAAGAGGCGGCCGGCTACCCCAGCGTGGTGGAGACCGCACTGCGCATCATCGGCGAGGTCGGTGTGCGGTCCGGGGAGACTCTGCTGGTCAGCGGCGCGTCCGGAGGTGTCGGATCGGCGGTGCTGCAGATCGGGTAGTCCTGGTTCTCCGCCCCAGCCGTGCCGATCACCGTGATGCCGCGGTCGCGGGCGTCTCCATCGCCGACCTCACAGCGCCCGAGTTCGGCGTCCGCTTCTCCGGTACGGCGGGGAACATGCCGGACGCCCTCAGCGAGGCCGTCGGCCTCATCTCGCGGGGAAAGCTCCACATCCCCGTCGCGAAGAGGTACACGCTCGCCGAAGCCGCGGCGGCACACATTGACAGCCAGGCCGGCCACACACGCGGGCGCCGGGTCCTGGTCGTCTGACGGTCGGCTGCGCCGTCGGCGACCCGCCGTAAGAGGCGACGTGAAGGATCAGCCTACGGGGGTGTGACCCGGTCGGCCGGACGGGGGCGAGAGGCGCGCACGCCGGGCGCGACCGGCCGGGCCGACTCCGCCTCACGTTCGGCCGGCCGGCTGTTGACCGGCCGCCGTAGTCGGCTCAGTAGGCCTGGTCAGTACTGCCAGGGGCCTGGTCAGTAGGCGGAGTTGACGTTGTCGATGGAGCCGTAGCGGTGTGCGGCGTAGTT
>NZ_JBFBBK010000065.1:0-45877 GCF_040682635.1 Streptomyces sp. NPDC051133
CCCGCGCCAGGCACGGCCCGTTGAACGGGGAACCCACCCGAAGCCCCAACCGGTCACCACCGGCAGGCAGACGGGAATCCCCTCCCTTTAGGGAGGGGAGGACGTCAAGCGCTGTCCGTCCTCGGTCGGCGGGAGACCGTACGCGGCCACGATAGGCCGGTGCCGGTGCGGCCCGGCGGACGGCGGTTCCGCGCGCACTCACCGGACGAGAGCTCGATGCTCGCCGACGTGGTGTCGCAGGCCGGGGCGGCTTCAGCCGGTGAAGTCCCGTGCTGGTCAAGGACTTTCTTTGTTTCAAGTCTTGACGACCGCAAGGGCCGGGAGCACATTGTCGGCACCTTGGGAGCGCTCTCAAGCCGTCACCCGCATCCCCCAACTTGCACCCGGGAGGCACCCCCGTTGAACGAAACCCCCGGCATATCGCATACAAACAGCAGACGTTCGCATACAAGCGGCGGACTTTCGCATACAGACGGCAGTCGGTCGCATATCGTGCACCGGCGACGGTATTTCGTCCGCAGGATCCTCGTCGCCGCCCTCGGCACGCTGGGCCTCGCCGCCGCCCTGGCGACCGTCGGCACCCTCCCCGCCGGCGCCTCCGCGCCCGCACCCCCCTCCGGCTGGACCCAGCTCTTCCTGGACGACTTCAACGGCTCTGCCGGCTCGGGCGTGAACACGGCCGACTGGCAGTACGACACCGGGACGTCGTACCCGGGCGGCGCCGCGAACTGGGGCACCGGCGAGGTCGAGACGATGACGTCCAGCACGAACAACGTCGCCCTCGACGGCAACGGCAACCTGCTCATCACCCCGCGCCGGGACGCCTCCGGCAACTGGACCTCCGGCCGCATCGAGACCACCCGCACCGACTTCCAGCCCCCGGCCGGCGGGAAGCTGCGCGTCGAGGCCCGTGTCCAGATGCCGAACGTGACCAGCGACGCGGCCGCCGGGTACTGGCCCGCCTTCTGGATGCTGGGCGCGCCCTACCGCGGCAACTACCAGAACTGGCCGAGCGTCGGCGAGCTGGACGTGATGGAGAACGTCCAGGGCCTGAACAAGACGTGGGCCACCATGCACTGCGGCACCAGTCCGGGCGGTCCGTGCAACGAGACGACGGGGCTCGGCAATTCGACCGCCTGCCCGAACACCACCTGCCAGTCGGGCTTCCACACGTACACGATGGAGTGGGACCGCTCGGTGAGCCCGGAGGCCATCCGGTTCTCGGTCGACGGCGTCAACTACCAGACCGTCACGGCGAACCAGATGGACGCCACCACGTGGGCGAACGCCACGAATCACGGATTCTTCGTGATCCTGAACGTGGCGATGGGCGGCGGTTTCCCCGGCGCCTTCGGCGGCGGCCCGACCGGCGCCACCGAGCCGGGGCACCCGATGGCCGTGGACTACGTGCAGGTCCTGCAGTCCTCGGGCAGCGGCGGCGGCACCACTCCCCCGCCGTCCGGCGACCGGGACGCCTACAGCGCCATCCAGGCCGAGTCGTACGACAGCCAGTCGGGCGTGAGCACCGAGACGACCACGGACACCGGCGGCGGCCAGGACGTCGGCTACATCGCGAACGGCGACTGGGCGCTGTACAAGGGCGTGAAGTTCGGCTCGACGGCGGCGACCCAGTTCAACGCCCGGGTGGCGAGCGGCGCCGCGTCCGGGGTGAGTGGTCTGGTCGAGGTGCGTCTGGACAGCCGCAGCAACGCGCCGATCGGCAGTTTCGCGGTGGGCGACACCGGCGGCTGGCAGAGCTGGAGGACGGTCCCGGCCAACATCGGCGCGGTGACCGGCACGCACGACGTCTATCTGACGTTCACCAGTGGCCAGCCGGCCGACTTCGTGAACGTGAACTGGTTCGACTTCGGTCACTGAACACCCGGCGGCGCCCGGGTCGGCCGTCCCGCACGGTCGCCCCTGGCGCCGCCGCCATGACACGGCCACGCCGCCAGGCGGTCACACAGTCAGGCCGTCACGCGGTCACGCAGTCACGCGGTCAGGCCGTCAAACGGTCACGCCGTCACGCCGTCCGTCCCGCGTTCACGCGTTCACGCGTTCACGCGGTACGCAACTCCGCCCGAAACGTCACCGGCGTCTGTCCGGTGTGCAGATGGAAGAACTTGGAGAAGTTCGCCGCGTCGGGAAAGCCCACGGCCGCCCCGACGCGGCCGATCGGCATGTCCGTGTGCGCGAGGAGGCGTTTGGCCTCGAGGACGACGCGTTTGTCGATGAAGCCCTTCGGTGTCTCGCCGGTGGCCGCGCGGACGGCGCGGACGAGGGTGCGGCGGGAGTAACCGAGGGCGTCGGCGTAGGCGCTGACGCTGTGATTGGTGGCGAACCCCTGCTCCACGGCGTCCCGGAACCGCGTGAAGGTGCTGTCCGTCTGCTGCCGTGAGACCTCGGCGGAACGGGCCGCGAGGTGGGCGAGGCGCAGCAGGAACGCGGTGAGGGTGTGTCTGAGGACGGCCGTGTGCAGGCTGAGCGGGAGCGTCGCGGTGTCCTCGTACTCGCGGCGCAGCTGGTCGAGGGCGGCCTGGAGCGCGGCGCGCTGGGCCGGTTCGGGGTGCAGCAGCGGCGGGAGGTCGTAGCGGTACAGGCCGGTGGCCTCGACGGTGGCGCGCGGCAGGAAGCCGGGCTGCATGGTGAGGACGGTTCCGCGGTACACGCACTCCCGGGAGAAGCGGTGGACCTGTCCGGGGCGGATCCACAGCAGGTCGCCGGCCGTGGCCTCGTGCTCGGCGAAGTCGACCATGTGGCGTACGGGGCCGTCGGTGAAGAGCATGACGACGTGGAAGTCGATGCGGTGGACGCGGTCGAGCGGGGCGTCGGCGTGCCAGGTGCGGCCGGTTCCCATGGGTGCGATCTGCATGCCGACGCCGCCGACGGCGAGCTCGGCCGGGAAGGGGAAGGTTCTGATTCCGTCGCCGTCCGAGGCTCTGCCGCCGCCCGTGACCTTGCCGCCGCCCATGGCTTTGCCGCCGCCCATGGCTTTGCCGCCGCCCGTGGCTCCGCCGGCTGCTTGTGGCGTTCTGTCGGCCATGTCCTGTTCGCGCCGTCCGTGTTCCGTGCTCGCTGTCCCAGATTCACCACAGACTGACACACCCCGACCTTCCTTCGAAAAAGTCAGACTTTTAAGTTTGAACGCGTCCGGCCAGCAATCCCGCACTTGACGAGGACTTCTTGAAGATGAGCGCACAGACTTCCGAGAGCTTCGAGTGGACCGACCTCGACCGGCGAGCCGTGGACACCGCCCGTCTTCTGGCGGCCGATGCGGTGCAGAACGTGGGCAACGGGCACCCCGGCACCGCGATGAGCCTGGCTCCTGCCGCGTACACGATCTTTCAAAAGGTGATGCGTCATGACCCTGCCGACCCGGAGTGGGCGGGCCGTGACCGCTTCGTCCTCTCCCCCGGTCACACCTCGCTGACCCTCTACACGCAGCTGTTCCTCGCCGGGTACGAGCTGGAGCTGGACGACCTGAAGGCGTTCCGCACGCACGGCTCGAAGACGCCGGGCCACCCCGAGTACGGGCACACCGCGGGCGTGGAGACCACCACCGGCCCGCTGGGCCAGGGTGTCGCCAACGCCGTCGGCATGGCGATGGCCGCCCGCTACGAGCGCGGCCTGTTCGACCCGGAGGCCCCCGAGGGCGCCTCCCCCTTCGACCACACCATCTGGGCGATCGTCTCCGACGGCGACCTGGAGGAGGGCGTCTCCGCCGAGGCCTCCTCCCTCGCCGGCCACCAGAGGCTCGGCAACCTGGTCTTCCTCTACGACGACAACCACATCTCCATCGAGGGCGACACCGCGACCGCCTTCTCCGAGGACGTGCTCAAGCGGTACGAGGCCTACGGCTGGCACACCCAGCGCGTGGAGCCCACCGCCGACGGCGACGTCGACGTCCCCGCCCTGTACGCGGCGCTCAGGGCCGCGCAAGCAGAGACCGGACGGCCTTCGATCATCGCGCTGCGCACGATCATCGCCTGGCCCGCCCCGAACGCGCGCAACACCGAGGCCTCCCACGGCTCCGCGCTCGGCGAGGAGGAGATCGCCGCCACCAAGCGCGTCCTCGGCTTCGACCCCGAGCGGAGCTTCGAGGTCGACGACGCGGTGCTGAAGCACACCCGCCGGGCCCTGGACCGGGGCGCCGAGGCCCACGCGGCCTGGGACAAGCGGATCGCCGAGTGGCGGGCCGCCCGGCCGGAGCGCGGCGCCCTCTTCGACCGGGTCGGCAAGGGCGAGCTGCCCGAGGGCTGGCAGGACGCGCTGCCCGTCTTCGAGGAGGGCAGGTCGGTCGCCACGCGTGCCGCCTCCGGCAAGGTGCTGCAGGCGCTCGGCCCGGTGATCCCCGAGCTGTGGGGCGGCTCCGCCGACCTCGCCGGGTCGAACAACACCACCATCGACAAGACGTCCTCCTTCCTGCCCGAGGGCAACCCGCTGCCCGAGGCCGACCCGTACGGCCGTACCGTCCACTTCGGCATCCGCGAGTTCTCGATGGCCGCGGAGATGAACGGCATCGCCCTGCACGGGAACACCCGGATCTACGGCGGCACCTTCCTGGTCTTCTCCGACTACATGCGCAACGCCGTGCGGATGTCGGCGCTGATGCAACTGCCGGTGACGTACGTGTGGACGCACGACTCCATCGGCCTCGGCGAGGACGGCCCCACCCACCAGCCGGTCGAGCACCTGGCCTCCCTGCGGGCGATCCCGGGGCTGAACGTCGTCCGCCCGGCCGACGCCAACGAGACCGCGGTGGCCTGGGCCGAGATCCTGAAGAGGCACGCCGTGAACCCCGCCCCGCACGGGCTCGCGCTCACCCGCCAGGGCGTGCCGGTGTACGCGCCGAACGAGGACGCGGCCAAGGGCGGCTATGTGCTGCGCGAGTCGTCGACGGAGGTCCCGGAGGTGATCATCATCGCGACGGGCTCCGAGGTGCAGCTCGCCGTGGCCGCGCGGGAGCGGCTGGAGGCCGAGGGGACCGGTACGCGGGTGGTGTCGATGCCGTCCGTGGAGTGGTTCGAGGAGCAGCCCCGCGCCTACCGCGAGCGGGTGCTGCCGCCGTCCGTGAAGGCCCGGGTCGCCGTCGAGGCCGGGATCGGCCTGACCTGGTACCGGTACGTGGGCGACGCGGGACGCATCGTCTCCCTCGAGCACTTCGGCGCCTCCGCCGCTGCCGGGACCCTGTTCGCCGAGTTCGGCTTCACCCCCGAGAACGTCGCCGCGGCGGCCCGCGAGTCGCTCGCCGCCGCGCGCGCCTGATCCGTCCGCGACACCACGAGAAAGATGACTACCGTGACCGAAGCAATCGCCACCGCCGGAGCCCTCGAGCGCCTTGCCGACGAGGGGGTCTCCATCTGGCTGGACGACCTGTCGCGCAAGCGGATCGCCTCGGGCAACCTGGCCGACCTGATCGAGAACAGGAACGTCGTCGGCGTCACCACCAACCCGTCGATCTTCCAGGCCGCCATAGGCTCCGGTGAGGGATACGAGGAGCAGCTGACCGATCTGGCCGTGCGCGGGGTGACGGTCGAGGAGGCGGTGCGGATGATGACGACCGCCGACGTGCGGACCGCCGCCGATATTCTGCATTCTGTATACACCGCCTCGGACGGCCGTGACGGCCGCGTCTCCATCGAGGTCGACCCCCGTCTCGCCCACCGCACGCAGGCGACCGTCGCCGAGGCCAAGCAGCTGGCCTGGCTGGTCGACCGCCCCAACGTGATGATCAAGATCCCGGCCACCGAGGCGGGCCTGCCGGCGATCACCGAGGTCATCGGCCTGGGCATCAGCGTCAACGTCACGCTGATCTTCTCCCTGGAGCGCTACCGCGCGGTCATGGACGCCTACCTGGCCGGCCTGGAGAAGGCCCGCGAGCGCGGCATCGACCTGTCGACGATCCACTCCGTGGCGTCCTTCTTCGTCTCCCGCGTGGACTCCGAGATCGACAAGCGGCTGACCGCCCTCGGCACAGACGAGGCCCTCGCCCTCAAGGGCCGCGCGGCCCTCGCCAATGCCCGGCTCGCCTACGAGGCCTACGAGGAGGTCTTCGCGTCCGAGCGCTGGCTGGCACTCGCCGGCGACCGGGCGAACAAGCAGCGTCCGCTGTGGGCGTCCACCGGTATGAAGGATCCTGCATACAAGGACACCCTGTACGTGGACGAGCTGGTCGCGCCGGGCACGGTCAACACCATGCCGGAGGCCACCTTGAACGCGGTCGCCGACCACGGCGGGATCACCGGCGACACCGTGACCGGCGGTTACGCGCAGGCCCACGCCGACCTGGCCGCCGTGGAGCGGCTCGGCATCTCCTACGACGAGGTCGTCCAGCAGCTCGAGGACGAGGGCGTCGCCAAGTTCGAGGCGGCCTGGCAGGACCTGCTGGACGCCGTAGCGAAGTCCCTGACGAACAAGGGAGTTGACGCCCGATGACCGAGAACGCACCCGCCGCCGCGGCACCCGCACCCGAGGCGGTGCAGGTCCCGGTGATCCCGTCCGCCGACTGGGAGAACCCGCTGCGGGACGCCCGCGACCGCCGGCTCCCCCGCATCGCCGGACCGTCCGGGCTGGTCATCTTCGGTGTGACCGGTGACCTGTCCCGCAAGAAGCTGATGCCGGCGGTGTACGACCTCGCCAACCGGGGTCTGCTGCCGCCGGGCTTCTCCCTGGTCGGCTTCGCCCGCCGGGACTGGGAGGACCAGGACTTCGCCGAGGTCGTGCACGACGCGGTGCGCGAGCACTCGCGGACCCCGTTCCGCGAGGAGGTCTGGCAGCAGCTCGCCGAGGGCATGCGGTTCATCCCCGGCGACTTCGACGACGACACCGCGTTCAAGCAGCTCAAGGACGCCGTCGACGAGCTGGACGCCTCCCGCGGCACCGGCGGCAACTTCGCCTTCTACCTGTCGGTGCCGCCGAAGTTCTTCCCCAAGGTCGTCCAGCAGCTGAAGAAGGTCGGCCTGGCGACCCCGCCCCAGGGTTCGTGGCGGCGCGCGGTCATCGAGAAGCCGTTCGGACACGACCTGGCCAGCGCCATCGACCTGAACACGATCGTGCACGAGGTGTTCGAACCGGACCAGGTGTTCCGGATCGACCACTACCTCGGCAAGGAGACCGTCCAGAACATCCTGGCGCTGCGCTTCGCCAACCAGATGTACGAGCCGATCTGGAACCGCTCCTACGTCGACCACGTGCAGATCACCATGGCCGAGGACATCGGCATCGGCGGCCGGGCCGGCTACTACGACGGCATCGGCGCCGCCCGTGACGTCATCCAGAACCACCTGCTGCAGCTGATGGCGCTCACCGCCATGGAGGAGCCGATCGCGTTCGACGCGGAGGCGCTGCTCACCGAGAAGCTGAAGGTGCTGAAGTCGGTGCGGCTGCCGAAGGACCTGGGCGCGTCGACCGTGCGCGCGCAGTACGCGGCCGGCTGGCAGGGCGGCGAGAAGGTCGTCGGCTACCTCCAGGAGGAGGGCATCGACCCCAAGTCGAAGACCGACACCTTCGCCGCGCTCAAGCTCGGCATCGACAACCGCCGCTGGGCCGGAGTCCCCTTCTACCTGCGCGCCGGCAAGCGGCTCGGCCGCCGCGTGACGGAGATCGCGGTGGTCTTCAAGCGGGCCCCGCACTCGCCGTTCGACTCCACGGCGACGGAGGAACTGGGCCAGAACGCGATCGTCATCCGCGTCCAGCCGGACGAGGGCATGACGGTCCGGTTCGGCTCGAAGGTGCCGGGCACCTCGATGGAGATCCGGGACGTGTCCATGGACTTCGCCTACGGCGAGTCGTTCACGGAGTCGAGCCCGGAGGCGTACGAGCGGCTCATCCTGGACGTGCTGCTCGGCGACGCGAACCTGTTCCCCCGTCACCAGGAAGTGGAAGAGTCCTGGAAGATCCTCGACCCGATCGAGGCGTACTGGGCGGCACACGGCAGGCCGGCGCAGTACGCGTCGGGCACCTGGGGACCGACGGAAGCGGACGAGATGCTCGCACGAGACGGACGGAGCTGGCGCAGGCCATGAAGATCGACCTGACCGACACCACGGCAAGCAAGATCAACAAGGCGTTGGTGCAGGGCCGCCGCGCCATCGGCACCCCGGCCGTGGGCATGGTCCTGACGATGGTCATCGTCACGGACGAGGAGAACGCCTACGACTCGATCAAGGCCGCCGAGGAGGCCTCGCACGAGCACCCCTCGCGCACCCTGGTCGTCATCAAGCGGCATGCCCGCACCCTGCGCGACCGCACCCACTCCCGGCTCGACGCCGAGGTCCGGGTCGGCTCCGAGGCCGGCACCGGCGAGACCGTCGTACTGCGCACCTACGGCGAGGTGTCCGACCACGCCGACTCGGTCGTCCTGCCGCTGCTGCTGCCGGACGCGCCCGTCGTCGTGTGGTGGCCGGTGGAGGCGCCCGACACCCCGTCCAAGGACCCGCTGGGCGCGCTCGCCCAGCGCCGGATCACCGACCTCTACGCGGTCGAGCGGCCGCTGGAGGTCCTGCAGACCCGGGCCCACAACTACGCGCCCGGCGACACCGACCTCGCCTGGACCCGGCTCACCCTGTGGCGGTCGATGCTGGCCGCGGCCCTGGACCAGGCGCGGGTGAAGGTGACGTCCGCGGCCGTGGAGGCCGAGGCGGACAACCCCAGCGCCGAACTCCTCGCGCGCTGGATCGGGGTCCGGCTCGGCGTCCCGGTGGACCGGGTGGTGACCGGCGGTCCGTTCGTCACGGCCGTACGCCTCGGCACCGCGAACGGCGAGATCGTCGTCGACCGCCCCGAGGGCCCCCTCGCGACCCTGACCCTGCCGGGCCAGCCGCCGCGCACCCTCGCCCTCAAGGTCCGCCCCACCTCCGAACTCATCGCCGAGGAGCTGCGCCGCCTCGACGCCGACGAGATGTACGCCATCGCCCTCACGGGCGAGGCCGGCAAGGAGAACGCCTGACATGTCCGACGCCCCGTCAGACACCCCGAAGCTCACCCGGCGGCCCGAGTGGACGGCGCTCGCCGACCACCGCGCCGCGGGCCAGCCGCACCTGCGCGAGCTGTTCGCCGCGGACCCCGGCCGCGCCGAGCGGTACGTCGTCCGGGTCGGCGACCTGCACATCGACTACAGCAAGCACCTGATCACCGACGAGACCCTGGCCCTGCTCCAGGAACTCGCCACCGCCACCGGCGTGTTCGGGCTGCGGGACGCCATGTTCCGCGGCGAGAAGATCAACGTCACCGAGGACCGGGCCGTGCTGCACACCGCGCTGCGCGCCCCGCGGGACGCGGTGATCGAGGTCGACGGCGAGAACGTGGTCCCGGCCGTGCACGCCGTCCTCGACAAGATGGCGGACTTCGCCGGCCGCGTCCGCTCCGGTGAGTGGACCGGCCACACCGGCAAGCGCATCAGGAACGTCGTCAACATCGGCATCGGCGGCTCCGATCTCGGCCCCGCGATGGCCTACGAGGCACTGCGCCCGTACACCGCGCGCGAGCTGACGTTCCGGTTCGTGTCCAACGTGGACGGCGCCGACCTGCACGAGGCCGTCCGCGACCTGGACCCGGCCGAGACGCTGTTCATCGTGGCGTCCAAGACGTTCACCACGATCGAGACGATCACCAACGCCACCTCGGCCCGCTCCTGGCTGCTCGCGGCCTTCGACGGCGACGACAAGGCCGTCGCCCGGCACTTCGTGGCGCTGTCCACGAACGCCGGGAAGGTCACCGAGTTCGGCATCGACCCGGACAACATGTTCGAGTTCTGGGACTGGGTCGGCGGCCGCTACTCGTACGACTCCGCGATCGGCCTGTCCCTGATGATCGCCATCGGACCGGACCGCTTCCGTGAGATGCTCGACGGCTTCCGGACCGTCGACGACCACTTCCGCACCGCCCCCGCCGAGGCCAACGCGCCGCTGCTGCTGGGCCTGCTGGGCATCTGGTACGGCAACTTCCACGACGCCCAGTCCCACGCCGTCCTGCCCTACAGCCACTACCTGTCGAAGTTCACCGCCTACCTGCAGCAGCTGGACATGGAGTCCAACGGCAAGTCGGTGCAGCGCGACGGCGAGCCCGTGGAGTGGCAGACCGGCCCCGTCGTGTGGGGCACGCCCGGCACCAACGGGCAGCACGCCTACTACCAGTTGATCCACCAGGGCACCAAGCTGATCCCGGCGGACTTCATCGGCTTCGCCCGGCCGGTGGCCGAGCTGAGCGGTGAACTCAAGGCCCAGCACGACCTGCTGATGGCCAACTTCTTCGCGCAGACGCAGGCCCTCGCCTTCGGCAAGACCGCGCAGGAGGTACGCGCGGAGGGCGTGCCGGAGGAACTGGTCGCGCACAAGACCTTCCACGGCAACCGCCCGACCACGACGGTCCTGGCGAAGGAACTCACCCCCTCCGTCCTCGGCCAGCTGATCGCCCTCTACGAGCACAAGGTGTTCGTGCAGGGCGCGGTCTGGAACATCGACTCCTTCGACCAGTGGGGCGTCGAACTCGGCAAGGTCCTCGCCAAGCGCGTGGAACCCGCCCTCACCGACGGCGCCGACGTGCCCGGTCTCGACCCGTCCACCAAGGCCCTCGTCGCCGCCTACCGCACGCTTAGGAAGTGAACTGACATGCAGCTCGGTCTCATCGGTCTCGGCAAGATGGGCGGCAACATGCGCGAGCGGATCCGCCGCGCCGGCCACACCGTCATCGGCTACGACCGCAACCCCGAGGTCTCCGACGTCAAGAGCCTCGAAGAACTGGTCCAGAAGCTGGACGCGCCCCGCACAGTCTGGGTGATGGTCCCGGCCGGCACCGCCACCCAGGGCGTCATCGACGAGCTCAAGGACCTGCTGTCCGAGGGCGACACGGTGGTCGACGGCGGCAACTCCCGCTGGACGGACGACGAGAAGCACGCCGCCGAACTCGGCGTCAAGGGCATCGGCTTCGTCGACGCGGGCGTCTCCGGCGGCGTGTGGGGCCTGCAGAACGGCTACGCCCTCATGGTCGGCGGCGACAAGGAGCACGTGGAGCGGCTGCGGCCGGTCTTCGAGGCGCTCAAGCCCGAGGGCCCGTACGGCTACGTCCACGCGGGCCGGGTCGGCGCCGGGCACTTCTCGAAGATGGTCCACAACGGCATCGAGTACGCCATGATGCAGGCCTACGCCGAGGGCTGGGAGCTGCTGGAGAAGGTCAAGTCGGTGGACAACGTCCGCGAGGTCTTCCGCTCCTGGCAGGAGGGCACCGTCATCCGCTCCTGGCTGCTCGACCTCGCGGTCAACGCCCTGGACGAGGACCAGCACCTTCAGAACCTGCGCGGCTACGCGGAGGACTCCGGCGAGGGCCGCTGGACCGTCGAGGCGGCCATCGACAACGCCGTACCACTGCCCGCGATCACCGCCTCCCTGTTCGCCCGGTTCGCCTCCCGGCAGGACGACTCGCCGCAGATGAAGATGATCGCGGCGCTGCGCAACCAGTTCGGCGGCCACGCGGTCGAGAAGAAGGACTGAACCGCCGTGGGCGACCTGCTGCTGGTCCGCCACGGTGAGACGGAGTGGAGCCGGTCGGGACAGCACACCAGCTACACCGACCTGCCCCTGATCGGGCACGGCGAGGAACAGGCCAAGTCCCTCGCTCCGCTCCTCACCGGCCGGACCTACGCCCGCGCGCTGGCCAGCCCGCTGGGCCGCGCGATACGCACCGCCGAACTGGCGGGCCTGATCGGGATCGTGCCCGACCCGGACCTGCACGAGTGGGACTACGGCGGCTACGAGGGCATCACCACCGCCGAGATCCACCGCACCCGACCCGGCTGGGACCTGTGGACCGACGGCGTGCCGCCCGGCCCGCAGGGGCACCCGGGCGAGTCGCCCGAGCAGATCGGGGCCCGCGCCGACCGGGTGCTGGCCCGGATCGGCGCGGCACTCGCCGAGGACGCCGGGGATGTCGTCCTCGTCGCCCACGCCCACTTCCTGCGGGTGCTGACCGCCCGCCGACTCGGCCTGCCGCCCGCCGAGGGCCGGCTGTTCCAGCTGGCCACCGGCACGGTCAGCCGGCTGTCCACCGAGCACGGGCGTCCCGTGATCGCGGAGTGGAACAGACGGCCGTAACGGCCTTTCCCGTGGCCCGGTTCACCGCTGGTGGACCGGGCCACGGTCTTACGGCGTCGTACGGCGGCCGGGATTTGGTCAACGGGATCCAGTCGCCGGGATTCAGTCGTCAGGATGCAGTCGTGAGTATCCAGTCGCCGAGATGCAGTCGGCAGGATCCTGTCGCTGGGGATCTGGTCACCGGCGGGATGCAGTCGGGGGGATCCGGTCGACCGGATGCAGTTGCCGGGATCCAGTCCGACGGCCCGGCCGGGACCGAAGTGCCGGACGAGGGAGTCGGCGAGGGCGCCGGCGGGCGGGGCTGTGGATCGAGTGCGTCCATGTGGTCGATGACGAGCTGCTTGCAGGGGTGCCACAAATTCCTTGCTACGTATCCACTCGCCTATCCTCCACATGAAGACCACCGCCAGGTTCGCCGCGTCGGCATCTATGTCCGCATCTCCGATGACCGAGAGGGTGGCGGCCTCGGCGTGAAGCGCCAGGAGGACGACTGCCGTCTCCGGGCCGCCTCGCTCGGCTGGAAGGTCGTGGAGGTGTACGTCGACAACGACGTGACAGCCGCCGACCGCCGGAAGAAGCGCAAGCACTACCTCCGGATGCTGGAGGACGTGAAGTCCGGCCACATCGACGCCATCGCGTCCTGACACCCAGACCGCCTGTACCGCCAGCCTGCGGAACTGGAAGACCTGATCCTCATCGTGGAGCAGCACAAAACCGAGATCAGGACCGCGACGGCCGGGGAGCTCGACCTCAACACTCCGGCAGGACGCTTTATTGCCCGCACCCTAGGATCTGTCGCGAAGTTCGAGGTTGAGCACAAGCAGGAGCGCATCCTCCGCAAGGTCCAGGAGCTGGTGGCGGCCGGGAAGATCCACAACTCCGGTCATCGGCCCTTCGGCTACACCCGGTTGTTCGACGGCGAGGGCCCACGCCGGAAGATCCTCGGCGAGATCGTCAATGATGACGAGGGCAAGTGGATCAAACGCTGGGCCGACCGGGCCTCGGCGGGAGAGAAGCTGTACTCCCTGGTCATGGACGCCCACGAGCACGGCGTGAAGACCACCACCGGAGGAGAGAACCGAGACCAGAAGCTCCTCCGACACATCGACGTCGCTCGGGCCGAGAAGGCGACGAGGGCGAAGGCCAAGCGCGTACTGGTCTCTGCTGCCTGATGCAGGACGTGCGGAGCTACTTCGGCAAGACCTGGCCTTGGTCCGTCACGTAGTAGTCGTTCTTGCACTCCATGAGGGCGGCTTCGTCCACGTTGGTCGGACCGCCTGCCTGTTGGGTGCAGAACCTCGTCAGGATCTGGAACTTCTGCGCGGGGGACACCCCGGCAGGCTGGTTGTTCTGCTGCTGATCGTTCTGCGACTGGTCCACCTGCCCCTGCACCCAGGGATCCGGAGAAGAGGTGCCCGAGCTTCCAT
This sequence comes from Streptomyces sp. NPDC051133, assembly GCF_040682635.1. Classification (NCBI taxonomy): domain Bacteria; kingdom Bacillati; phylum Actinomycetota; class Actinomycetes; order Kitasatosporales; family Streptomycetaceae; genus Streptomyces; species Streptomyces sp. NPDC051133. Next base: position 13,514 of record NZ_JBFBBK010000065.1, read on the forward strand.
CAGAGCCCAGGACCGCACCGCCCAGGAAGAACGAAGCGACAGCAACGGCGGCGACACCGCCCCACAGGGCCACAGGCCGCTTCCACCAAGGCGTCTCCATCCTCGTCAGGATGGCCTGGTACTCCGGGTCGTACTCGTCTCGCCAGCCGTCCGGCGTGTCCGCCCCGGTGCGCGCCGTGGGAGCACCAGACGGGCGCGGGGGAACGTTCGGGGGAAGTGGCGACGGGTTCTCCACGAGAGCCTCCTTGGAGCCCTGACCGGCAACTACGTCGTGCACGAGGAGTCAGGCGGCACAGAGTATGCACGAGACATACATGGGATCTACATATAGGTCCGGGTCGTGATCTAGCCGTGAACTACTAACGGCCGCAGCCGCGTCACGACAGGGGGTTCTCCGACTGTTGCTGCGGGACGGCGCCGTTGACGCTCGCTTGCGGAAGAGGATCGGCCGGCTTCGGACCACCGCCAAGGTCGGACAGCTCGGCTGCCGAGAGCTTCAGGATCAGCGCGGCTCGCAGATGCGCCTTGATGGTGGGGTCTTCCTCTTGGGTCAACAGCTCGATCGCCTTGCCCAGGTCGCTCTGGGCCTTCATGTCTTCACGAAGTCCCCGGCTCTGGGCCTCCATGTGCTGGAGCGAGCGCAGAGTCGGCGCGCTTGTGGAACAGCGATCCGATCGCAACGTCAGCAGCCCGGCCACGCTTGAGACGACCGCGGCAGCACTCCCCACGGCCCCTGGTGGGACACCGGCCTCTCATCCTGAGCCGCGCCCAAGCCGCCTCCTCCGGTCACTCCCCCCCCCCGCCGGAGGGGGCTTTTTCATGCCCGCCAGACCCTGAAGGAGGCACCATGGCCGCTGAGAAGTACCCCGGCGCCAGCACCGCGCACTGGTACGAGCGCAAGTACCCCGGTGACTCGATGCGCGTGAACACGATCGTCTGGCACTCCACCGAGGGCACCGGCCTGGACGACTACCAGGGCGGCGCCATCGCCCCGCCCCTCACCGCTATGCCGGACTTCGCGGAGCGAAGAAGATCCGCTGCTACCAGCACTTCGACTTCGACGGATCCGCCCGCGCGCTGGTCCACGCCGAGGCGGTGGCCACCAACACCACGAGGCGGTCAACATCGTTCGCGAGGCGCTGGAGGAGGATCCGCTGTAGGTCTCGCACGCCTCCCGGCGGACCCCAACATCAAGCTCAAGCAGGTGGGGTGCTATTCAGACAACCGACAGGGCGCGATCCGGACAAGAAGATGCTCGGAAGCCGTGCCCTAGCGGAAAGGAACAGACTGGTGCCCCTCCTCAAGAAGGCCGTCCTGAGCGCGGTCCTGCTCGCCGCTCTCGGAGCCTCGTTGACCGCCTGCGGCAGTGACAACTCCTCGTCCAAGAGTGACACCGACGCCAAAGCGAGGGCATCCTGGGCCGCAGACCAGCAGGCCTGGGCCGACCAGCAGCAGGCGAGCACTTTCACCGTCGGCCTGACGGGAACCGCTAAGTGGCGTGACGGCACCACCGCGAAGCTCAGTGAACTCACCCGCAGACGTATCACCGACGACGACATATCGATGCTGGATGATGGACAGCCCTACCTGAGCTTCAAGATCACAGTCATCAACGGCACCAAGGAACCTCTTGATCTCTCGGGGTTCAACATGGTCTGCCCCGCAGGCAGCAATGAGGTACGCACCGAGACCATCAAGGGCATTCCTGGCAATCACCTGTTGGTTGGTGACTCGGCCACCTGGGCGGCTGGCTGCACGTTCAGTCCCTCTCAGACCAAGTTGCAGGTGGAACTGACCCAGCCCTACAACGAACGCACTGGAGACGTATCCGGGACCGCCATCTTCACCGGCACGGTCGAGACCAAGTAGCAGCAGCCCAACCGCCCGAATCCACACCGCGTCCTGACGGCTACCCCGGCCCTATGAGGGTTCGGCATGCTGGTGGTCACCGACACGATGAACACCACCGTCACCCAGCTGTCCAGGAGCCCACCTCGGACACAGGGCGAGCCCCGACCACCCTCGGACGGTCGGGGCCCGCCGGTGGCGTTCAGACCTCCTCCTCGAAGACGAAGTCCTCGTCATCGAAGTCCTCGATCTCTGGTTCCTCCCCATTGGCATAGGTGATCGGCTCCGGATCCCAATGCCGGTACTCCCAGCGCGCGTGAGTGGTGATCTGCTCGATGCTGCCCGCTGGCATCTCGGCACGAGCCGCCTTCATGGCGGCGATGACCACCTCGCCGTACGTGTTCTCCAGGCGGCTGTACCGAGTGACCTTCTCGTTGACCTCGATCTCCAGCTTGATCGTGAGGATCTTCCTGACGCCCACGTGTCCCTCCCTCGTGTATGGAGAATCAGTGTGTGCGGGGACCGCAGGCACGTTGCTGGTGATCTCGGAAGTTGATGCGGAAAACCCTCAAGTAGATGCGTTCGAGTGAACTTGTGCTGGGTGACGTTCAGCCCGTCGAAGCCGAGGTCGCGTGCGCAGCGCAGGAGGTCGCCGACCGCCTCCGGCCGTACGCCGAGCACGTCGAGGTCGAGGAGCCGGTACAGATGGCGCAGGCCCTGACGGTCCGCCTCGCGCTGGTGCAGGGCGGGGCTGAGCGAGGGGCCGATCCCGGCTCCGATCAGTCCGACGAGATACGAGTCCTTGGCCACATGGGACCTCCCGAGCCGTAGCTAATGTACGAACCAGTACGTTAGCTATAGCGGCCGCACGGCCCGTACGAAAGACCCCGGCCCCGTTCGGGGAACCTGCTTCTACAATCACCGGCACGCACGCGCGCGTGCCGCCCAGGCGTCCTACGGCCCGAAGGAATCCGATGACGAGCGTCGAAGAACCGGTACGACCCGGCGGACGGGTGCGCGACGCCGCCCGGACCCAGGCCGAGATCCTCGACGTGGCCACGCAGGAGTTCGCCCGCGCCGGCTACGACGGCGCCCGCGTCGACGAGATCGCCGCCCGCACCCGCACCACCAAGCGGATGATCTACTACTACTTCGGCGGCAAGGAACAGCTGTTCACGGCCGTGCTGGAGCGCGCCTACGGCGTGATCCGGGAGACCGAGCAGCAACTGGACGTCGAACACCTCGACCCCGTCGCCGCGATCCGGCGGCTCGCGGAGCTGACCTTCGACCACCACGAGCGGCACCCGGACTTCGTCCGCCTGGTCAGCATCGAGAACATCCACGGCGCCGGGCACATCGCGGCCTCCGAGAAACTCGGCAAGATCGGCTCCCCGGCGCTGGACGTGATCCGCCGGATCCTCGCCACGGGCCAGGAGTCGGGCTGTTCACGGCCGACGTGGACGCCGTCGATCTGCACGCGATGATCAGCTCGTTCTGCTTCTTCCGGGTCGCCAACCGACATACCTTCGGTGCCCTGTTCGGCCGCGACCTGGTCGACCCCGCCCAGCGCGACCACTACCGGACCATGCTCGGCGACATGGTGATCGCCTACCTCACGGCCGAACGGACGACCGGCTGACCTCCGCCCGCCGCCCACTGGGCTGCTCGCAGTGCGGAGGCCCTCCGAAGGCCGGCCTGGGGTGGCCGCCCATCTACCGGCTACCGTCTACCGTCCGCCGCCTACTGCCTACTGTCTACGGCCTCGGGTGGCGCGGCTCGTACAGGGCGAGTTCGCCACCGCCCGGGAGGCGGAACGCGGTCACCCGGCCCCAGCGGGCCTCCTCCACTGGCCGGGTGAACTCCACTCCCCGGTCCGCGAGTTGCCGTCGCGTCGCATCGAGGTCGTCGCACATCAGCATCAGCTCGTGCGTCGGCGCGTCGTCCGTGGGATGGCAGGCCACCTCGGCGGGCGGCGCCTGGAAGATGAGCCATCCGTGGCCCGCGTCGACGTGCGCCCATTGAAGGGTGTCGCGCAGGAAGGCCCGGTCGGCCTCCGCGTCCCGGCTGTAGCACCACATGCGCACCGTTGATCACGGGCGGAGGCTAGTGCGGCGGGCGGTGCCGGACAAGCACCGTCGGCCGGCGTTCCACCACTCGGCCGCACTCAGGAGCCCGGAGCCGCCGCCGCGTCGAGCAGAGGCCCGAGTTCCCGTACGACCGCCTTGAGGGGCCGTACGTCGCCTTCGGCACGGGCCAGGATGATCGCGCCCTCCAGAGCGCTGATCATCAGCGTGGCCAGGGACCCGGCGCGGGCTGCCGGTACGCCCATCCCGGTGAGGGCGTCGGCGAGCGGGGTGCTCCAGGTCGTGAACGCGTCGGCCACGGCCTGGCGAGTGGAGTTGTCGGAGGAGGCGCAGTCGACGGTGGCGGCGGCGACCGGACAGCCCGCGGCGAAGCCGTCGGTCTCGTACTCGTCGGTCCACTGGGCGACCATCGCCGCGAACAGATCGCTCGGGGCCGGCTCCTCGAGCCCCGCGAGGAAGCGCGCGATCCGCTTGCCCGCGTACCGTCCGGCCCAGGCGACCGCCTCGTTGACCAGCTGTTCCTTCCCGCCCGGGAAGTAGTGCTGGAGCGAGCCGCGCGGTGCGCCCGCGTGTGCGGCGACCTCGCGCATCCCGGTCGCGGCGACCCCCTCGCGCCGAATGAGCTGGGCCGCGCTGAAGACCATCCGCTCCCGCGGTCCCCGCCGCGCCTCGGTCATCGTCACTCTCCGATCCTCACCATCCCACTCTATGACCGCCGTCATAACGCCCGCTACTATGACAGCCGTCATAGTCGACTCATGGGTCGGAGGGCGGTCCTCATGGACGTCGGTTTCATCGGTCTCGGAGTGATGGGCCGCCCCATGGCACTACGCCTGGCGGCCGCCGGCACACCCCTCGTGGTGTGGAACCGGACCACCCAGCGCACCGAGCCGCTCCGCGCGGCCGGCGCCGAGGTCGCGGCGGACGCCGACGAGGTATTCGCGCGCACGGACGTGGTCCTGCTGATGCTCGCCGACGAGGCGTCCGTCGACACGGTCCTCGGCCGCGGTACCCCTGCCCTGGCGGCGCGGGTCGCGGGCCGCACGGTCGTCCACATGGGCACGACCTCCCCGGAGTACTCCCACGCCCTGGAGGGCGATGTGCGGGCCGCAGGCGGCCGGTACGTCGAGGCACCCGTTTCCGGGTCACGGGTCCCGGCCGAACAGGGGCAGTTGGTTGCCATGCTCGCCGGGGAGGAGTCCGCCGTGGCCGCCGTACGCCCGCTGCTCGCCCCGATGTGCCGGCAGACGTTCCTGTGCGGCCCGGCGCCGCGCGCCCTGCTGATGAAGTTGTCCGTGAACCTCTTCCTGATCACCCAGGTGACCGGACTGACCGAGGCCTTTCACTTCGCCGAGCGGCAGGGCCTGGACCGGCAACTGTTCCTGGACGTGCTCGACGCGGGCCCCATGGCGAGCGCGGTCTCCCGGATGAAGGCGCCCAAGCTCCGCGAGCGGGACTTCGCGGTGCAGGCGGCGGCACTGGACGTACTGAAGAACAACCGGCTCATCGCCGAGGCGGCGCGGAAGGCCCACCTGGCTTCACCGCTCCTCGACGAGTGCCACGCGCTGTTCGAGGAGACGGTGGCCCAGGGATACGGCGGCGAGGACATGGTCGCCGTGCTGCGGGCGATCGAGACGCGAACCGCCGAGGCGCCGTAGGCCGCCTACGGTATGCAGTCGACCGTCGCCCGCATTTCGGAAGGTCGTCTCGTCTCGCGCATGCGTGCACGCAGAACATCCCCTGCCGTATACGGACGACCGCCGACGGTGTGCAGGAGATCGCCTTCGATGTGCCGTTGTTCGCATACATACGGGTGTGCGGGCCGCACGCCGTCGCCGACTGCATTTCGCATCCCGCAGATTGCAGATTGCATACCGAACTCAGCGTTTCGGTACGCCGTACACCTTCTCCACGCGCAACCGCACCACCAGCCGCCGGTCGCGCACCATCGCGTTCCGGTAGTCGTCCCAGTCCGGGTGCTCGCCGAGGACGTCACGGTAGAGCCGGACCAGTTCCTCGACGGTCTCGTCGTGCGGATCCCGGGCGACCGGGGTCAGCTCGGCCGTGCCCTCGGCGACGGTGTACGCCCAGCGGTCGGCGCTGGTGACGTGGTAGGAGGCGCGGGGGTCGCGGCGCAGGTTGCGGGTCTTGGCGCGGTCGTCGGTGACGGAGATCCGGATGATCCGTTCGTCCGGGTCGTAGGCGTGGCTGACGTTGGACAGCTGGGGGCGGCCGTCGCGCTTGAGGGTGACCAGCACTCCAGCGTGGCCGGCGGCGAGCTGGTCGAGCAGCGCGTCCTGGGTCGGGTCCTGGGTCATGTCGGGTCAACTCGCCGACGGGCTCACACATTCCCCCCCATCCCGCGCGCCCACCGCCTCTTCACCCCTCCGTGCGTAGACAGTGTCTACGCACACCTGGTAGACACTGTCTATGACTGAGTACGACACGGGGCTGCGGGCCCGTCTGGTCGACGCAGGAGTGGAGCTGCTGGCCGCCGAGGGGTTGCAGGCGCTGACGTTGCGGGAGATCGCCCGGCGTGCGGGTGTCTCGCACGGGGCGCCCCGCCGCCACTTCCCCACCCATCTGGAGCTGCTGTCGGCCATCGCGCGCCGCGGCTTCGCCGATCTGGCCGACCGGGTGCACCGGGCGCTGGCGCAGGCGCCCGAGGAGCCGCGCGCACGGGTGGCCGTGCTGGCGCGGACCTATCTGGAGTTCGCACTCGGCGACCCGGGCATGTATGAGCTGATGTTCCGTCACGATCTGCTGGCGAGCGGGCATCTGGGGCTGCGGGAGACGAGTCTTCCGCTGTTCTCCCTGCTCGCCGGGCTGGTCGGGGAGCTCCGCCCGGAGGCCGACGCGCGGCGGGCCGCCGCAGCGCTGTGGGCGAATCTGCACGGGATCGCCCAGCTGTGGCGCTGGCGCGCCCTCCAACTCACTCTTGCCGAGGATGACTTCGAGGGCCTGCTGGAGGCCGCTCTGGCCGCCCACCTGGGTCCGGAGCCCGGTCGGTGAACCGGCGGTGGACGCTGGCGAGCAGCGTGGCGGGGGCGGTGGTCGTCGCCCTGGACGGTACGGTCCTCACGGTCGCGCAGCCGCGGCTGCAGCGGGAGTTGGGGGCGTCGTTCGCCCAGGTGCAGTGGACCAGTTCCGCGTATCTGGTCGCGGTGGCGAGCCTGCTGGTGTTCGCGGGGCGGCTCGGCGACCGCTACGGGCACCGGCGGCTGTTCGCGTACGGCATGCTCGGGTTCGGCGCGGCCTCGGCGGGCATCGGCCTGGCTCCGGGAGTGGGGTGGGTGGTCGGCCTGCGCGCGGTGCAGGGGGTGTTCGGGGCGCTGTTGCAGCCGGCCACGCTGGGCATGCTGCGGGCCGCCTACCCGGCGGACCGGCTCGCGGCACCCCTCGCCGTGCGGACGGTCGCGATCGGGCTGGCCGCGGCGGCGGGGCCGCTGCTGGGCGGGGCGCTGGTGACCGGGCTGGGCTGGCGGGCGGTGTTCTTCGTCAACGTGCTGCCCGCGCTCGCCTTCGGCCTGCCCGCCCTGCTGCGCCCGGACCGGTGCCGGGCGGACGGCCGTGCCCCGCTGGACCTGCCGGGTGCCGTGCTGCTCGCCGTGACGCTGGGCTGTCTGGTGCACGCGCTGGGCTCCCGGCCGGCTTCCGTGGCCGGGATCGCCGTCGCGCTGGTCTCGGCCGCCGTCCTGGTCCGGCACGAGCGGCGTACGGCGAACCCGCTGCTGCCGTCCGAGGTGCTGGGCTCCCGCACGGTCGCCGCCGCCCTCGCGCTGCTGGTGGCCGTGTCCGCCGCGCTGTTCGGGACGCTGTTCGTCGCCACGTACGTCCTGCAGCGCCGTCTCGGCCTCGACCCGCTCCACAGCGCGCTGCGCAGTCTGCCGCTGGCGGTGCTGATGGTGCTGTCCGCCGCGCTCTGCCCGGTGCTGCTGCGCCGCTTCGGTGCGCGGGGGACGACGACGGCGGCGACGATGGCGGTCGCGCTCGGTGTCCTGGTGCTGTCCGGGGCCACCGCCGCGCCCGCCCTGGGCTGCGGATTCGGTTTGCTGGGGGCCGGGTTCGGGACGGTGATGACGGCGGCCACCCATGCCGTCGTACGGCGTGCGGACGTGGCGGTCGCGGGGGTGGCGGGCGGGCTGCAGCAGACCGCGCTGAACGTGGGGCCCGCTCTGGGCGTGGCCGCGGCGACCGCGCTGATGCACGCCGGCACGGGGACGGCGCTGTTCGCGCTGGCGGGGGTGGCCGCGCTCGGCGTGCCCGCGGCCCGCGCGCTGCCCGGGGCCGCCGGCGTCACGTCGCTCACACGTCCCGCCGACCTGCGGGTCCCGGAGGGTGTTCCTGAGCGACGATGAGGGACGCGCGCGTCCCGTCGGGGCAGTCGGGAGGCGGCGCGTCGGACGCGACCGGAGGAGAGCGATGGCACAGCTGCGACAGGACGTCGACCCGGGCGAGGCGGGGCTGGACGGCGGGGCGCTGGAGCGCCTGGACCGGCACTTCGCCCGCCACGTCGACGAGGGGCACCTGCCCGGCTACCTGGTGGCGGTGGCCCGCGGCGGCCGCGTCGCCCACCTCACCGCGTACGGCCTGCGCGACGTGGCGGCCGGACTGCCGGTCGAGCCGGACACGCTGTGGCGGATCTACTCGATGACCAAGCCGGTCACCGCGGTCGCGGTGCTGCTGCTGGCGCAGGAGGGCCGGCTCTCCCTGGACGACCGGCTCGACCGCCACCTGCCGGTGTTCGCCGACCCCCGGGTGTACGACGGCGGTTCGGGCACCGGCATGCGCACCCGTCCGGCCGCCGGCCCGATCCTGATCCGGCATCTGCTCACCCACACCGCGGGCCTGACCTTCGGCTTCTACCACAGGCATCCGGTGGACGCCCTGTACCGGGAGTCGGGCCTTGAGTACTCGGTGCCGCCGGGCGCCGATCTGGCGCACACGGTCGAGGTGTACGCGCGGATGCCGCTGCAGTTCGACCCGGGCACGCAGTGGAACTATTCGGTCGCCTCCAACGTGCTGGGCCGGGTCGTCGAGGTGGTCTCCGGGCAGCCGTTGGACGCGTTCTTCACCGAGCGGATCCTGGGTCCGCTCGGCATGACCGACACCGGCTTCCACATCGAACCCGAACAGGCCTGCCGGCTGGCCGAGTTGTACCGGGAGACCGACGACGGCGGGATCGAGCCGGTCGCGGGGCTGCCGGTGCACGGCAGGCCCCGGTTCCTGTCCGGCAGCGGCGGCCTGGTCTCCTCCGCCTACGACTTCCACCGGTTCATGGAGATGCTGCGCCGCGGCGGTGAGTTGGACGGCGTCCGGCTGCTGCCCGCGGAGGCGGTCGCCCGGATGACCCGCAACCAGCTGCCCGGCGACGCGATCCTCCGCGCGTTCGGCGCGCCCGTCCACCAGGAGCCGGGCAACGACGGCCTGGGCTTCGGCTTCAACGTCTCCGTGGTCGTCGACCCGTCCCGCACCTTCGCCCCGTCCCGGGCCGGCACCTACGGCTGGACCGGCGCGGCCACGACCGCGTTCTGGATCGACCCGGACCGCGACCTGACAGTGCAGTTCATGTCGCAGGTGCGCCCGAGGACGCTGAAGGTGTTCCCGGAGCTGCGGCGGCTGGTGCACGAGGCGGTGACGGACTGACCACCACGGGCCGGGCCGCGCGCCGAACCGCGGCCCCCGCTCGACCGGTTCGGCGTCCACCGCCCCGCGTCACCGTCACTGCCCCGCGTCGCCGTCCACCACCCTGCGTCGCGGTCCACCACCCTGCGTCGCGGTCCACCACCCCGCGTCGCGGTCCGCCGCCACAGGCTGAGTCATCGTGGGCCGCCGGCCACAGGGCGAACCGTCGCGGTCCGGCCCGGCCCGTGCAGGGCCCCCTGGCCCGTCTCAGGAGCCGTGGGCGACCGCGTCCAGGTGGGGCAGGATGTGGTCCATCCGCTCTCGCTTGGTGCGCAGATAGGTGATGTTGCTCTCGCACGGCTCGATCAGCAGCGGCACCTGCTCGGCGACCTGGATGCCGTGCCGGACCAGCGCCTCCCGCTTGCGCGGGTTGTTGGACATCAGCCGGACCGAGCGCACCCCGAGGTCGTGCAGGATCTCGGCGGCGACGCCGTAGTCACGGGCGTCGACGGGCAGGCCGAGCGCGAGGTTGGCCTCCACCGTGTCCAGGCCCTCCGCCTGCAGGGCCATCGCGCGCAGCTTGGCGAGCAGTCCGATGCCGCGGCCTTCGTGGCCCCGCAGGTAGACGACGATGCCGCTGCCTTCGGCGGCCACCGCGCGCAGCGCGGACGCCAGCTGGTCGCCGCACTCGCAGTGCTGGGAGCCGAACGCGTCCCCGGTCAGGCACTCCGAGTGCAGCCGGGTCAGTACGTTCTCGGTGCCGATCTCGCCGTACACCAGGGCCACTTGCTCGTCACCGCGGTCGTGGTCCAGGTAGCCGATCGCCTGGAATTTCCCGTACACGGTGGGCAGCGGCGCATTCACGACGCGTTCGGCGCCGCTGCGCCGCGGGGACTTCTTGCCGAGTACGCCGATGGTGGTGCCGGTGTTTTCTGTCATGATCTGATTCCTAAGCAGAGACGAAAGGCCGTGAAAAAGATGAGTGGTTCGGATGCACGGGCGGTGGCACACGGGGTGATGCCGGCGGACACCACGGAGGACGTGCGAAGGCGGGGGGCGGGCGTTTCAGCACGGGTCGCCGTCCTTCCCGTGGGCAGTTTCGAACAGCACGGTCCGTTCCTTCCGCTGGCGACCGACACGCTGGTCGCCTGTGCCGTGGCGCGTGAGATCGCCGCCGCGTATCCGGTGCAGCTCCTTCCGCCGGTGACGTTCGGCTGCTCGCACGAGCACGCGGACTGGCCGGGGACGGTCAGCATCTCGTCGGTGACGCTGCACGCGGTGGTGCGGGACATCGCGGAGTCGCTGCGCCGCTCGGGCGTCGAGGCGCTCGTCGTGGTGAACGGGCACGGCGGGAACTACGTGCTGGGCAACGTCGTCCAGGAGGCCTCCGCGCGGGGGGAGAAGGCGGCGCTGTTCCCGGCCGCCGAGGACTGGGAGGCGGCGCGGGAGCGTGCGGGGGTGCTCACCTCGCTGCTCACCGACATGCACGCGGGAGAAATCGAGACCTCGATTCTGCTGCACGCTCACCCCGAATTCGTCCGCCCTGGTTACGAGTCCGCCGATTTCACCGCTGACGATCGTCGCCATCTGCTCACCGTGGGAATGTCCGCCTATACCGAGTCGGGCGTCATCGGCCGTCCTTCCTTGGGATCGGCGGAAAAGGGGAAGGAGTTGCTGGCGGCCCTCGCGGAATCCTTCGCGCCGTATTTCGCGTTGCTGACGTCCGGGGACGGGGAGGGGTAGCCGGCGGCGCAGGCGCGGCCGGGCGCCGCCGCCGGGCGCGGGCCGACGGACCGGGACGTCGGGGCCACGGGGGCCGTCGGGGCGGGGGCCTGCGCGGCGGTTCCGGCCCGCACGCCCGCGTACCAGCGGACGACGAGTACGACGGCGCCGGGCAGGCTCGCCACGAAGCTCAGGACGCCGTACACGACGGCGACCGCGACTCCGGTGCTCGCGCCCAGCCCCGCCGCGCCGAACGCCCAGGCGGTGACGCCCTCCCGGGGGCCGAAGCCGCCGACGTTCAGCGGCACCCCCATGGCGACGAGGGCGAGCACGGCGAGCGGAAGCAGCACCGCGACCGGGGCGGCCGAGTCGGCGACCCGGGCGGAGACCACGAACATCGCCAGGTGCCCGGCCAGGACGACGGCGGAGGACAGTGCGATCCCGGGCCCGGTACGGCGGGACAGCAGGCCCTGCCGTGCCTCGCGCAGAGCGGCGCGCAGGGCGCCGTCGCGGCGGGCGGGCGGCCGGTTCATGCGGACGGCGAGGACGACGGCCAGCGCGCCGGCCCCGGCGAGGGCGACCAGCGGGGCGAAGCCGCGCACGTCGGAACGGACCGGGGACGGGAGGGTCAGCAGCACCGCCGCGCCGACGACGGTCAGCGCCAGCTGGCCTGCGACCCGTTCCAGTACGACCGCCTTCACCCCGCGGCGCAGGTCACCGGCGCTCTGCCCGTGCCGGACCGCGCGGTGCACGTCGCCCAGGATGCCGCCCGGCAGGGCCGCGTTGAGGAACAGCGCCCGGTAGTAGTCGGCGACGGCGGAGCCCAGCGGCAGCCGGATGCGCAGGCCCCGGGCCACCAACTGCCAGCGCCAGGCGCTGAACACGGTCGTGACCACGCCGATGCCGAGCGCGGCCAGGACGGTCGCGGTGTCGATCCGCCGCAGCCCGTCGAGGAGCACGCCGGTGCCCAGGTGCCACAGCAGGACACCGAGGATGGCCGCACCGGCGATCGTGCCGCAGTGGGTGCGGATCGTACGGGCGTCGAGGCGGCGCGGGGTGGAGGTTTCGGCCGACGCGGTCTCCAGAGGGGACGACTCCGGGCGGGCGGCCTGTGTGACGTCGGTGGCGGGGCGGGCCGTGGAGATGCCGGGTGCGGGGCGGCCCGTGCGGGCACTGTTCCCGCGAGCCCTGCCCCACTGCGTCACATGCGCGTGCGTCGCATCTGCGTGCGTCACGCGCGTAAGCGTCGTATCCGCGGACGCCACACGCGCGTGCGTCGTATCCGCGGACGCCACACGCGCGTGCGTCGTATCCGCGGACGCCACACGCGCGTGCGTCGTATCGGCGTGCGTCACACACACGTGGGTGCCGGCCGCCGGAGTCCGCGCTCCCGCTGCCGTTACGCCTGCCCCACCTGCCACACCTGCCCCACGTGCCGCGCCTGCCCCACGTGCCGCGCCTGCCACCCGCGCGTCCGCTTCCGCTCCGGCCGCCCCCGCGTTCATGACGCCCCGCCCGTCGGCCGGGGCAGGGCCAGCAGGTCGCTGTGGTGGACCACGACCCGCAGCTCACCGGCCGCGCAGGCGGCCAGCCGGTCGCGCAGGTAGCGTTCGGCGCGGTCGCGCAGTTCGGGCCGCTGTTCGACGGCCGCGCCCACCCAGCCGCGCAGCCACTGCTCGGTCAGTGCCGACTCCGCGGGGCCGAGCCGCCACGGGCTCGGGTGGACGCGCACCGTCGCGCCGCGCTCGGAGAACGCCTCGCAGGCCAGGGTCACCGCGTCCGGACCGAGCAGCCCGCCTCGCCGCTGGTGGGCGTTGAACGCCTCGGTGATCTCGGCGTCCAGCGGGTCCGCCGGGGTGAGTTCGACGCGTCCGGCGACGGAGAGCGTGAGCAGCGCGGGGCAGCCGGCCCCGGCGCAGGCGCCGGCGAGAGCGATGACTTCTTCGGCGGTGAGCACGTCGAGGAGGGCGGAGGCGGTGACCAGTGAGGCGCCGGCCAGGGCGTCCGGGGTCAGCAGGGACACGTCGCCGCGCCGGGTCTCGACGGTGACGCGGCTGCCGTCTGCGGCGGAGCGCGGCGCGGCCACGGCGGCGAAGTGCAGCAGGTAGGGGTCGCGGTCGTGCAGGACCCAGTGCTGGGCGCCGTCCAGGCGGGGTGCGAGCCAGCGGCCCATCGAGCCGGTGCCGCAGCCCAGGTCGTGCACGACCAGTCCGCCCGCCCGGTGGGGCAGATCGGTCAGCCGGCGCCTGAGGGGGTCCAGCGACTGCACGGCCCGGGCGGCCGCGTCGGGCCCTTCCCGCAGTTGCAGCCACTCGGGCGCGTACCGCGGCGCCTCCTCCTCGGAACCGCCGTCCCGCAGCCGTACGGTGGCCCGCTCGCCCGGCCGTACGACGGGCCCGGCACCGGCGATGACAGCGCCGGCCCCGTCGTCCGCCGCGGCGCGGTGGCCGTGCTCGGCGGAATCGTCCACGGAACCAGCCCCCGGTGTGCTCTCGAAGAAACCGTCGAGCGTGGTGTGCGTGCCCCTCGGTCCCGGCTGGGCCGGGATCGAACCCGTGCCGTCGGTCGCCGTCTTCGGCCTGTTCATGCCGCCCTCCTCGGGGGTTCGGGGAGCCGCTGGAGAACGCCTGCCAGGCTGCGGGCCGTCGTCGCCCAGCCGTCGAGGGCGGCCCGGCGGCTGCGGGCCGCGGCCTTCAGCCGGCGGCGTACGTCGGCCTCGCCGAACCAGCCGCGCAGTTCGGCGGCGAGTGCGGCGGGGTCCTCCGGCGGGACGAGGATGCCGGGCACGCCGCCGTCGGGGGCGCGGCCGACCGCCTCGGGCAGGCCGCCGACATCGGTCGCGAGGACGGGGATGCCGCGGGCCAGGGCCTCGGTCACCGCCATGCCGTAGGTCTCGGCGTAGGAGGTGAGGACCATCAGGTCGGCGGCGGCCCAGGCCGCGTCGAGGTCGGCGCCGGAGAGCGGGCCGATCAGGTGCAGACGGTCGGTGAGGCCGTGGCGGGCGATGAGGGCGCGCAGGTGGGCGACGTACTCGGGGTCGTGGCCGAGGCCGCCGACGCAGGCGCAGGACCAGGGCAGGTCCCGTACCGCCGCGAGTGCCTCGATCAGCCGGTGCTGTCCCTTGCGGGGGGTCACCGAGGCCACGCACAGCAGCCGGGACACCCCGTCGGTGCCGGGGGCGAGGGGGGCGATGTCGGCGCCGGGCGCGGCGACGTGCACCCGGTCGGGGGCGAGGCCGTGGTGGGAGAGGAGCCGGCGCACGGCCCAGTCGCTGGTGGCGACGACCGCGCCCGCCGCCCGCAGCACCGCGCGTTCGCGTGCGTCGAGGTCGGCGGCGACGGCCGCGTCGAGGCCGGTCTCGTCGCCGAGCGGGAGGTGGACCAGGACGGCGAGGCGCAGCCGGCCGGCCTCGGGTACGACGATCTCCGGGACGCCGCAGGCGACGATGCCGTCGAGCAGGACGACCGTGTCGTCGGGCAGGTCGCGCAGGGTGCGGGCGAGCGCGTCCCGGTCGGCGCGGTCCGGGCGCGGCCAGGTGCCGGCGGCGGCGTGCCGGACGACCTGCCAGCCGAAGCCGGGCAGGTCGAGGCAGACCCGGCGGTCGTAGGCGTTGCCGCCGCTGGGCGCGGCCGGGTCGTCGACGCCGCCCGGCATGACGAAGTGCACGGTGCGCAGGGACATGGGGATGATTCCGGCGTTGTCGGCGGCGGGTTGGGCGGGCACATAGGTGAGCCGCGCCCTCTCCACGGTCACATCGGTCACAGGTCACGCTCGTAACTCGCCCAGGCGATGTGCGACTCGTGCAGCGTGACCGCGATCCCGGTGAGGCCCCTGGCGCCCTCGCCGAGGGCGCCCTGGTGGACGCGTTCGGCGAGCTTGTCGGCGATGAACTTGGCGAGGAACTCGGTGGAGGTGTTGGTCCCCTTGAACTCGGGTTCGTCGTCGAGGTTGCGGTAGTTCAGCCCGGCGACGACGGCACCCAGTTCCTGGGTGGCGAGGCCGATGTCGACGACGATGTTGTCCTCGTCCAGCTCTGGGCGGCGGAACGTGGCGTCCACGAGGAACGTGGCGCCGTGCAGTCGCTGCGCGGGACCGAACACCTCGCCGCGGAAGCTGTGGGCGATCATGAGGTGATCGCGGACGGTGATGCTGAACAACGGACGACCCTCCAGGTGCGGCGCGTCGGGTCCCCCGGCCCTTGCCTGCCGGGGGATGCCGTGTAGTACGGCTCTTCGCTTCCCCGCGTTCAGCCTCCTCTCACTCTTTTCTCAGGTCAGACACGTCTCGTTTCCGGGTCCGGGCCGTCCCGTCCCTCAACTGGGGTCGGTGTCGCCGTAGCTGATGCGGTGACACAGGGCGGGGATCTCCCCGGAGGCGAGCCGGGGCATGACGTCGGGGAGGTCCTCGAAAGCGCTCTCTCCGGTGATGAGCGCGTCCAGCGCCGGGTCGGCGAGCAGGTCGAGGGCGAGGGCCAGCCGGTCGGCGTAGCCGCGGCCGGCCCGGGCGGCCCGGGAGACGGTGCCGACCTGGCTGCTGCGCAGGGTGAGCCGGCGGGAGTGGAAGGCCTCGCCGAGCGGGAGGGTGACGCGCCGGTCGCCGTACCAGCTCAGTTCCACCACCGTGCCCTCGGCGGCGAGGAGGCTCAGGGCGCCGGTGAGGCCGGCCTCGGTGGCGCTGGCGTGCACGACGAGGTCGCAGTCGCCGAGGGCGTCGCCGGGCGTAGCGAAGTCGACGCCGAGGGCTTCGGCGGTCTTCGCGCGGGCCGGGTCGGCGTCGACGAGTTGCAGCCGGACGCCGGGGAATCGGGTGAGCAGGGCGGCGACCGAGCAGCCGACCATGCCGCCGCCGACCACCGCGATCCGGTCGCCGATCAGCGGGGCCGCGTCCCACAGGGCGTTCACGGCGGTCTCGACGGTCCCGGCGAGCACGGCCCGCCCGGCCGGCACCCGCTCGGGTACGACGGTCACGGCGCTCACCGGAACGACGTAACGGCTCTGGTGCGGATACAGGCAGAACACCGTACGGCCGACCAGCGCGTCGGGGCCCTCCTCGACCACACCGACGTTCAGGTAGCCGTACTTCACCGGGCCGGGGAAGTCGCCCTCCTGGAACGGGGCCCGCATGGCCGCGTGTTGGTTCTCGGGCACCTGGCCGCGGAAGACGAGGGTCTCCGTGCCGCGGCTGACTCCGGAGTAGAGGGCGCGCACCAGGACCTCGTCCGCGGCGGGCTCCGCGAGGGTGAGGTCGCGCAGTTCGCCGTGGCCGGGCGAGCGGAGCCAGAACGCGCGGGCCGAACGGTTCATCGGCATCCTCCTGAACGATCGGGAAGTTGTTCACGTACCGAGATGTGCACAGGCCGCGCACAGTACGCGGCGTTGATCGACTCTGTCACTCGGCCGGAGGATGTGCGGTGGCCCTGAACAACACGTACGACGCGAGGCTCCAGCAGGAGACCGCTGTGGGAGCGGGCGTCCAGATCCTGCTGCTGGCCCTGCTGGGCACCGGGATCGGCATGGGGCCGGCCGGCTGGCTGACGGGGCTCGCGTTCGCGTTCGCGACCTGGGCGGTCCTCTCCCGGGCTCTGCACCGTTCCCGGCTCAGCTCGTTCGGCCCCGCGAACCGGGTCACGCTCGGCCGGGCGACCCTGGTCGGCGGGGTGACCGCGCTGGTCGCAGACTCCTTCGAGAGCACGCCGCCGGTGACCGTGCTGGTCGGACTGACCGCGGTGGCACTGCTCCTGGACGGCGTGGACGGCAAGGTGGCCCGTCGCACGGGGACGTCGACCGCGCTGGGCGCGCGCTTCGACATGGAGGTCGACGCGTTCCTGATCCTGGTGCTGAGCGTGTACGTGTCCATGCAGCTCGGGCCGTGGGTGCTGCTGATCGGCGGGATGCGTTACGCCTTCGTCGCCGCGGCCCGCGTGGCGCCGTGGCTGAACGCCCCGCTGCCGCCGTCGTTCGCGCGCAAGACGGTCGCCGCCGTCCAGGGGATCGCGCTGCTGCTGGCGGGCGCGGAGCTGCTGCCGCACGGGGTGAACCTGGCGATCGCGCTGCTGGCTCTGGGCTCGCTGGTGTGGTCCTTCGGCCGGGACGTGCGGTGGCTGTGGCGCACCTCGCGCATCACCGTGGAGGCGGCGACCGGAGGGGAACTGCTGGAACTGGCGGCGCGCTGAGCGCATGCCGCAGGCCGCAGGCCGCAGGCCGCAGGCCGCAGGCCGCAGCCGGAGAACGGCGAAGGGCCCGGACCGGGTTGCCGGTCCGGGCCCTTCGCCGTACTTCTCTTGTCGCCCTACGTGAGGTGTTACGACCGTGCGGCCCGGCTCCGCAGAAGCGCGAACGCGGCGGCCGCGAGGCCGATGACGCCGACGATCAGGCCGGCGATGCCGAGCCCGCGGGCCGTGGAGTCGCTCGCGTCGGCCGCCTTGGCGGTGGAGGTGGTGGAGGTGGTGGAGGTGGTGGAGGCGGCGGCCGGGGCGCCGTCCTCACCGGCCGTCAGCTTGAGCACCGGGGCCGGGTTCTCCGGTTCGTCGTCGCCGGTCGTCTCCTCGATCCAGCGCACGACCTTGCCGTCGGAGTAGCTCTGCAGGGTCTTGAAGACCAGCTGACCGGTGTCCTCCGGGAGCTGGCCGAACGCGACGTCGAAGTCCTCGTACTGCCCGGCGCCGATCTTGCCGCCGGTGAAGGTGATCTCGGAGGCCGCCTCCGTGATGGTGCCGTCGTCGGTCTTGACCGGCTTCTTGAGCTTGGTGGTGGTGACCTTGGCGGTCCAGCCGTCCTGCGGGTGGACGAGGACGCCGAGGACGGGGTGGTCGGTGGGCAGGAAGACCTGGACCTTGGTGGTGGCGGCGTTGTCCTCCTCGTTGGGAACGCGGAAGGTCAGGACGCCGTCGGTGGCTCCCTTGGCGTAGCTCTCCGGGTGGACGGTGACGTGCGCGGAGGCGGCGCCGGCGCTGAGGAGGACGGAAGCGGCGGCGACGGCGGTGACGGCGCCGGCGCGGCGCAGGGTGAGGCGTGATGCGGACATGGGTGAGTCGATCTCCGTACGAGTGACGTGTGTGGGTGGGTCAGACCGAGTACGGGATCGACGGCGGTGGCCCGCGACGGCTCACCGCATGCCGCAGCGCGGGCCGGCGGGGCGGCTCGGGGCCGGCGGGGACGCGCAGGGTGCGCACGGCGGTCGCGGGCAGCGGGGCGTCCCGCCACCAGGCGACGAGCCCCGGCACGAGCGCGACGGAACGGCGCAGCAACGACCACACGGCGGCCTCACCGCGCCGCAGCCACCAGGAGGCGAGCAGGGCGGCGAGGAGGTGGGCGACGGCGGCCTGGGCGGCGGTGGCGTGAGGCATGGACGCGGCGTCCATGCCGGGCATGGCGGGCATGGCGTGCCCCGGCATGGACGCCATGTGCATGGCCTGCGAAGGTGCCGGCCCGGCCGTCCGGTGGGCCGCGGCGAAGACGAAGTGCAGCCCCGCCTGGGTGGCGAGCATGGCCGCACCGATGCCGGGCAGCGACCGCTCGCGCCGGCCGAGCGCCCAGCCGAGCGCGAGGACGGCACCGAAGGCGGCGCCGTCGGCCCACAGCGGCGGCATGTCCCCCATGGCCAGCCCGTGCCCGGCGGCAGCGAGCAGCACGCACACCGCGGCGAACACCGCGGCACGCAGACCTCTCACCGCAGGGGACGCGCTCATGGTGAGGGATCCTGCCACGGTGGGGGGATACGTGCGGCGTCGACGCTCTGTTCAGTCGCCATCCTGGCAGCTGCCGGGTAGCTGCGTCACGTGGCGGCTGAGTCACGCCCTGGTCGACCGCCACCGTGGGCACACCACGAGCGCGGCCGGTCCCCGCCGCGACGGCAGCGACTTCCTTCTTGGGGGAGGAGTCCGCTATGCGCTGCCGGCCCGGTTGGCGGATTCAGTCAGGGAGCTGAAGCCGATCGGGTTCTCTCGGTGCCGCCACGCACCCTCGACGTCCTCACGGTTGTCACGTTGCTTCATAGGCACCTTCGGCCAGGACGAGCGCCTGTTGCAAAGTGGCCTCATCCCGGATCTGGATGTTCACCCTGTACTGGCGGTGGCCAGTGATGACGGGGTTGGCGTCCGGGGCCAGCTTGTCGATCTCGTCACTGTGTCGCAGACGGAAGTTGATCACGCCTGTCGACGGGAACGCGTAGACGAAGCCGCCGTACTGGCTGCCCTTGCGGCGAAGGCGGAGGTAGCCGGAGTAGTCGAGCGGCTCGCCTTCCTGCCAGGTGTGGCGTTTGATGCCATGAACCCCGACGTTCTCCCAGGAAGCGGCCTGCGCCAAGAAGTCGATGAACTGCTGCGCCGCAGAGTTGAAGGCGAGCTGCGCCTTCACGGTTTCCTGTCCTTCGTCCGCCACGCCGGGTACGTCACCCTCGACGAGCCATCCGAAGTCCACTTCCTCGTCGCTGTCAGGATCGGCGACGATCACCGTCGCCTTCCGGGCAGCGTCGACCGCGGCGCTCCCCTGCTGAAGGACGGCGCGGGCCAGCGCGGACGCGTCGAGTTCTTCCGGTGTGCCTTCGAAGCAGACATAAGTGAGCTTCACGACGTCCCCCTCGTGCCGTCAGGCCCATCGTCAGGCCGGCACGGCCCGTCGGTTCAGCCCGCCGGCCAGCTCCCGCAGCTTCTCCCGCGTCTGCGGGTCCGTCGAGTACACGATCGTTCCGATCATGCCGCGCGTCAGCAGCACCTTGTACTCGAAGCCTTGCGCGGTGCAGACGCAGCCGACCTGTCCGAGCCTGCCGGGTCGGTGGCCCACAGGGCGGACGGCGGAGCACCGGAAACGGAACACTCGCCACGCACCCACCACCGATCCGATCCACACTCGACTCCCCCCCGCTAAGGACTGGTCACCTTGCTCCGCTTGTTCCAGCCGACGGGGTACTCCCCGCCGGCAGCGCCGTACTGGGGCTGGTCGTAGAGCCACTGGCCCCGCGTCGAATCCAACAGGTTGCGCGTCGTCTCCTGCCCTGCGTGAAGTCGAGGCGGGTGTGGGTGCCGATGCGGCCGGAGGTGAACTCGTAGGCGCCTGTGCCGGCCCGGGTGCAGGTGCCGGTTCGTCGGGACCGGTGGGCCCGGGCTTCCCCCGCCCGGGTCCACCGGCCGGCCGGGCGGGGCTCAGGCCGCCCGGCGTACGCAAAGCCGCTCGGCGAGTGTCAGGCCACCCGGTGTGGTCAGGCCGCCCGGCGGGTGCGGCCGCGGTGGACGCGGACGATGTCCGCGTAGCGGTGTCCGCTGCCCTTGATCGTGCGGGCCTGGGTGCGGTAGTCGACGTGGACCAGGCCGAAGCGCTTGTCGTAGCCGTACGCCCACTCGAAGTTGTCCAGCAGGGACCAGGCGAAGTAGCCGGCCAGCGGGGCGCCCTTGCGGGCGGCCGAGGCGCAGGCGGCCAGGTGGCGCTCCAGGTAGTCCTGGCGCTCGGGGTCGTCGACGCTGCCGTCGGGACGGACCACGTCGGGGAAGGCGGAGCCGTTCTCGGTGACGTAGATCTTCCGGGCGCCGTACTCCTCGGTGAGCCTCAGCAGCAGCGTCTCGATCCCGCTCGCGTCGATCTCCCAGTCCATGCCGGTGCGCGGCACGCCCTCGCGGCGGACCGAACGGGCGTGAGGGGCCGGGCCGTCGGGGTCGTCGGCGACGTACGCGGGGAAGTAGTAGTTCAGGCCCAGCCAGTCCAGCGGGGCGGCGATCGTCTCCAGGTCCCCCGGCTTCAGCGGGAGTTCGACGCCGTACGTCCGCGTCATGTCCGCCGGGAAGCCGCGGCCGTGCACCGGGTCGAGCCACCAGCGGTTGACGTGGCCGTCGTGGCGGCGGGCGGCGGCGACGTCCTCGGGGCGGTCGGTGGCCGGGTGCACGGTGGAGAGGTTGTTGACGATGCCGACCTGGGCGGCGGGGGCGGCGGCGCGGACCGCCTGGGTGGCGAGGCCGTGGCCGAGGAGCAGGTGGCAGGAGGCGCGTACGGCGGCGGTCAGGTCGGTCAGGCCGGGGGCCATCCGGCCTTCCAGGTGGCCGATCCACGCCGAGCAGGACGGCTCGTTGAGGGTCGCCCACAGCGAGACGCGGTCGCCGAGGCGGGCGGCCACGGCCGAGGCGTACTCGGCGAAGGCGTGGGCGGTGTCCCGCTCGGGCCAGCCGCCGCGGTCCTGGAGCACCTGGGGCAGGTCCCAGTGGTAGAGGGTGACGGACGGGGTGATGCCCGCCTCGAGCAGGGCGTCGACCAGCGCGTCGTAGAAGGCGAGGCCCTTGGCGTTCACCGGACCGGTGCCGCCCGGGATGACGCGCGGCCAGGCCACGGACAACCGGTAGGCGTCGACGCCGAGTTGCCGCATCAGGCCGATGTCCTCGCGCCAGCGGTGGTAGTGGTCGCACGCGACGTCGCCGTGGTCGCCGTTCGCGACCTTCCCGGGGGTGTGGGAGAAGGTGTCCCAGATCGAGGGCGTACGGCCGTCCTCGGCGACGGCCCCCTCGATCTGGTACGCCGCGGTGGCCGTGCCCCACAGGAAGTCGTGCGGGAGTGCGGCCAGGTCGATGCGTTCGGACACGGAAGTCCCTTCGGAGTGCGGGGTGTCGGTCACTTGACGGCGCCCGCCGTCAGACCGGCGACGAGATAGCGCTGCAGGAGCAAAAAGCCGGCCACCACGGGCACGCTGACGACCAGCGAGGCGGCCATGATCTGGTTCCAGTAGACGTTGTTGAGGGTGGAGTAGCCCTGGAGACCGACGGCGAGGGTGCGGGTGGTGTCGTCGGTCATGACGGACGCGAAGAGCACCTCGCCCCAGGCGGTCATGAAGGCGTAGACGGCGACCGCGACGATGCCGGGGACCGCGGCCGGCACGACGATCCGCAGCAGGGCGCCGAGCGGGCCGCAGCCGTCCACCAGCGCGGCCTCGTCCAGGTCGCGCGGCACCGAGTCGAAGTACCCGATCAGCATCCAGATGGAGAACGGCAGCGAGAAGGTGAGGTACGTCAGGATCAGGCCGCCGCGGGAGCCGAACAGGGCGATGCCGGTGGCGTTGCCGATGTTGACGTAGAGCAGGAACAGCGGGAGCAGGAAGAGGATGCCCGGGAGCATCTGCGTGGACAGCACGGTCACCGTGAAGACGCGCTTGCCGCGGAATTCGTAACGGCTCACCGCGTACGCGGCGAACACGGCGATGACCACCGAGCAGACGGTGGCCGCGCCGGCCACGATCAGCGAGTTCACGAAGTAGCGGGCGAGCGGGACCGTCGACCAGATGTCGATGTACGGCCGGATCGTCAGCTCGCTGGGCAGCCAGCGGAACGTGCCGGTGACGTCCGCGAGCGGCTTCAGCGAGCTGGACACCATCACGTACACCGGGACCAGCACGAATCCGGTCAGCAGGGTGAGGAAGACGCGCCGCGTCCACAGGAAGGAACGGGCGGGCGCCATGGGTGAGCTAGGCATCGGAGGCCCTCCGTCCGCGCGAGGTGAGCAGCAGGTAGGCGCCCGTCACGACGAGGAGGAAGAGCAGCAGCAGGACGGACATGGCGGAGCCGGTCCCGAAGTTCCAGGTGACGAAGGAGGCCTGGTAGATGTGGACGGAGATGAGGTCGGCGGCCTCGGGGGCGGCTCTGCCGAAGAGCACGTAGGGCGTGTTGAAGTCGTTGAACGTCCACAGGAACAGCACCAGGACCAGCACCTGGTTGACGGGGCGCAGCGAGGGCAGGGTGATGCGGCGGATCTGCTGCCACATCCCGGCGCCGTCCAGCGCGGCCGCCTCGTACAGCTCGCGCGGGATGTTCTGCAGTCCGGCCATCACGATCAGGAAGGCGAACGGCCAGCCCTTCCACACCGACACGGTCAGCAGGGCGTAGAAACTGTTGTCGCCGATGAGCCAGAAGGAGGGCTTGCCGGTGAGGTGGAGCTGGTCGTGCAGGACGTGGTTCACCAGGCCGTTGTCGTGCTGGAACATGAAGACCCAGGTGATGACGGCCGTGTAGACGGGCAGCGCGTACGGCACCAGGAACAGCGCGCGCAGCAGGCCCCGTCCGCGGAAGCCGTCCTGCATGAGAATCGCGGCCGCGGTGCCGATCAGCCAGCACAGGGCGACCGAGAGCAGGGTGAAGCCGACGGTCACGAAGAACGAGTGCAGCAGGGCCTGGCCGACGGGGGCGTCGAAGTCCATCGACACCCGGTAATTGCCTAGCCCGGACCAGGGGGCCAGGCTCCAGTCCCGGATGTAGAACTGCGTGAGTTCCTTGAAGCTCATCACGATGCCGATGACCATCGGCACCAGGTGGACGAGGAGTTCGAGCAGCAGGGCGGGCAGGAGCAGCAGGTACGGCAGGGAGATCCTGCGCAGGCGCCCGGCGCGGCGGCGCGGTTCGTGTGCCGCCGCGTCCGGGGACGACGCCCGCACCGGTTCCTTGAAGGCGGTGGTCGTCATCGTGTCAGGCCGCCGGCATCTGCTGCTGGGCCTTCTCCAGCTCGGCCTTGACCGAGTCGGTGGTGATCGCGCGCCCGGCGGCGGCGTCGGCGAACAGCTCCTTCACGGCCGTACCGACCGTCGTCTCGAACTGCGACTCGGAGGCGACCTGCGGCAGGGCCGCGGCGCTGGTGGCGAGGGTGCTCTTCAGGACGGCGGTGGCCGGCGAGTTGAACGCGGCGTCCGCCTGCGCGGACTTGACCGGCGGGATGGAGCTGTAGGCCGTGTTGAGGGTCTTCTGCTCGGCGTCGGAGGTCATGAACTTCACGAACTTCGTGGCGCCGTCGAGGTTGTGGGTGTTCTTGAAGACGGCGATGTTGATGCCGGCGACCATCGAGTTGGTCCCGGTTCCGGCGCCGGGGGTGCCGGACGTCACGGGTACGGGTGCGATGCCGTAGGCGTCCTCGCTCATGCCCTGGGACGCGAGGTTGGCGGCGGCGGACTGCCACAGCAGCATCGCCAGGTTGCCCTTGGCGAAGTCGCTCACGGACTGGTTCTGCGCGTACTCGGCGTCACCGGTCGGGATGACCTTGTCCTTGGCCATCAGATCGACGTAGCTCTTGACCGCGTCGACCACCTTGGGGTTCGTGAAGTCGGGCTTGCCGTCCGGGGTGAAGAACTCGGCGCCGTGCTGCTGGGCGAAGACGAAGACGTGGTGGATGTTCTCCGAGAGGTTCCCGCCCTCGGCGCCGAGCACGGACTTGCCCTTGGCCTTGATCTTCTTCCCGTCGGCGACGAGTTCGTCCCAGGTGGCGGGCGGCTTGCTGATCCCGGCGTCGGCGAATATCCGCTTGTTGTAGTAGAGCGCGTACGCCATCGAGTACAGCGGCACGGCGGCCGGGTCCTTGCCGGCGGCGCCGGTCGAGCCGAGCGCGGAGTCGACGAAGCGGTCCTTGCCGCCGATCCGGTCGAAGTTCTTCGCGTCCCAGGGCAGCAGCGCGCCGGTCGCCTGCAGGGAGGCGCTCCAGGTGTTGCCGATGTTCAGCACGTCCGGGCCCTGACCCGACGTGGTCGCGGTCAGGATCCGGTTGAGCAGGTCGGACCAGGGCACGACCTCCAGCTTGACCTTGATGCCGGTCTGCTTCTCGAACCTGTCGAGCTCGGGCTGGAGGACCTTCTTGTCGACGGCGACGCTGGCGCCCTGGTTGGAGGCCCAGTACGTCAGCGTCTTCGGCGAGGCGTCGGAGCCGCCGCCGGTGGACGATCCGCCTCCGCAGGCCGTGGCCGCGAGAGCGAGAGACAGGGTGACGGCGCCTACGGCCGCGGCTCGGATGCTGCGCATGGCTCCTGGTGTCCCTTTCCGGGAGTCGAGAACCCGAGGGCTGCTGCGGGAGCCGGCACACCGTCCGCCCCGAAGCCCCCCTCATGGCTTAATTTAGGACGTGAGTTAATCGGCGGAGGCGGCCCTCGTCAAGGGATCCGGCAGGACGAACAGGGAGGTCAGCGGCGGGAGTCGCCGGTTGCGCGGGGCGTGACCTGCGCGGGAGGGGCGCAGTGGGGTTCTACAACGGTTTCATGACGACGGCGGGCGTGGTGCCGAGGACGGAAGAGGAGCCACCCGGCACCTCCCCGCTCCCTGACGTGCCGCCATATGTGTCGGAAGAGGAACCGGTTTCGGACTGCCGCTCCATGGGGCGGGGGCTGTGCCACGAACCGCGCGGTTCGTGGCACGGCCCCGATCCGGGTCCCGGTGCGGACGCCGGTGTCAGCGGACCGGTACCGGTCCCGGTGCCGGGGCGTAGCCGGCGGGCCGGGCCGTGAAGGTGCCCCGGCCCTGGGTGCGGCTGCGCAAACGGGTGGCGTAGCCGAACAGTTCGGCCAGCGGCACGGTCGCGGTCAGTACGGCCGCGCCGCCGCGGGTCTCGGAGCCGCCCACCCGGCCGCGCCGGGCGGCCAGGTCCCCGAGGACCCCGCCGACCGCGTCCTTGGGCACGGTGACCGTGACCTCGGCGACCGGTTCCAGCAGAGCCGTCCCGCAGGCGCGCAGGGCTTCACGGAGACCGAGCCGGCCGGCGGCCCGGAACGCCGTGTCGGAGGAGTCCTTCACGTGCGTGGAGCCGTCGGTGAGCGTGACCCGCAGCCCGGTCACCGGGTGCCCGTGGAGCGGCCCTTCGGCGAGGGCGTCCCGGCAGCCGGCCTCCACCGCGCGCACGTACTCCTGAGGCACCCGCCCGCCGACGACGGCGGACCGGATCGCGAAGCCGGTGACCCCCGCTTCGGGACCGAGCGGCTCCACGTCGAGCACGACGTGGGCGAACTGCCCCGCGCCGCCGTCCTGTTTGACGTGCCGGTACACGAAACCGGTCACGCCGCCGACGACGGTCTCGCGATGGGCGACGCGCGGCCGGCCCACGGTGACCTCCGGCCCGCCGTCGCGGCGGATCTTCTCCACCGCGACCTCCAGATGGAGTTCGCCCATCCCGGACAGCACGGTCTGCCCGGTCTCGGCGTCGGTCCGTACGACGAGGGAGGGGTCCTCCTCCGCCAGCCGGGCCAGCGCCGTCGCCGCCGTCCGGTGTCCGTGGCCCGCCGCGCCTCGACCGCCACGGACACCACGGGCTCCGCGGCCACGGGTGGTTCCAGCAGCAGCGGCGCGTGCGGGGCGCACAGGGTGGAGCCGGTCCGCGCCGACTTCACCCCCACGAGGGCGACGATGTCACCGGCGACCGCCCGGTCGAGCCGGTCGTGCCGGTCCGCCATGACCCGCAGGATGCGTGCGACGCGCTCGGTGCGTCCGGTGCCCGGGTCCCACACGGTGTCTCCCTTCTCGATCGTGCCCGAGTAGACGCGGACGTGGGCCAGGCGGCCGGTGCCGCTCGCGCTCACCTTGAACACGAGTCCCGCGAACGGCGCCTGGGGATCGGCGGCTCGGTGCTGCTCGGTGCCGTCGTGCTCACCGCGTACGGCGGGCACGTCCAGCGGCGACGGCAGGTAGGCCACCACCGCGTCCAGCAGCGGTTCGACGCCGCGGTTGCGGTAGGCGGAGCCGCACAGCACGACCACGCCGTCGCCGCTGCGGGTGAGGTCGCGCAGGGCGGAGGCGAGGGTGGAGGCCGAGAGCGTCTCGTGGGCGCAGAACTCCTCCAGGGCGCCCGGATGCAGCTCCGCGACCGTCTCCTCCAGCGCGCGGCGCCGCCGTACGGCCTCCTCCCGGAGCGCTTCGGGCACCGGACCCGCGACGGCCGGGCCCGCGCCGGCCGGACCCGCGCCGTCGCCGTCTCCGTTGCCATCGCCGTCCCAGATGAGGGCGCGCATCCGCACCAGGTCGACGACACCGGTGAAGCCGTCCTCGACCCCGATCGGCAACTGGACGACGAGTGGCGCCGGATGCAGCCGCTGCCGGATCGAGTCGACGGCCCGGTCGAGGTCGGCGCCCGCGCGGTCGAGTTTGTTGACGAACGCGATCCTCGGTACGCCGTGCCGGTCGGCCTGCCGCCACACCGACTCGCTCTGCGGCTCGACACCGGCGACGGCGTCGAACACGGCGACCGCCCCGTCGAGGACGCGCAGCGAGCGCTCGACCTCGTCGGCGAAGTCGACGTGGCCGGGGGTGTCGATGAGGTTGATGCGGTGCCCGTCCCAGGCGCAGCTCACCGCGGCGGCGAAGATCGTGATGCCGCGGTCGCGTTCCTGCGGGTCGAAGTCGGTGACGGTGGTGCCGTCGTGCACCTCGCCCCGCTTGTGGGTGGTGCCCGTCGCATACAGGATGCGCTCGGTGACGGTGGTCTTGCCGGCGTCGACGTGGGCGAGGATGCCGAGGTTGCGGACGGCGGCGAGGGTGGTGAGGTCGGTGCGCACGGCCCGGTGCCTTTCTGGGGATCAGGAAAGATCGGAGAAAAGGGGCAGCGCGATCACCCGTGCGCCGGGTGGCGGCATGACGGTACGGCGGCGGCCGGGCGTGGGGCCCGGGCAGACTGCCGTGGTGTGTCAGCGGGGCGTCACGGGCATCCGGTGCCGGCCGCGCAGCGGGCACCGGACGGACGAGGACACGAGGATCACCTCGTACCGGGAACGGGGAGCGACGACAGCGGTGCGTGCGCGCACGGCAGGGCTCCCCTCACTCGTCTCACTCGTCGGACTGACTCCCGTCCGGCCCGCCTGTGTTGAGGGCGGTGCCGGACGATGTGGGCGAGTGTAGGCGGGGATGATCGGCGGGGGCATCGCATTTTCGCGGGGGCTGCTGCGCGGCTTGCCTCCTGCCAGCACGGCCGGAACAGCCGCGCCCGCTGCCGGGGACGGCGACGCACGGAACAGCCGCGCCCGCTGCCGGGGACGGCGACGCACGGGACAGCCGCGCCCGCTGCCGGGGCGGGCTGCGCCCTGCACCGCGCCCCCGTCTCGCGCTCTTCCGCCCGCACTCGCACGGGGTCGGCCCCGTCTCACACCCCCGCCCCGGTATGCGTCCGGGGCGGCCCCACGCTCTGCCGGAACGAGGCGCCGTCCGCAGGCGCCGGACGATCCGAGGCCGGAGGGAACCCGGGGGACGGGCTCGACGGGGCCGGGCGTCAGTCGCGGGGGCGGAGGCTGGCTTCCTCGAGGTCGAGTTCGTGCTGGATCCGGCGCCGGGTGGCGTTGCTGATCTTGTTCGCTTCGTAGAGGTGCTGGAGCTCGGCCGCCTCGATGGCGATGAGCGTCCGGCGGATCTCGCGGTAGGCGTCGGCGGGACGGGCGTCCGGATCGCTGTAGTGGGCGTCTTCCACCTGATGGATGCGCGCCTCCAGATGACGACGGGCCTGTTTCAGGGCGGCCTGCGCGGCGGCACCCAGATCGGCGAGCTCCTCCGGATCGCCGAGTTGCTCCAGCTCTTCGAGGGCGGCATGGGCGATGCGCCGGCGGGTCCGCGCCTCCTCGCGAGCGGTGTGCTCCGGTTCCACGGCGATGCCGGAGCGGCGGACGACGGGGGCCAGGGTGAACCCCTGGAAGACGAGAGTGAGCGCGACCGTCCCGGTGGTGAGCATGAGAATGAGTGCCCGGTGCGGCAGCGGCGCCCCGGTGCGGGTGACCAGGGGGACCGAGAGCGCGGCCGCCAGCGGCATGACACCTCGGGTGCCCGCCCAGGACAGGACGGCAGGAACGCGCCAGGAGAGGCGGTTGTCACCGATCCTGTGCCTCCGATGGATCAGGGCGGACAGCGGGAAGATCCACAGCAGGCGGATCGCCAGCAGAGTGAAGGCGATCACCGGCACCCACAGCGGCCAGCCGTGCTCGTCGCGCGCGAGATGGCGGACGGTCGAGGGGAGTTCCAGGCCGATCAGGGCGAAGACGACGCTCTCCAGCAGGAAGGTCACCGTGTCGTACACGGCGTGGACCTGGAGGCGGACGGAGGCGTCGCCGAGCTTGTGGCCGGTGCTGCCGAGGACGACCCCGGACACGATGACGGCGGTCACCCCGGAGGTGTGCGACTGCTCCGCGACGACGTAGGAGACGTAGGGAGTGACCAGGGCGATGACGGTCTCCAGCATGGGGTCGTCGGTCCGCCGGCGGATCAGGGTCACCACCGCGGCGACCGCCGCGCCCAGGAGGGCTCCGCCGCCCGCGAGGACCAGGAACTGCACGGCGGTCCCGGACACGCTGATGGCGCTGCCGGTGACCGCGGTCACCACGGCGACCTTGTACAGGACCAGCGACGTGGCGTCGTTGAACAGGCTCTCCGCCTGCACCAGCGCCTGCACGCGCGGCGGGAGGGACAGACGCCGGCCGAGCGCGGTGACCGCCACGGGGTCGGTGCTGGCCAGGGCGGAGCCGAGGATGAGCGCGGTCGCGGCGGTGAGCGGAGTGATCGCGGCGGCCACGTACCCGACGGCGGCGGCCGAGGCGAGGACCAGTCCGAAGACCAGTCCGCTCACCGGTCTCCACACGGCGCGCAGGTCCCGGACGGAGATCTCCCCGGCCGAGGCGTAGAGCAGGGGAGGAAGCACCAGCACGTTGATCACTTCCGGGGGCAGGCGCACCTCGGGGACCCAGGGCACCAGCCCCACGACCAGACCGGCGATCACGAGGAGCGAGGGAGCGGGCAGACTCCAGCGCCGGGCACCGGTCGCCACCGCCGTGGCCAGGATGACGAGCAGCAGGACGACGGTCAGGCCGGTCATGGAGCGCCCCCAGCGGGTCGGCGGTCAGTCTTCCTGGGCCGTGGGGCGGACCATGACCTCGTTGACGGCGGCATGCGGGGGCTGAGTGATCATGCAGGTGATGGAGCGGGCGATGTCCTCGGCCCGCAGCCCGGAGTTCGGATCCCTCACACTCATGATCACCTTTCACAGGTCATCCCGACGCGCAGCTTCCACAGGCCGTCCCGCCCCGCGCAGCTTCCACAGGCCGTCCCGCCCCGCGCAGCTTCCCGGGCCGTCCCGCCCGCGCAGGCCGAGATGCCGTGAACGTCGCACCGCAGCACACGGCCGCGGTACCGCCCGCTCTTCGAAGCTTGCACCACGCGGTCCATGACCGCCTCCGCGCGTTCCTTCGACGGGTGTCACCGGCCGCCTCGGCGCGGCCGGAGAGGAGCGAGGAGTACAGCGCGGACGCCCCGTTCGGCACCGTGGACGCCGGCCCGTCCCGGTGTGACCCGTCCCGGCGCGCCCGGGCTCCGGCGACTCCCGGGCGCGAGGTCACGTTTCGGTATCCGCCTGCACACCCCTAGGCCGTACCGACTGGTCGGTACTAGCGTCTGCGCACATCGTCCCCGCCCGGCCTCCCAGACCCGAAACCCGAGACCCCCGGGGTTCGCCCCTGGCCGGACAGTGCCCGTGCCCGCCGCACCGCAAGGCGTGCACCGTCCCCGCACCCACCGCACCGGGCCCATGGACCCGACCCAGGAGCCGCCGCATGACCGCCATGCCCGCTTCGCCCGACGACACGAACCTCCGCCCCACCGACACCGGCACCGACACCGGCACCGGCACGCCGGAAACCCCCCACCGCGCCGCCCGGCTGTGGCGCCGCGAGCTGGACCACTACCCCGTCACCCCACACCGGATGGCGTACCTGGCGATCGTGGTGGTGACCACCGTCGTCCTGTACTACGCCCTCTACGTGCAGTACGCGGTCGCCACGTCGATCATCACGCACTTCCACATGACCTACGGCTACTTCGTGTGGGTCAGCGTCATAGGCAACGCGGTCGGCGCCTTCGCCTCGCTCGTGGCGGGCCTCGCCGACCGCTGGGGCCGGGCCAACATGGTCGTCTACGGGCTCCTCATCGCCGCCCTGCTCAGCCTCGTCGGCCTGCCCAACGCCCCCGACAAGGGCACCTACCTGGTGCTCTTCGCCGCCCTCAGCTTCATCGAGGGCATCGTGCTGGTGGCCACGCCGGCACTGATCCGGGACTTCTCCCCCCAGCTCGGCCGGGCCACCGCGATGGGCTACTGGACCATGGGCCCGGTCATCGGGAGCCTGGTCGTCACGGTCGTCACCAGCAGCACCCTGTCCTTCGCCGGCTGGCAGGACGAGCTGCGCTACTCCGGCTGGGCCGGGCTCGCCGTCTTCGTCCTGGCGCTGCTGGGGCTGCGCGAGCTGTCGCCCCGGCTCCGTGACCAGATCATGGTCAGCCTCCGCGACCGCGCCCTCGTCGAAGCACGGGCCAAGGGCACGGACCCGGCGACGGCGCCCGCGGGCCACTGGCGGCAGATGCTGCGGCCGGACGTCATCGGCTCGGCCACGGCCGTCAGCCTCTTCCTCCTGCTCTACTTCGGCGCCGTGGGCAACTTCGTCGTCTATTTCGCCGCGACGTTCGGCTACAGCGAGCAGCGCACCAACGGACTGGCCAACTGGTACTGGGCGGCCAACGCGGTGGCACTGGTGGCGGCGGGGCTGCTCTCCGACAAGCTGAAGGTGCGCAAGCCGTTCATGATCGTCGGGGCCGTGGGCTCGATCGCCGTCACCACGCTCTTCGCCGTGCACGCCACGCAGCCGCACACCGGTTACTACACCTTCGCCGCACTGTTCGTCGCCATCGGCGTCCTCACCGGCGTCGCCTACGCACCCTGGATGGCGAGCTTCACCGAGACCGTGGAGAAGCACAACCCGGCCGCCACGGCGACCGGTCTGGCCGTGTGGGGGTGGATCATCCGGGCGGTGGTCGCGGTCTCCACGGCGTTCGTCCCGGTCGTGGTGACGTCGGCCACGCCGCTGGTCGAGCACGGCGCCCAGGTACAGGCCGCACGCGTCCAGGCCGCCCCGGCCCTGGCCGTCATCGACGCACACCCGCGGCTCTTCGCCGAGCTCCGGGCCTACCCTCCCACCGCGGTCCCGCCGGCACTGGCGGACCGGGCGGCGCGCGAGGTCGGGGCCGACGGCCTGGCGACCGTGCGCAGGGCCCAGCCGCAGCTGGCTCTGCTGCAACGCTACGGCCCCCAGGTGAAGAGCGCCGCGGCCCAGGGCCCCGGACAGTGGCGCACCTGGTGGCTGATCTGTGCCGCCGGGCAATTGATCTTCCTGCCGTTCATCTTCGTCATGGCCGGCCGCTGGAGCCCGCGCAAGGCCCGCGAGGAGGCGATGGAGCACCAGCGCGCCGTGGACCGTGAACTCCTATGCCGACCGGGCGCGGTCTCGCTCAACGCGGGCTGTGACGCACGCAGTTCGTCGACCGCCGTCCGGTCGCCCCGGTGGAGGTGGCGGGCAC
>NZ_JBFBBK010000066.1:0-44932 GCF_040682635.1 Streptomyces sp. NPDC051133
TGTGACGACATGTCAGACAAAGAGTCCTACGAACTGCTCGGTTTCGACAACGTACTGCTCCCCGTCGGCGACCTCGGCGAGGCCGTCGGCTTCTAGAAGGTGTCACGGGGCCGTGTCGTCGAGGCGGGGCGCCGGGAAGTCCGGGCCGCCGCCTCGCCTCGACCGGCGGGTCCGAAGGGTTCGGTGGAGGCGGGGACGCGGCGGGTGTGCCGCACGACGGGGTGTCGCGCCCTCAGTTCCAGAGCGCCCTCAGTTCCAGAGCGGGTACGTCACGACGCGCTGGAAGCCGTCCGGCCGGGCGCCGGCGTAGGTGAGGCTCATCCGCGTGAAGTGCTGGACGTTCGGGTCCTTCTGCCAGGGCTGCGGACGGTCCAGGCGCACGGTCACCGGGTAGGGGCGGAAGGTGCCCGCGGCGCAGTACGGCTTGCAGTCGTTGACCCAGTTCACGCCCACGGCCTTCGCTCCCTGCGAACCCCAGTGCTTCCAGTGGAGTCCGGCCAGCCGGCTGTTGCCGTCGCCGCAGGCGAGGATGAAGTCGGCCGGACGGATGTCGCGCTGCCACTGGCAGTCGACCAGCACGGGCCGCGGGGGAGCGGCCTTCGGGGTCGTGGCCGCCGGGCTGGCCGACGCCGTCGTCATGGCCGTGGTGAGCAGGGCGCCCGCCGCCAGGGTGATCGCCGTTCCCGTCAAAGATCCGCGCATGGCCGCTCCTGCCAGTCGTGCTGTGTCGGACCGCACATCGAACGCTACGGCGGTCCGCCCAAATGCACCAATTGCGCAGGTCGCGGCACGTGTCACCCGTGCTTGACGGTCAGCCCGTAGAACGCGACGCGGGCGCCGCTCGTGGTGCTGTCCGAGGAGGACTGGTTGTAGGAGCCGGCCTTGAAGTACTGCTTGTACTGCTGGAACGACGACGGGATGCCGTAGTGCGTGGTGGTGCCGTTGACGGTCAGGTCGATGCGATCGCCGCCCGAGACGGCGATGGTGTAGCTCCAGGTCTTGCCGATGGACACGTGGCCCACGGTGTGCGGGGTCTGTCCGCCGGACGGCGAGTCCTCGGTGCCGAGGACGATGTCTCCGTTCGCGTGGTAGTACAGCTCCAGCAGCGGCTTCGTGGAGGAGCCGCCCGAGCCGAGGTGGATCTGCCCGACGCAGACGTTCTTCGTCACGGACACCACCCGCAGGGTCGCGCTCAGCCGGTGCGCGCCGGACAGCGACCAGTCGGCGGCGCTCCCGTCGCGGTTCATCTCGCGCAGCTCTGAGCGGGCGTAGTTCGAGTTCGGGGTGGTCACGCCCTTCTCGGGCGCCCAGAAGGTCATCGCCCCGTCACGGGTGTCGGTGTAGAAGTACGCGTCCTGATAGCCGTTCGCGCCCTGCAGCCGGGACGACGGGACGGTGGTGGGCTTGCCGGGGGAGCCGACGGGCTCCTGGAGCTGCCAGACCGACAGGTCGAAGTTGCCGCCGGGCGCGACATGCGGGTCTGCGGCCCCCGCGTTGCCGGAGCCGAGGGCGCCGAGGGCGAGGGCGAGTCCCGCGGTGGCGGTCACCGCGAGGAGCCGGGATCGGGTCATGTGGGGGGTCCCTTCGTCGGACCGGACGTCCGGACCGGACGTTCGACCGGGATGCGTTCAGCATGATGAACGCTGAACGCATCCTTGGCCGCCGGTGACCCGAGAAGCTAGAGGTCTGAACCAGACACGTCAAGAGGGTCAGCAGGCGCCCTCGTCCTGCCACGGCCCCCACTCCGAGGTGCCGGGCACCTCGTTCTGGGTCCACCACTTGGCCTTCCAGTTGTGCTTGCCGTAGGAGACCTCGTTCCCGGCCGTGTACACCGCCGACGCACTCCACGCCGTCTTGCAGGAGGTGGGAGTGGGGGTCGGCGTCGGCGTGGGGGTGGGCGTGGTGGTCGGCGGGGTGACGCCCGCGAACTTCACGGAGTACTTGGCGAAGTCCCACGCGTTCTGGGTGACGCTCGAACAGGTGCCGGACGTGCGGCCGCCGTTGTCGGGCGGGCTGCACTGCCGGTCGCGGTTCAGGGACCAGAACGTGAACCGGTCCATGTGGTGACTGGTCGCGTAGTCCAGCACCGTCTGGAAGTCGGCCTGCGTGAAGTACTCACCCGTGTCGCTGCGGCCGTTCATGCCGGAGAAGCCCTCGTGGGCGTAGGCGGTCGCCTGGTCCCAGCCGAAGGTCGACTGCAGGATCGAGTTGAAGTTGGTCAGCGCGCCGGTCTGGCTCGCCGCCCCGTTGAAGCCGCCGTCGAACGGCATGATGGAGAAGTTGTTCGGGGTGAACCCCTGCGACTTGGCCTCCAGCAGCATCTGCTTGCCGAACCAGCCGGTGCCGTCCGCGGTGCCGGCGGTCGTCACGGAGACGTACAGCCCCGGGTTGTTCTGCTGCAGGATCTTGGCCGCGCCGATCTCGTTCTTGATGGCCGCGGTGTTCTCGTACTCCGGCTCCTCCAGGTCGAAGTCGATGGCGTGCAGCCCGTACTTGGTGATGACCTGCTGGTACGCCGCCGCCGTGGACGCGGCGTCGGAGCAGGCCTGGCCGAGCTTGGTGCCGCCGTAGCCGCCGATCGAGACGGAGACGTCACCGCCCTTGCTCCGGATCGTGTTGATCACCGACTGCACGGCGGTGTCGGAGGAGACGGGGGCCGTGCCGCCCCAGGTGGGCGAGCAGCCGCCGCCGTTCGGGGCCAGGACGAAGGCCAGCTGGAACGCCTTCAGGCCGCTCGCGTCCATGATGGCGGCCGCATCCGGTGGGTCGTTGTCCAGCGGCATCAGATAGGGGGCGGCGGCGTACCAGCGGTTGTCGAGCGCGGTGGCCGCGCCCGAGGCGCTGCCCGCGACGAGCGCGGTCGTCCCGGCGGCGGCGAGCGTGACGGCTGCCGCCGCGCCCAGACAGGCCCGAAGAGGTCTCATGGGGTGCCTCCCAGAGGGGGTGGGGTGGGGAGTCGCCCCAGGCTCTGGGAGGTGTTGGGGTCACGTCAATAAGTTGGACTAGACCAACTTCCTCTTTGGACTAGACCATGCGTTTCCTTTACCTCCCCTCGACCACCCGCAGACCAAAGCCCCGGTCGAGCGGCAGGCCCGGCGTGGTGATGGTGGTGATGTGCGTGCCGGAGTCGTACGACCAGGCGGAGCCGGGCAGTTGACGCCCGTTCAGCAGAACCCGCGCGGGCGCGCCGGTGCCGTGCACGGTGAACCGGTACGTCCGCGCGTCCACCTTGCCCGCGTAGTCACCCCGGCTCGCACCGACGGACACCGTGGTCCCCCTGCCGTCCGCGTGCAGCGACACCCGCTGGGTGGCGGCGGAGCCCTGCGCGAAGTCGCGGGTCACACCGTCGTCCTCGTACAGCGTGTAGCGGCTCGTGCCGTGCGCGGCCGGATGCAGGTCCCAGTCCAGCTCGTGCCGGTCACGGGTCTGCCAACTGGTCGTGCCCTTCGGCCACATGGGGACGATCGCGCCCTCGCGCACGAACAGCGGGAGCGTGTCGAGCGGGGCGTGGTAGCCGTTGACCGTGGTCGGCCCCCGGTAGGTGCGCCCGGTCCAGTAGTCGGTCCAGGTGCCCTTCGGCAGGTAGATGCCGTCGCGGGTGTCGGAGTCCTGGTAGACCGGCGCGACGAGGAAGTCGGGGCCGGACAGGAACTCGTACTTCGCCTGGTCGGTCAGGGTGCCCGGGTCGTCCGGGTACTCCAGCCACAGCGGACGCACCGCGCCCACACCCGTCTTCGCCGCCTCGGCGGACAGCGTGTACATGTACGGCAGCAGCCGCTCCTTGAGCTGCAGGTAGGTGCGGTTGACCGAGGTGTACGGCTCACCGTCCAGCCAGGGCTGCTGGTCGGCGGGCCTCTTGGTGGTGAGGTCGGTGGCCCAGCCGTCCATGGTCATGATGGCCGGCAGGAACGCCTTCCACTGCAGGTCGCGGGCGTACATCTTCGGGTCGTGGCGGTAGATGCTGCCCACGTCGCCGGTGTTGTAGGCGATGCCGGACAGGGTCGCCCCGGCGTAGGTCGGGATCTGCCAGCGGATGTAGTCCCAGGACAGCCTCTGGTCACCGCTCCACAGCACCCCGCACCGCTGGGCGCCGGCCCAGGACACCGGGAGCCACACGAAGCCCCGGGCGTCGCTGTTGTCCTCGATCCCCTTCTTCGCCGCGTCGCAGGCGTCCAGCGCGAACTTGTAGCCGTTGCCGACCCAGGCCACGTCCAGCTTGGCCACCCGCTGGCCCGCCTTGACCTGATCGGCGAGCTTGTCGATGCCGTCCTGGGTCCACAGACCGAGCTGGGCGTGGTGGTCCTGCAGTCCCTTCGCCGTCTGCTCCAGGTTCTCGTACCCGCAGCCGTAGCCGTCGTTGACCAGCATCCAGCCGAGCGGCATCCCGTGCTCGGTGTAGCCGTCGGCGACCTTCAGCGCGTCCAGGGTGTGCCGCTCGCCCCGGTTGGCGTTGTGCAGATAGCAGTCGGAGTCACCGGGTTCGAGGCCGTACACCGGAGGCATGAACGGCTTGCCGACCAGCGCCGTGTACGCGCCGATCACCTGCTTGGCGTCGCCGAGGAAGTAGTAGGCGTCCAGCCGCCGTTCCTGCTGGCCCGTGGTGACCGGCGAGCCGAAGGAGTACACGCCCGGCGCGAAGGTGTTGCGGAAGACGCCGTAACCCGCGCTGGAGAGGTAGAACGGCTGGGAGTTGTTGTAGCCGCCCTCGTCCCAGTCGAAGCTGTTGGCCACGTACATGGTCTGTCCGCGGTGCGAGAAGCTGCCGTTCTGCTCGCCGCCGCCGAAGAACTGCTCGTCCGCGCCCCGCGTCAGGCTCTGCCGCATCCCGCCGGTGGACCAGCGCAGCGGCTTGTCCTCCTGCCAGATCCGGGTGCGGTTGTCGGGCTTGTACAGCCCGAAACGCAGCGGCTGCTTGTAGACGCGCAGGACGGCCTCCGGGGAGCGGATGCCGTAGTAGTCGCCCGCGTCGAAGGACGAGGTGTGCCGCTGCGGGGCGGGCTGCTCGCGCACGATCGCGGTGCCGGCCGGGTCGCTCAGCGAGCCGGACGGGTCGGCCTGGAGCCGGAGCCGTCCGCCGGTCAGGAAGTCGGCCCGGGCGGTGAGGCCGCCCGCCCGCACGGTGTAGCTGCCGTCGCCGCCGGAGAAGGACGTGAGATCACCGGCGTCGGTCGTCGCGGGCAGGTACGCCGTGCCCGTGAAGGAGTTGTCGTGCACGTCGTACGGCACGACCACCACGTGGTAGGTCCCCGACGCCCGCGGGATCACCGTGGCCTCCGGGTCGGCGGTGCCGGCGCTGGACGCCACCTGCTTGCCGTGGTCGTCGTACACGTAGAGGTCGAAGTCGTCGGACGGCTTCTCCCACTTGACCGACAGCGGGACACCACCCTCGGGGTTGTCGTTCCAGTAGCCGTCGGGCACCGAGACGGTCAGGTCGAAGCGGTCGCAGACCTTGTCGTCGGGGTCGGCGCCGGCGGCGGGGCAGCTCTCGGTGCCGCCGCCGGTGCCCTTGGCGTAGACCGGGCTCTGCCAACTCACGCTGTTGTGCGCGGAGTCGAGGACGGCGCCGGCCGCCCGGGCCTCGGCCCTGGCGGGCGCCGGGGCGGCGAGCGCGGTTCCCGCCAGGACGGTCACCAGCCCCAGCGGAACCCAGGCCGGCCACGGCACACGGTGTCGGAGTCTTCGCACGGCCAAAACAGCTCCCATCGCACCATTGCGGACTGACTGTTGCTACGGCTTGCGCTGTTCGTGCTCGTAAGCGCTCGAAATAAGCATCAATCGAGCAACTTCACGCACGCAGCCTCGAGGGTGGCGCAGGTTCATGTCAATACCGCGCGGGCGGGCCGGGTCGCCGGCCACGCGGGAGAATCTCGTCATCCGTCCTGACTCATCACCGATGTCCGCAGACCCATGGCGGATCATCCGTCGCCTGAGGCACCCTTGACGGTGTGCGTGCTGTTTCGCGAGGTTTGGGCAGTGGCGCACGGCGGGGAACCGCAGACAACGGAACGAAATGGCAGGACGCGCCCGGCGCGTCGTGGGGGGAGCGGTCGCCCATGCGATCCATCAGCCATGATCCACACGCCTCACCGGCCTGTGCCGCAACCGCCAGTGCCCTGGCGGAAGCGGTGGAAGGGCGGGCGAGCTGAGGTGGAGATCACCATCCACAGACCCGGTGACCTGACCGCCGAGCTGCGCGGCGCCTGGCACCGGGCGATGGACGAGTCACCCGAGTACGCGAATCCTTTTCTGGCACCGGAGTTCACGACAGGGGTCGGCCGTCACCGGCGCGGGGTGCGGGTGGCGGTCCTGCGGGAGGGCGGCGAGGCGGTCGGGTTCTTCCCGTACGAGCGGGGGCCCCTCGGCACCGGCCGGGCCATCGGGCTCGGCCTGTCCGACTGCCAGGCCCTCGTGCACCGGCCCGGCGTCACCTGGGACGCCGGGGAGCTGCTGCGCGCCTGCGGGCTCAGCATCTTCGAGTTCGACCATCTCGTGCAGGAGCAGCAGCCGTTCGCCCCGCACGTCACCGGCACCTTCGCCTCTCCGGTGATCGACGTGAAGCCCGGCGACGGCGGCTACGCGGAGTGGCTGCGCGGCGCCTACCCGGGGCTGGCCAAGACGACACTGAAGAAGGAACGCCGGCTCGGGCGGGACATCGGCGAGGTGCGGTTCGAGTTCGACGAGCGGGACCCGCGGGTCCTGCGCACGCTCATGGAGTGGAAGTCCGCCCAGTACCGCCGGACGGGGCGGATGGACCGGTTCTCGCGGCCCTGGATCGTGGACCTCGTCGACCACCTCTTCCACGTCCGCGAGGAGCACTTCACCGGCGTGCTGTCCGTGCTCTACGCCGGGGACCGGCCGGTCGCCGCCCACTTCGGCCCCCGTTCCAGCACCGTCCTCGCGGCCTGGTTCACCGCGTACGACCCGGACCTGCACTACTACTCGCCCGGCCTGATGATGCACCTGAGGACCGCCGAGGCCGCCGCCCGGCACGGGGTGACCCTGGTCGACCTGGGGCGCGGCGACAAGGAGTACAAGGACTGGCTCAAGACCCGCGAACTGCGGGTCGGCGAGGGCTTCGCCGCCCGGCCCCACCCCGTGGCCGCGGCGCAACGGCTGTGGCGCCGGCCGGTACGCGGACTGCGGAACACCGTCCTGGCCCATCCCCGGCTGCGCGAACCCGCCGACCGCCTCCTGAGGACGGTGGGCCACCTGCGCACCCAGGGCCGGGCCGCCGCCCCCGCGGCCCGAACGCACCGCCCTCGATCGGGATGAGCGGACCCGGGGCGATCGGCACCAGGGGCGGCAGGACGTGCCCCCGGCGGCCGAGCGCCCTGGCGACCGGCGGGGGATGGTGCGGTACTCCACACCGGCGGTGGCACTCCACACCGGCGGTGGCGGGCACGGAGAGGTGGACCTCCGATGTCGTCACCGCCGGTGGCGAAGGCCGCGGCGGCCTCAAGGGGCGGGGGACCGCCGTGCTCGAACCGGCCCGTCCCTGCTGATGTCCCTCAAGGGGCACAGCCTGAGCCCCGCACCGCCCCCGCCCGGAAAATCGCCCGCCCGGACGGCGATTGATGGCAGGTTCTCGTCAAAAATTCGCCAAGTGGCGGACGTTCGCACCGCCGCGTGATCGGGTCTCCTGCGTCGGCCGAGTCGATGCCCTGTTCCGGGAGGTCCCGTGTCAGTCCCAACGCGCAGAAGACGGTGGTTCACCGTCTGCGCGCTCACCGCGTCCGCCGCGCTCGTCGCCCTGCCCCCCGCCGCCGCGTCCGGCCGGGGAACCAGTCCCTTCGGCGCCCGCACCCTCGCCCAACTCGCCAAGGAGCGCGAGCGGTCGGTGGGCGCGATGTCACCGCACCTGTCGGCGGACGACGACGACGGCAACGAGGCGGACGAGATAGCCGAGGGAGCGGACCAGTACGCCGAGGCCCGCACCTCACCCGGTGTCGTCGCCCCGGGCGCGTACGGCGCCGCCTGGCGCGACCTCGGCCACCTCAGGAGCACCGGCGGCGGCTGGCGCACCATCACCGACCTGCCGTACGACTCCGACGACCCGCGCTACCGCGACATCGACTCCAACTCCAGCGGCGGCAGCGGGAACGTCACCGGACGCATGGCGGCGATCGCCGCCGACGACGACGGCTACGTCTACGCGGGCAGCGCCGGCGGCGGCGTCTGGCGCTCGCGCACCGGCGGCGGCCACTGGCGGCCCATCAGCGACCGGCTGCCCGCCCAGTCCACCGGCGCCCTCGCACTCGACGGCGCGGGCCGGCTGTGGCTCGGCACCGGTGAGGCCACCACGAACGCCGACGCCTACCTCGGCAGCGGCGTCTACGTCCTCACCCACCCGCACCACGGCACCTTCTCCGCGCGCAGCCGGGTCGGCGGCGACGAGCTGGAGAGCACCAGCATCCACGAGCTGCGCTTCGGCGGCGGCAAGGTGTGGGCGGCCACCAGCGAGGGCGTGTGGAGCCACTCCACGCAGAGGCTGAGCGGCCCCTGGAAGCTGGAGTTCGCGCCCAACCCGGACTTCCTGCCCGGCGGTTCGCAGGCGGAGGACCCGGACGCCCCCTACAAGAACATCGCCAACGACATCGCCATCGACCCCAAGGACCCGTCCAAGGTGGTCCTGGCCGTCGGCTGGCGCAGCGGCGACGACTACAACGGCTTCTACACCCGGGTGAACGGCGTCTGGACCCGGATCAGCAGCGGCCTCGGTGACCTCCCGGCCGACGCGGAGAACGTCGGCAACGTCACCTTCGCCCGCTCCGCCGACGGCTCCCGCTACTACGCCATCGACCAGTCCCCGGAGCAGCTGAACACCAACCCGGACAGCGGTCTGGAGGGCATCTACGTCTCCAAGTCCGGCTCTCCGACCGGGCCCTGGACGAAGATCGCCGACTACAAGGGGCTGGCCGCCGACAACTCGGCGCTGACCTCGCCCGGTTACATGCCCGGGGTGCAGGCCTGGTACAACCAGTTCCTCGCCGTCGACCCGGCCGACGCCCAGCACGTGTACGCGGGCCTGGAGGAGGTCTACGAGACCAAGGACGGCGGCGGCAGCTGGTCCACCGTCGGCCCGTACTGGAACTTCGGCTTCTCCTGCTGGAGCATCGACCCCGCCAAGCAGACCGGCGACTGCAACCCGACCACCCACTCCGACCAGCACGGCGTCGCGATCGGCCGCTCCCACGGCAAGAGCTTCGTGTACGTCGGCAACGACGGCGGTGTCTACAAGCGCCCGGTGAACGGCGCCCAGGACGCCTCCGGCCACGCCACCGACTGGACCTCGCTCAACGACGGCACCATCGACACCCTGCAGTACTACTCCGTCGGCATCGGCAGGGACCCCGGCCACGGCGGCCTCGCCGTCACCGGCGGCCTGCAGGACAACGGCCAGTCCGTCCTGCGCGGCGACGACAAGGTGATGGGCTCCGACTTCGGCGGTGACGGCGGCGACACCCTCACCGACCCCGCCAACGGCTGCAACATCGCCCAGGAGTACGTCTACCTGGCCGTCCAGGTCACCCAGAACTGCGCCGTGAACGACGGCAGCTGGGTCACCGACCCGAGCAAGGCCACCTCCTACTCCGTCGCCCCGCCCGACAACGCCACCAGCGAGGCCCGCTTCATCGCCCCGCTCGCGGCCGACATGAAGAACGGGGACGTCTGGGTCGCCGGCGGCCGCCACATCTGGGTCCAGAGCCACGGCTACGCCATCCGCAGCGGCAAGGAGTGGACCGGCGTCCACGACCTGGGCGCCGGCCGCACCGCGACCGCCGTCGCCGCGTCCGGCGGCAAGATCTACGCCGCCTGGTGCGGCCCCTGCAACAACCAGGGCTTCGCCCGCGGCATCGCCGTCGGCAACGCGGACGGGACCGGCTGGCACGACATCAGCCTCCCCGTGGACGGTACGGTGCCCAACCGCTACCTCAGCGGTTTCGCCGTCGACCCCAAGAACGCCGACCACGTCTTCCTCGCCGTCAACGGCTTCTCACGGCACTGGACCGAGGGCCCCGGCGCGGGCGTCGGCCACGTCTTCGAGTCCACCGACGGCGGCACCACCTGGAAGGACATCTCGGCCAACCTGCCCGACGTGCCCACCAACTCCGCGCTGGTCACCGCCGACGGCGGCCTCGCCGTCGCCACCGACCTCGGCGTGGTCTACCGGGCGCCGGGCCGCACCGCCTGGGAGCGCGTCGGCAGCCTGCCGGCCGTCGCGGTCCTCCAGCTGAAGACGAGCCCCGACGGCGGCACGCTGTACGCCGCCACGCACGGCCGGGGCATCGCCACCGTCAAGGTGCGCTCGCTGCGCTGACCGCCCGCCCGGCACGAGGGGTGACTCCCGGCTCCGGGGTCACCCCTCCCGCGTGTACGGCACCACGGTCAGGTCCAGGGTGAAGGCGGTGCGGGCGGCACCCGCCACGTCCGGTGCCCGGGCCGCCACGGTGATCACGGCGGCACCGCCCCGGGTGCCCGCGCAGCGCAGCACGGCGTGCGCGGTGCCGTCGGCGTCCACACGCCGGCCGGACGGTACGACGAGGGCCGGGGCCGAACTCAGCACATCGCCCCAGCGTTTGTCGTCCAGGCGCGGGTGCAGCACCAGCGTGACCGTCGTGCCCGGGCGCACGCACAGCCGCTGCCGTACCGGGTCACCGGGGGAGACGGCGATCTCGGCCCGCCCGGCGGCACAGCGCGGGGCCGCACCCCCGGAAGGAGCGGACGGCGCGGTAGGGCGCGGGGAGGCGGGGGAGGCGGGCGGCGGCGAAGGGCGGGGGGACGCGGGGGTATGAGCGGACGACGACGGCCCCGGGGACCCGGGAGTGCGAGCGGACGACGACGGCCTCGGCGCACGCCCCTCGGACGCCCCCGCTCCGGGTCCGCCCGCCGACGTCCCGCACCCCGCCGCCACGGCGACCGCGGCGACCACGACGACCGCGGCGACAGCGCACCCACCGGCCCACCACCGCATGCCCGCCACCTCCCGCTCCCCGACACGCATCCCCGCCGCCTCCCGGCCGCCTCCCGGTCTCCGGGCGCGCCTTCCAGGATGCCTCAGCCGCCGCGTACCGCCCGTCCGACCTCCGTGCGCAGCGCCACGAAGTCCGGCAGGCCGCGCGTGGTGATCTGGTCGCGCTCCGCGGGCAGGCCGACCGGCAGGTCATGGACGATCCGGGAGCCGGGGCCGGGGGAGAGGACGACGACGCGGTCCCCGACGTACACGCTCTCGTCGATGTCGTGGGTGACGAAGACGATGGTCGTGCCGTCGCTCCGGTGGACCTCCAGGAGCAGGTCCTCCAGATCCTCACGGGTACGGGCGTCCAGCGAGCCGAACGGCTCGTCCATGAGCAGCAGGGAGGGCCGGCACACCAGCGCCCGGGCGATGGCCACCCGCTGCTGCATGCCGCCGGACAGCTCCCGGGGGCGGCGCCGGGCGACGCCGTGCAGGCCGACCCGCTCCAGGATGGCCTCCGCCTCGGCGCGGCGGGCGGCACGGGTGAGGCCCAGGCGGCGCAGCGGCAGGGCCACGTTGTCGCGGACGGTCAGCCAGGGCAGCAGCGAGCGGCCGTACTCCTGGAACACGACGGCGAGCCGCTCGGGCACCCCCGTCACCGGTGTCCCGTCGACCGTGACCGTGCCCTCCTGCGCGGGCAGCAGCCCGGCGATGGTGCGCAGCAGCGTGGACTTGCCGCAGCCGGACGGCCCGACCACGCACAGCAGTTGTCCGTCGGGCACGGTGAGGCTGATGCGGTCCAGCACGTGATGGTGGCCGAAGTGCCGGCTCACGGCGTCGAGGCGCAGCATCCCTCACCCGGCCCAGGGCTCGTACAGGGTGCCCGCGCTGCCGGTGACCCGCAGGTGCAGCAGGAAGGGACCCGCGTCGTCGTCCAGGCCCAGCGCCCGGTCCAGGGCCGCGGGCAGCTCCTCGGGGTGTGCGGCGCGGGCCGCCGGGCAGCCGAAGGACTCCGCGAGGCCCGCGAAGTCGACCCCGGTGATGTCCGTACCCGGGACGGGTGCGACGCCGATGCGGCGGCCCAGCGCCCGCACGGCCGCGTACCCGCCGTTGTCCAGCAGCACGTAGGTGACCGGCGCCCTGTACCGGGCGGCGCTCCACAGGGCCTGCACCGAGTAGAGCGCCGAGCCGTCGCCGACCACGCAGGCCACCCGGCGCCCGTCGGCGAGCGCCCGGCCGACCGCGAGCGGCAGGCCCCAGCCGAGCGCCCCGCTGCCGGTGGTGAGGAAGCCGCCGTCCCGGTCGACCGGCACGCGCGCGTGCAGCGCGTCCCGGTGGCTCGGGGCCTCCTCCACGAGCACCCGGTCGCGCGGCAGCCGGGCACGCAGGTGGTCGAAGAACACCTCCGGGGTGAGGCCGTCCGCCGCCGGGGCGGCCGCGGGCGCCGGGCGGGGCGGCGGCGGCTCGCGGTCCGCTTCCGCAAGCAGCTCGGCGAGCCGGGCCAGGGCCGGCCGCAGGGTGGTGACGATGCTGGTGCCCACGGGCAGCCAGGCGGCCT
Organism: Streptomyces sp. NPDC051133; assembly: GCF_040682635.1. NCBI lineage: Bacteria > Bacillati > Actinomycetota > Actinomycetes > Kitasatosporales > Streptomycetaceae > Streptomyces > Streptomyces sp. NPDC051133. The sequence continues at coordinate 12,513 of NZ_JBFBBK010000066.1, forward strand.
GGCCCGGGTCGCAGTCCAGGTGGAACAGCTCGGTGCCCGGCGCCAGCGGCGGCCCGGCGTCGGGCACGTGATACGTGAACACCGGGGTGCCGAGGGCGACGACCACGTCGTACGGCGCCAGCCGCGCGGCGAGCTGCCCGGCGACCGGCGGCAGGAACCCCTGGAACAGCGGATGCGACTCCGGGAACCCGGAACGGCCGGACAGCGGGCTGATCCACACCCCGGCCCGGGTCCGCTCGGCCAGCGCCCGGACCTCGTCCAGCGCGCCCTCGTCGTCCACGCCGGGGCCGACCACCAGCGCCGGGCGCGCACAGGCGTCCAGCCGGGCGGCGAGCGCGCGCAGCGGCTCCGGGCCGGCGGTGAACTCCGCGTGCACCGCCCGGGGTTCGACGGGCTCGGCGGCCTGGTCCCAGTCGTCCTCGGGCACGGACACGAACACGGGACCCCGGGGATGCGTCATCGCGGTCCGGTACGCCTCCGCGAGCACCGCGGGCACATCCTCCGCCCGCTCAGGCTGGCGGGCGGACTTCACGTACGGGCGGGGGAAGAGGGCCGGTTCGTCGGCGCCGAGGAAGGGCCGCAACCGGAGCAGCGAGCGCGCCTGTTGACCGGCCACGATCACCAACGGCACCCGGTCGCGGTAGGCGTTGAAGACGGCACCGAGCGCATGCCCCACCCCGCCGGCGGAGTGCAGGCTGACGAAGGCGGCGCGCCGGGTGCCGAGCGCGTGTCCGGCCGCCATGCCGACGGCGACGGACTCCTGCAGGCCCAGCACATAGCGGAAGTCGTCCGGCCAGTCGCGGAACATCCGCAGTTCGGTGGAGCCCGGATTGCCGAACACCGTGGTCATACCGGTGTCCCGCAGGAACCGTACGACCGCGTCCCGGACCGTGGTCGTCGTCATGCCGTCCTCCCTGGGCCGACGAGCCGTTTCTCGACCGCCAGCAGACCGGTGTTGAGGAGATGCCCGAGGGCGCCGAGCAGGAGCAGCGCGGCCCACACGGTGAGCAGGTCGGAGCGGGTCTGGGCGTCCGTGAGGGTGAAGCCGATGCCGTTGTCGCTCCCCGGCAGCAGCTCGGAGAACACCATCAGGATCAGACTCAGCGACAGGCTCAGCCGGAGCCCGGCGAAGATCCGGGGCAGGGCCGACGGCAGCACGAGGAACCGCAGCCGTTCGGCCCGGGTCAGCCGCAGCACGGCGGCCACCTCCAGTCGCAGCGGATCGGTGGCGCGGGCGCCCTCCGCCGCGTTGACCAGCACCGGCCACACGGCACTGAACGCGATCGACGCCACCTGCATGGGCGTACCGAAGTCGAGGACGACGACGAACACCGGCACCAGCGCGGGCGGCGGCACGGCCCGCGCGAACTGCAGCACCGGGTTGCACAGGGCGTGGGCGCGCCGCGAGCGGCCCACCGCGGTCCCGAGGCCGATCCCGGCGACGGCGGCGAGGAGGAACCCGGCCGCCATCCGGCCCAGGCTGGGCAGGATCGTGCCGACGGCGGCAGGGGTGAGGAACAGATGCCCGGCAGGCCCCGAGAACCAGAGGTCACGGGCGTGCCGGACGATGCGCAGGGGCGGCGGGAAGTACACGCTGCCCCGCGTACGGGCGGCGAACTCCCAGCAGGCGAGGGCGAACACGAGAACCGACCACCGCAGCAGGAAGGGCCCGGCACCGTGGGCGGACCGGCCGTCGTGGCGGGAGGCGGCAAGCCCGGTCGAGGCCGGGCGAGGGGCGGCCGGGGCACGGAGGTCCGGGCGGCCCCGCGGGACCACCCGGCGCCGGGGGCGCCCCGGCCGCGCCCCGCCCGGGGCAGGGGCCCGCGAGGCCGTGTCGTCGGGGCCGGGCCGGGGCGGGGTGGGCGCGCCTCGGCCGGGGCGGGGTGAGGGGAGGTCCTCGGGGAGGAAGGGGTCGTCCGGGGCTCCGGTCATGCGCGGCTCACCTGCCGGGACCGCCCCGCCGTGCCGCGCCCGTCCGGGGGTTCGTGGGCCCAGGCGAACAACCGCCGCTCCGCGCCCACCAGGACGCTGTTGATCACCAGCCCCAGCGTCCCCGCCCACACCACCCCGGCCAGCACGTCCCGCGTGCCGTCCGTGGCCGTCTCCGCCTGGGCGATGAAGATGCCGAGGCCGTCGCCGAAGCCCGACAGCAGCTCCGTCGCCACGGCCAGGATCAGGGCGACCGCGGCGGAGATCCGCACCCCGGCGGCGATGAACGGGGCGGTGCACGGCAGCTCCACCCGCAGCAGCACCGCGAACCGGCCGAAGCCGAAGGCACGCAGGGTCTCCTTGGCCAGGGGATCGGTCTCGCCGAGGCCGTGGACGGTGTTGTACAGCACCGGCCACAGCGAGGCGTACGCGATCAGCGTCACCTCGGTTCCGGTGCCCGCGCCGAGCAGCAGCGACACCAGCGGGATCAGCGCGACGGACGGCAGGGGCCGCAGGAACTCCACGATCGCCCGCACGGCGGCCTCGGCGACCGGTACCGCACCGAGCAGCAGTCCCAGCGGCACGCCGATCGCGCAGGCGAGACCGAGGCCCAGTGCCCACGCCCGCAGCGTCACGCCGACCCCGTCCAGGAAGGCCGGGTCGCCCGCCAGCCGCACGGCGCGCCCGAGGACGTCGGAGGCGGGCGGCAGGTAGTCGCGCCGCACGAGCCCGGCCCGGGAGACCGCCTCGCAGCCGCCGAAGGCCAGGCCGGCGCCGAGCAGGCCCAGCAGGAATTCCTGACGCCGCCTCATGGCACCAGCAGCGGCGCCGGGTCCACGTTCTTCTTCAGCAGCCCCTGCTCGCGCATCAGCGCGATGAGCCTGCGCAGCTGAGCGGCGTCGGCGGTCGCCGGGTAGGCGGGCAGGTGGAGGGACTTCGCCTGCTCCGCGGTCACCTTGGTGTACTTGGGCAGCTCCGCGCGCACGGCGGCCGGATCCCGCGCGGCGATCTTCGAGGCGGCCTCGATCGCCCGCCGGAAGCCCGCGGCTGCCTTGGGGTGCTTCGCCACGAAGTCGCCCGTGGTGACGTAACCGCTGGCCGGCAGGCCCCGCGCCGGTCCCGCCCCGCCGTCCAGCAGCACCCGCGCGCCCGACGCACCCTGGATCGCGGTGTCGAAGGGCTCGACCGCGTGGACGGCGTCCACCTGGCCCTGGTCCAGGGCCGGGCCCATCTGCGGGAAGAGGATCTGCCGGTAGACCGGACGGCCGGCGCCGTCGGCGTCGAGAATCGCGTTCAGGGTGAGGGACTGGATGTTGTTGAGGACGGCGACGGCGACCTTCTTGCCCGCGAGGTCGGCGGGCGACTTGAGCGCCGAGTCCCTGGAGACGAGGACGTCCATCATGTGCGGGGCGATCCGGACGCCCTCGGCGAGGACGCGGAGGTCCAGGGTGCCCTTCTCGTACGCCTGGAAGTAGGTGACGTAGTTCGCGCTCGCGATCACGTTCACCTGGCCCTTGAGCAGTGCGGGCAGTGCCTGGATGCTCTGCTGCACGGGCCGGATGCGCACCTCCAGGCCCTCCTTGGCGAACAGGCCCCGGTCGCGGGCGAGATAGAGGGCGGCCGAGTCGGTGAGCGGCAGCGCGGCCACGGTCAGCTGCTGCCGCCCGTCGTGGGAGGAGCCGCCGGCGCTGTCGCAGCCGGCCAGGAGCAGTGCGGCCGTGGCCACGAGGGCGGCCAGGCGTTTCGTTCCCGATCGTGATCGACGTAAGGGCATACCGGCATGACTACCCCGCTGTTGTCATGATCGCTACATGCTCTAGCGCGTTTCGGCGGACTTTGGAGAAACACGAACCACCGCTCCGCGCCCCGGGGTCACGCGGTCGGGCTCGCTATCCGCAGGGGCGTCGCGGGAGAGGGTGCCGCACCGTCGCCCGTCCCGGTGGTGTCCGTCCACCAGTCGGCGCCGTCCTCGGCGTAGCGCAGCAGGACGCCCTCGCGGATGGCCCACGGGCAGACCACCGCGCCGCGCAGCCCCATGAGCTTCAGCGCGGTGTGCCCGACGACCGCTCCGGCCAGGCTCTGGGCGGCGCGCGGTGCGGAGATGCCGGGCAGCTGGGAGCGCTCGGCGGCGGGCAGGGCGGCGAGGGTGCCGACCGCCTTGCGCAGGTCCCGGCGGTCCATCTCCCGTGGCTCGAACGGCCCGTACCGCCCGGGCGCGGCTCCGCACAGCCGGGCCAGCTGCTGGAACGTCCGGGAGCTGACGGCGGCCGTGCGCGGCCCCTCCCAGCGGATCCGCGCGGCCACGTCCCGCAGCTCGTGTCTGATCCGGCGGCGCAGCGCCTTCAGCTCGTCCGGCCCGGGCGGGTCCTGGACGCCCAGGTGCTCCTGGGTGAGCCGGCCGGCGCCGAGCGGCAGGGAGGCGGCGAAGTCGGGCAGCCGGCCCCGGCCGAAGGCCACCTCCAGCGAGCCGCCGCCGATGTCGAGCAGCGCGAGCGGCCCCGCGCTCCAGCCCAGCCAGCGGCGGGCCGCCAGGAAGGTCAGCTCGGCCTCGGTCTCACCGGGCAGCGTGCACATACGGATCCCGGTGCCGGACGCCACCCGCCGCAGCACCTCCTGCCGGTTGGGGGCGCCGCGCACCACCGCGGTCGCGAAGGCCAGCGGGCCCGCCGCGTGCCACCTGCGTGCCGTGGCCCCCGCCGCTGCCACCGCCTTGACCAGCTGTTCCACCGCCTCGTCGGCGATGGTGCCGTCCGGACCGACGTGTTCGGACAGGCGGAGCTTCCACTTGACGGTGTGCACCGGCAGCGGAACACCGCCCTCCACATCCGCGATCACCAGTCGGACCGTGTTCGATCCCGCATCCACCACGCTCACCCGCATGGCCGGTGAGTACCCACTTCACCGCCGAAAACCCGTCAGATCGAAGCGTTCCTGCGCACAGTGCGCCGGTCAGGGGGCGCTCGCGCGGCAGTCCGCGGCACGCCAGAAACCGGACGCACAGGGTCCGCGCTCCATCGGGGCCCCGTCCGCCGGCACCACCCGCGCACACCACCCGCAGACCACCTCCGCCTCGGCCCCGGCCTCCCGCAGCCGCTCCGCGGCGGCCCGGGCGTTCTCGAACCAGGTGTCCTCGACGGCCGGGGCGGGGAGAGCGCTCAGCAGCCCGGCGCTGCCCCAGGCGGACCGTCCCGTGACCGTCCGCAGAGCCCGTACGACGTCCGCCCGGCGGTCGCCCACCCCGGTGAGCCGCACCCCGAATCCCGGTTCCTCCACCCTGCGTCCTCTCGTCGCTCCGCCCGGCGGTGCCGACCGTGTCCGGATCTCGACCCCGCGCGCTCCGGCCGGCCCCCGTCTGTCCTTGGATGGCCGCGAACCACCGACGGCGCGAGGAGCGGTACGTGAGGCGGACGGGCACCACGAGGGTACTGGTGATCGGCGGCGGCATCGCGGGGACCGCGGCCGCGCTCGGGCTGCACAAGGCGGGACACGACGTCTCCGTGCACGAAGCCCACCCCGACTCGGCCGAGGACATCGGCGCGTTCCTGACCCTGGCGAGCAACGGCATGCGCGCCGTGGCCGAACTCGACGCCACCGACGCCGTCACGGCCGTCGGTTTTCCGCTGACTTCGCTCCGCCTGCTCGACAGTGGGGGCACGGAGCTGGCGAACGCGCCGCTGGGCGAGGCCGCCGACCCCGCCCTGCGCTACCGCTGTCTGCGCCGCGGCGAACTGAACGCGGCCCTGCGGGCCGAGGCCGTCCGGCGCGGCATCCGGCTGTGCCACGGCGCCCGGCTGGAGTCGGTGACGGACGGCCCGGACGGCGTCACCGCCCGCTTCCAGGACGGCAGCACCGCCACCGGCGACCTGCTCATCGGCGCCGACGGACTCAGGTCGACGGTGCGCGGGCTGATCACCCCCTCGGTACGACCCGCCTACGCGGGCCAGCGGGTGTTCTACGGCTGCACCGACACCGCACCCGCCGGCGAGGGCACCGGCGCCATCACGATGATCCGGGGCAGCGGGGCCGCCTTCGGGTACGCGGTGTCGCCGGCGGGGGAGTCGTACTGGTTCGCCCGGGTCGCGGGCGAACCGCTGCCCGCCGGCACGCCCGCCGGCCGGCCGTCCGGCACCTGGCGCGAGCAACTGCTGCCGCTGCTGCGCCCGGACGACACACCCGCCGCCGGTCTCGTCGAGGCCACGGGCGACGCGATCATGGTCACCGACGCCACGGAACTGCCGCTCGGCGCACCCTGGCACACGGGACGCGTCCTGCTCATCGGCGACGCGGCCCACGCGGCCTCCCCGGCGACCGGCCAGGGAGCCTCGATGGCGCTGGAGGACGCCGTCGTCCTCGCCAAGGCGCTGCGCGACCTGCCCGACCGGCACGGCGCGTTCGCCGCCTACGAGCGGCACCGCCGCCCCCGGGCCGAACACAACATCACCGTCAGCGGCGGCATCTCCCGCGGCTCGCGCACCCCCTCCCGCCCCGCGCCCGTCATGGCCGGACCCCCGGCGCCGGACGAGCGGCTGATCCGCCAGCTGGCCTGGGACGAGCCGCTGCCCGCAGCCCCCGCCGAGGACCGCTGACCGGCCCACACGCGCGCGAAAGTGCAAGAGGCGGAGCACTGGAGTCCATTGCCGGGCCGGCCGCCGGAGCCGGATCGTTCCGTGCAACCGGCCCATCGGCAACAAGGAGCACCCGTGCGACTCTTGAACAGAGCAGGCGGCGCCGTGGCCGCGGCCGCCGCCCTGGCCCTGGGCGCCGGCACCGTGTCCCCGGCCTCGGCCGCGACACCCGCCGACGCCACCTACAGCGTGACCGTGGGGACCCCGGTACCGTTCACCCACCCCACGGACACCCCCGCCACCCCCTACCTCGACCGCGACGGCACCTTCCACTACCAGCAGTCCGCCGCGCTCTACGGCGCCACCGACCCGCGCACCTGGGACTTCTACACCGGCAAGGACTTCGACACCGCCGGCTTCGACAACACCCTCAGCAAGGCGGTGAATCCCGCCGACGCCGCCGACCGCAACGACGACACCACCTCGCGGTGCAACAACAGCCCCACCGGCCGGGAGGCGACGTACGCGCCGAGCGGCTCGGGCTACGCCCAGAAGAACTACTGCGACCTGAGCGGCGTGTGGGTCGATCCGGACACCGGCGACTGGTACGGGCTCGTGCACAACGAGTTCACCCCGCAGCCCTTCGGCGACGGACTGCACTACGACGCCATCGACTACGCCGTCTCCACCGACCGCGGCCGCACGTGGACCATCGAGGACCACGTGATCACGTCGCCGTACAGCACCCGGCGCGGCGACACCGCCGCCTTCCCGAACCAGACGTACTCCTACGGCGACGGCGACCAGCGTCTCTTCACGGACACCGCCTCCGGCTACTTCTACGTGTATTACGGCTCCCGCGTCATCGACAAGAAGGGCGGCTGGAAGGCCTTCTACGAGCACGTGGCCCGCGCCCCGATCGCCGCCAAGATGGCCCCCGGCTCCTGGCAGAAGTGGTACGACGGCGCCTGGTCCCAGCCCGGCACGGGCGGCAGGGAGAGCGACATCGTCCCCGTGGACGCCGGCCACCCCACCGGCTACACCCCCGCCTCCGCCGAGTACGACCCGGCCAACACCGGCACCGCCGCCCAGCAGATCGCGGCCGGCACGATGCCCCCGACCTCGCCGCTGTTCGTCATGAACATCACCTACGACGCCTACCTCGGGCTCTACCTCGGCGGACCGCAGGCCGTCGACCAGAGCGGGAACTCGCCGCAGTACCTCTACGCCACCGACGACCTGACGAGCCAGAAGTGGCACCTCGTCGGGGACACGGGCACCTACACCAACGCCTCCTGGTACCGCTGGTTCCTGGACCGCGCCAACCGCACCAGCTCCGCGATCGTCGGCAAGTCGTTCCGCTCGTACTGCGCCTTCGGCTGCTCGCACGACGCCTCCGGCGAGTACGTCGACGTCGCCGTCGACACCCAGAAGCCCGCGGCCGCACCCGTGGACACCGGCCGCCGCTACCGCATCGCCAGTGGCGCGGGCCGCGTCCTCGCCCAGGCCGGCGGTTCCGCCACCACCTCGGTGGCCGGGCCCACCGGCTCCGGCCGCGCGTCCTGGATCTTCACCCCGACCGGTGACGGCGCCTTCACCCTCACCAACGCCGCCAGCGGCCGGCTGCTCGGCGTCGGCGCGACCGGCAACTCCGGGCGCGCCTGGGGTGCGAGGCCCACCGCCACCGCCGTACGCGCCGGCGGGCCGACCGTCGGACAGGAGTGGTTCGTGATCCCGAGCGCCGCCGGCGACGGCACCTACCGCCTGGTCAACCGCTACAGCGGCCTCGTCCTCGGCCTCTCCGGGACCAGTGGCCGGCTCGCCGAGACCACACCGGTGCGCACCTGGACGGACACCGGCCGCAGTTCCGTCGGCGGCGGACGCACCGCGGCCGAACAGACCCTGTCCTTCACGCCGACCGGGTCGTAGCCGGCCGCCCCGGGCCCGTGCGAGCGGCACTCCCGCCCGCACGGGCCGCGGGCACGTCGCGCGCCCGAACCCCTCGGGCCCCCACCAGAGTTCGTTCTATCCTGCGTCCATGACGATCATCAGCGAGGGCTCCGACGCCGACCTCGCCCGCGCGGCGGCCCGGGCGGGGGCGGCCGTGGTCCATGACCTGTACGGCGGCCGGCTCGAGCGCTACGAGAAGTCCGGGGGAGACTTCGCGACGGCGGCGGACCTCGCCGCCGAGCGGGCCATCCTGGACGTGCTGCGCGAGGCCCGCCCCGACGACGCCGTCACGGGTGAGGAGAGCGGAAGCAGCGGCGCGGACGGCGCCCACCGCCGCTGGCTGGTCGACCCGCTGTGCGGCACCCTCAACTACGCCGTGGGCTCCATGCTCGTCGGCGTGAACGTCGCCCTGCGGGTGGGTGCCGAGGTCACCGCCGCAGCGACCGCCGACCCGTTCAGCGGCGAGGTGTTCTGGACCGACGGCGAGCGCGCCCGGGTCCGCGGGCGGGACGGTGCCGACGAGCCGCTGGCCCCCACGGCCGCCTCCACGCTGGTGGACGTCAACCTCGACCCGCCGTTCCCGGGCGCCCCCCGGTTCCAGGCGGTGCGCCTGCTGGCCGACCCCGGTTTCACCGAGCGGTTCCGGCCCCGGGTGATCTCCAGCACCCTCGCCGTCGCCTGGGTCGCCGCCGGGCGCCGGGCCGCCTACGTCACCGACGGGGACCTGCGTGACAGCGTGCACTTCGCGGCGGGGATCGCCCTGTGCCGCGCGGCGGGCTGCACGGTGACCGGTCTGGACGGTGGACCCGTGCACACCGGCGCGGGCGGACTGATCGCGGCGGCCGATCCGGAGACGCACGCCACTCTCCTCGCCCTGGTGAAGAACCAGGAGAGCGCCCGGAGTTGACGCCCCGCCCGTACGCGCGCTGAAGGTTTCGGCTTCCGAAGTCTTGTGGCCCGGATGGCTCATCACTTAAATCAAAGCATGAACTAAGTCGTGGCGCATGCGACTTGGTCCATGACCCGATTCCACCGTCACAGGGAGCCGCCGCATGAGACCGAGATCCCTGGGGGTCGCGCTGGCCGCCATGGCAGCGTTGATCGCCCTGCCCCTCGCCCCCGGCCGGGCCGCCGCGGCCGAAACCCCGCTGTCCCAGGGGAAGACGGCCACCGCGTCCTCCGAGGAGAACTACGGCACGACCGCCGCCGGCGCCGTCGACGGGGACACCGGGACCCGCTGGTCCTCGGCCGCCACCGACGACCAGTGGCTCCAGGTCGACCTCGGCGCCACCGCCTCCGTCACCCGGGTCGTCCTGAACTGGGAGACCGCCTACGGCACGGACTACAAGATCCAGATCTCGCAGGACGGGACCACCTGGACCGACCTGAAGTCCGTCACCGGCGGCGACGGAGGGACCGACACGCTCGACGTCTCCGGCCAGGGCCGCTACGTCCGGATGCTCGGCGTCCACCGCGCCACCTCCTGGGGCTACTCCTTGTACGAGTTCCAGGTGTTCGGCAGCACCGGCGCCACCCAGCCCGCCTGCGGCGCCGCCGACGCCGCCCAGGGCCGGCCCGCCACCGCCTCCTCCACCGAGAACGCCGGCACCCCCGCCTCCGCCGCCTTCGACGGCGACCCCGCGACCCGCTGGTCCAGCCAGGCCGGCGACCCGCAGTGGCTCCAGGTCGACCTCGGCTCGGTCCAGGACCTGTGCCAGGTCGACCTGACCTGGGAGACCGCCTACGGCAAGGACTTCCAGATCCAGACCTCCGCCGACGGACAGAACTGGAGCACCCTCAAAAGCGTCACCGGCGCCACCGGAGGCACGGCCTCCTACGACGTCAGCGGCTCCGGCCGGTACGTCCGGATCAACGGCACCGCGCGCGGCACCGGCTACGGCTACTCCCTGTGGGAGGTCGCCGTGCACACCGGTTCCACCGGCACCCCGCCGGTCCAGGGCGGCGGCGACCTCGGCCCGAACGTCATCGTCGTCGACCCCTCCACCCCGAACCTCCAGCAGAAGTTCGACGACGTCTTCAAGCAGCAGGAGTCCAGCCAGTTCGGCACCGGCCGCTACCAGTTCCTGCTCAAGCCCGGCACCTACAACGGCGTCAACGCCCAGATCGGCTTCTACACCTCCGTCTCCGGGCTCGGGAAGAACCCCGACGACACCCAGATCAACGGGGACGTCACGGTCGACGCCGGCTGGTTCAACGGCAACGCCACGCAGAACTTCTGGCGTTCGGCGGAGAACCTCGCCCTCAAGCCGTCGAACGGCACCGACCGCTGGGCCGTCGCCCAGGCCGCGCCCTTCCGCCGCATCCACGTCGAGGGCGGCCTCAACCTCGCCCCCAACGGCTACGGCTGGGCCTCCGGCGGCTACATCGCCGACTCGAAGATCGACGGCACGGTGGGCCCGTACTCCCAGCAGCAGTGGTACACCCGGGACAGCTCGGTCGGCGGCTGGACGAACGGCGTCTGGAACATGACGTTCTCCGGCGTGCAGGGCGCCCCGGCGACCGACTTCGACAGCGGCCCGTACACCACGCTGGACACCACCCCCGTCTCGCGGGAGAAGCCCTTCCTCTACCTGGACGGCTCCGCCTACAAGGTGTTCGTCCCGGCCAAGCGCACCGACGCCCGGGGCGTGTCCTGGCCGGCGAACGCGGGCACCTCGCTCCCGCTCGACCGGTTCTACGTCGTCAAGCCGGGCGCCACCGCCGCCACCATCAACACGGCCCTCGCCCAGGGCCTCAACCTGCTCTTCACCCCGGGCATCTACCACCTCGACCGGACCATCGACGTCACCCGCGCCGACACCGTGGTCCTCGGCCTCGGCTACGCCACCCTCGTGCCCGACAACGGCGTCGACGCGATGCATGTCGCGGACGTCGACGGCGTGCGCCTGGCCGGCCTCCTCATCGACGCAGGACCGGCCAACTCCGACACCCTGCTCCAGATCGGCGGGGCGGGCTCGACCGCCGACCACTCCGCCGACCCGACCACCGTGCAGGACGTGTTCGTCCGCATCGGCGGCGCGGGACCCGGCCTCGCCACCAACTCGGTGGTGGTCAACAGCAACGACGTGATCATCGACCACACCTGGCTGTGGCGCGCCGACCACGGCGACGGCGTCGGCTGGGCCACCAACCGCGCCGACTACGGCCTGCGCGTCAACGGCGACGACGTCCTCGCCACCGGCCTGTTCGTCGAGCACTACAACAAGTACGACGTCTACTGGAACGGTGAGCGCGGCCGGACGGTCTTCTTCCAGAACGAGAAGGCGTACGACGCCCCGAACGCCGCCGCCGTCACCCACGACGGCATCGTCGGCTACGCGGCCTACAAGGTCGCCGACACCGTCGGCACGCACGAGGCATGGGGCCTGGGCAGCTACTGCAACTACACGGCCGATCCGTCGATCGTCCAGGCGCACGGCTTCCAGGTGCCCACGGGAGCGGGCATCAGGATGCACGACCTGCTCGTCATCTCCCTCGGCGGCAACGGCCAGTACGCCCACGTCGTCGACGGCACCGGCGCACCCACCTCGGGCACCGGCACCGTCCCGTCCAAGGTGACGGCCTTCCCGTAACCAGGGTCCGCGCCCTGTGCCCCGCGCCCCGGGCCGGAGTCCGCTCTCCGGTCCGGGGCGCACCCGAACTCAGCCTTCGTTCAGGGTCTCGTGCGGCGCCCGGCGGTAGGCGTCCCGGTAGTGGGCGGAGAAACGGCCCGGGTGGTGAAAGCCCCAGCGGGCGGCGATCGCGGTGACCGTGGCCCCGCTGCCGGGGTCGGCGGCCACCAGGTCGTGATGGGCCTGGGCGAGCCGCACCCGGCGCAGATGGGCGAGCGGGGTCGTGCCGAGGTGTCGGCGGAAGGCGTACTGCAGGGCCCGTGCCGTCACATGAGCCGCCGCGGCGATGTCGGCGACCGAGACGGGCTGGTCGGCGTGGTCGTCGATGTAGGAGAGCGCACGGCGCAGTATGTCGGGGCGTGCGTCGTTGCGGTCGGCCGCGGTGGGCTCGGCCAGCGCCGTGTTGGGGAACGCCGCGAGGACGCTCGCGGCCAGGTGCTGTGCGGCCGTCGCGGCGATCAGCGGCTGGTCCGCGATCTCGGCGTCGGACAGCACGTGATCACGCAGATGGGCGATGGTGCCGGCCAGGTGGCGGGCCGCCGCCGCCGAGTGCGGCCGGTGGCCGGTCAGCCGCACCGGCCGCTCGGCGTCCGCGCCCGCGGCCACCTGGGTGAGCAGCGCGGGTTCCAGCAGCGTGATGTTGTAGCGGGCGTTGCAGATCCGTCCCGAGTACGGCAGGTCCGGCGGCGCGAACAGCACCACGTCACCGGGGCCGAAGCTGTCCCGGACACCCTGGAACTCGTGGTCCCGCACGGTGCCCTCGTGGACGACGCACAGACAGATCCGGCCCAGCGGTGTCACCGAGTAGCTCATCTCGAAGTCCAGCGCGAGTTCGTCGACGCTCAGGGAGGAGATGGCGCTGCGCTCGATCCGGGCACGGCTGGACGCGGGGGTGCTGCTGCCGATCCGCATCCTGGCGTAGGCGCGGCTGAGGAAGTCCTCGGTCGTCTCCAGGTCGCGACTGTCGAAGGTGAGCGTGTCCATGATGCGCGCATGCCCCGGAAGCCGGCCGGCATGCGGGGGCTGACCAGCGGCTTTTCGTTTTCTGTACAGCGGCGTGCGAGGTCGTTCGCCCGGTGGCTGTTCCGGGCGTCCGGCGGCACGCAGGGTGAGCGGCATGATCGGACGAGACCAGCAGGCGGACCAGCTCCAGGCGCTGCGGCGGGAAGCGGCCCAGCTCCGCCAGGCGTTGACCTCCCACGCCCTGGTCGACCAGGCCATCGGCGTGCTCATCACCGTGGGCGGGCTGCGCCCCGAACAGGGCTGGGACGTCCTGAAGCACGTGTCGCAGCACACCAACACCAAACTGCGGGAGGTGGCGCGCTGCCTGGTGCGGTGGCCTGCCTCCCGGCAGCTGCCCGAGGTGATCCGCCGGGCGCTGCCCGCCGCCGTGGAGTACGCACGGAACAACGCCTCCACCGCCGCCGCCGGCGCCGGTGACCGGGAGGACGAGGCCGAGGCCGAGGTGTGGTGCGGTCAGGCGGGGTGAGCCGTGCCGAGCGCCGTCAGCCCTCGGTCCGGCGCAGGTCGCCCCACGCCCGCGCGCGCAGCTCCGCGTCCCCCAGCACGTCGACGGCCGTGCACGCCAGCGCCTCCACCACGGCGAGCAGCACCCGCCGGCCGCGCTCCGAGGCCGCGGCCTCGGCGAACTCCGGGGTGTGGTCGGAGCCGTCGGAGCCCATGATCGCGACGAAGGGGTGGATGGCGGGCACCCGGCCGCTGACGTTGCCGATGTCGGACGAGCCCAGGTACACACCGGGAACGGGCGGGGTGAGGGGGATCCCGGCCCGCTCCAGATGCCCGGCGAACCGCTCGGAGAGCACCACGCTGTCCCGGAAGTGCTCGTAGCGCACGCTCGCGCGTTCCGCCGAGACGGACGTGCCGGTCGCCAGGGCGACCCCCTCGGCGGCGGTGCGCAGCTGTCCCGCCAGCTCGTCCAGCGCGCCGGTGGTGAGCGCGCGCAGTCCGAAGCGCCCCTCGGCGTACTCGGGGACGATGTTCGTGGCCGTGCCGCCCTGGGTGATGATCCCCTGCACATGGGACCCTTCCGGCAGCCGCCGGCCGAGCGACGACACCACGTTGAACAGCTCGATCAGCGCCGCGAGCGCGTCGATGCCCTCGGTCGGATTCCCCGTCGGATGCGCGGCCCGGCCCCTAAAGCCGATCCGGTACTGCTCCTGCGCGGTCAGCGGCGCCCGCACCCAGTCGTACACCCCCGGATGGAACATCAGGGCCGCGTCCACGTCGTCGAAGACCCCGGCCGCCACCTCAAGCGCCTTGCCGCCGCCGCCCTCCTCGGCCGGCGTCCCCACCGCGAGCACGGAACCCTCCGCGCCGCCCCGTACGGCGTCCACGACCAGCGCGGCCCCCAGCCCCGCCGCCGCGATCAGGTTGTGCCCGCAGGCGTGCCCCAGCCCGGGCAGCGCGTCGTACTCCAGCGGGAACGCCACGACCGGCCGCCCCCGGCCGGAGCGTGCCGTGAACGCGGTCGGCAGTCCGGCGACCTCCCGCCGCACCTCGAAGCCGGCCCCCTCCAGCTCGCCGCCGAGCAGCGCCGCCGCCCGGTGCTCGGCGAACGCGGTCTCCGGATCGGCGTGCAGTGCCGACGCCACGGCCCACAGCGCCTCGGCGCGCCGCGCGACCTCCTCACGGACACGGTCGTACACAGGCCCTCCTCGGGTCCGCACGTCTTCTGCGCCCGGCCCGGGTTCCACCCGAACGCCCCCGCGACACCCGGGCCCCGGTGTTTGGAGCGTGCGACGGGTGCAACACGGAGCGGTGCGACACCGACGGGCTCAGGAGGACAGCCATGGACCATTCGCGCGTACCCGTGCTGGAGGCCCTGCAGGAGTTCCGGCGCCGAGGGGACGTGGCGTACGGGCCGCCCGGGCACAAGCAGGGGCGCGGAGCAGATCCCCGGGTGGCCGAGATCGTCGGCATGGACGTCTTCCGTTCCGACGTGCTCTCCCTGAACGGGCTGGACGACCGCCGCCAGTCGCAGGGCGTGCTGTCACAGGCGCAGGAACTGATGGCCGACGCCGTGGGGGCCGAGCACGCGTTCTTCTCCACCTGCGGCAGCTCCCTGTCGGTCAAGACCGCCATGCTCTCCGTCGCGGGCCCGGGGGAGAAGCTGCTGCTGTCCCGCAACGCGCACAAGGCGGTCATCGCGGCGGTGATCATCAACGGGGTCGTGCCGATCTGGGTGCACCCGAAGTTCGACGGCGAACGGCATCTGGCGCATCCGCCGGAGCCGAACGACGTGCGCGACCGTCTGCGCGAGCACCCCGACGCCAAGGGCATGCTGCTGATCACCCCCACCGACTGGGGCACCTGCGCCGACATCAAGGGTGTGGCCGAGGTCTGCCACTCCTTCGACGTGCCTCTCATCGTGGACGAGGCCTGGGGCGCCCATCTGCCCTTCCATCCCGATCTGCCCGCCTGGGGCATGTTCGCGGACGCCGACCTCACCGTCACGAGCGTCCACAAGATGGGCGGTGCCATCGAGCAGAGCTCGGTCTTCCACCTCCAGTACGACCGTGTCTCGCCCGACGTGCTCAAGCAGCGCGAGGACCTGCTCGGCACCACCAGCGCCTCCTCGCTGGTGTACGCCACCCTCGACGGCTGGCGGCGGCAGATGGTGGAACAGGGCCACGAACTGCTGGACGCCGCACTGCGCCGCGCCGAACGCGTCAGGGCCCAGCTGGGAGACCTGCCGGGACTGCGCGTGATGGGCGACGAGATCGTCGAGGAGGGCCTGGCCGCCGGGTACGACCCCCTGAAGATCGTCGTCGACGTACGGGACCTCGGGATCAGCGGGATGCAGGCGACCGAATGGCTGCGTGCCCACTGCCACGTCGACATGGGCGGCTCCGACACGTGCCGGATCAGTGCCTCCATCACCCACTCGGACGACGACGAGACCGAGAAGCTCCTCGTGGAATCCGTACGCACCCTGGTGGACCGCGCCGATTCCATCGAACGGCGGCCCGCCGTCCGGCTGCCCGAGCCGGGTGTGCTCGAACTGGAACAGGCCGTCCTGCCCCGCGAGGCCTTCTTCGCCGCCGCCGAACAGGTGCCCGCCGAGCGGGCCGTGGGACGCATCGCCGCGGAGACGATCAGCCCCTACCCGCCCGGGGTGCCGGTCGTGGCGCCCGGCGAGGTGATCACCGAGGAGGTCCTGGACTACCTGCGCAGCGGTGTGGCCCACGGCTTCCTGATCTCGGATTCGGCGGACACCACGCTGCAGACCCTGCGGGTGATGGCCAACCCGTGAGCGAACCGTCGAACTGCGCGGGCCCGGGGCAGCGCCTAAGGTGGCACATGCGGGCGGCCGGGTGCTTGCCTGCCCGGGTCAAGAAGCCGGCCCTCCCTGACGAACACACCCTCGGCAGGGGGCACTTGGCCCTGCCCGACGGTCTCCGGGTCCGGACCAGCGCGTCCGGCGGGCCTGCCGCCCCGGCAACTCGATGGGAGACGGCCCGACTTCACCCCGACCGGAAATCGCCTGCGATCGCCGGTTTCGGACGCCCCGGCCCGGGGACCTCGGTACGAGGGCCGCGTCGACCTGTTTCCACTGTTTTGTTCGTGTTGTCGGCTGCATGCCCGGGCGTGGCCCCCGCGCGTCGGACGTTCCCCTCGCAGGGATCGGGCCCGCCCCCCGAGACCAGCGGAGGAATGGTTACCGATGAGCGAGACGAACCCCCTGAAGCGAGCGGCGGACAAGGTGGCGGGCGCCTTCCAGGGTGAGAACCCGGGGCCGCAGGAGGGCATCCCCGGCAAGCCCGGCCGCGAGTCGCCGCCGGTCGCCGAGCCGACCGAGCCCCACGAGCCGCTTCCCCCCAAGCCCGACCAGAGTGCCCCGGACACCGTCTCGCCCACCGGACAGCCGACCGGCGCCGACCACGCGCGGATGGCGCAGAGCGGCAGCTACCTGACCAATGCCCAGGGCACACGGCTGTACGACACGGACCACTCGCTCAAGGCCGGCCCCCGCGGCCCGGTGCTCCTGCAGGACCACCACCTGCGGGAGAAGATCATGCACTTCGACCACGAACGCATCCCCGAGCGCGTGGTCCACGCCCGCGGCGCCGCGGCGCACGGCGTCTTCCGCAGCTACGGCACGGCGGCCAACGTCACCAAGGCCGCCTTCCTCGCCGAGGACGTCGAGACACCGGTGTTCGTCCGATTCTCCACCGTCCTGGGGTCCCGGGGCTCCGCCGACACCGTCCGTGACACCCGTGGCTTCGCGACGAAGTTCTACACCAGCGAGGGCGTCTTCGACCTGGTCGGCAACAACATCCCGGTGTTCTTCATCCAGGACGCGATCAAGTTCCCGGACGTCGTCCACGCCGCCAAGCCGCACCCGGACCGGGAGATCCCGCAGGCACAGAGCGCGCACGACACCTTCTGGGACTTCGTCACCCTGCACACCGAGGCCACCCACCACACCCTGTGGAACATGTCCGACCGGGGCATCCCGCGCTCCTTCCGCACCATGGAGGGCTTCGGGATCCACACCTTCCGGCTGGTCGACGCCGACGGCGGGACGACCCTGGTGAAGTTCCACTGGAAGCCGAAGCTGGGCGTGCACTCCCTGGTGTGGGAGGAGGCGCAGCTCATCAACGGCATGGACCCGGACTTCCACCGACGGGACCTCGCCGACGCCATCGAGGCGGGCGCCTACCCGGAGTGGGAGTTCGGCATCCAGACCTTCCCCGACACCCCGGACCAGACGTTCGAGGGCATCGACCTGCTGGACCCGACCAACATCGTCCCCGAGGAGCTCGCCCCGGTGCAGCCGATCGGGCTGCTCACCCTGGACCGCAACCCGTCCAACTTCTTCGCCGAGACCGAGCAGGTCGCCTTCCACCCCGGCCACCTCGTCCCCGGCATCGACATCACCGACGACCCGCTGCTCTCCGGCCGGCTCTTCTCCTACCTGGACACCCAGATCACCCGGCTGGGCGGCCCCAACTTCGCGCAGCTGCCCGTCAACCGGCCCCAGGCGCCGGTCAACGACATGCTGCGCGACGGCATGCACCAGACGGCGGTGCACCGGGGCGTGGCCCCCTACCGCCCGAACTCCCTGGACGGCGGCTGCCCGTTCGTGGCCGGCGCCGGCGAGGGCGCGTTCGTCGAGGTGCCCGTGCGGGTGCCGGAGGCGACGAAGGTGCGGGAGGCACCGGCGTCCTTCGACGACCACTTCAGCCAGCCGCGCCGGTTCTGGCTCAGCATGAGCCCGGTGGAGCGTGAGCACATCATCGGCGCCTACTCCTTCGAGCTCGGCAAGTGCTACGAACCGGCCATCCGGGAAAGGGCGTTGCAGGTCCTCGCCAACATCGACCCGGACCTCTGCGCGGCCGTCGCCGCCGGCCTCGGCCTGCCCGCCCCGGAGCCCACCGTGCCGCTGGCCGACGTCGACCCCAGCCCCGCGCTGTCCCAGGTCGGGAACACCTGGCCCACCGACGGCCGGATCATCGGCGTCATCACCGGCCCCGACGGCGACCTGGACGGCGTGCGGGCCGTACGCCAGGAGGTGCTGGACGCCGGCATGGTCCCGCTCGTCGTGGCCCCCGCCGGCGGCACCCTCGGCTCCGGCGAGGACGCGCTGACCGTGCAGCGCACCTATGCGACCGCGCGGTCCGTGGAGTTCGACGCCGTGCTGCTGGCCGGTGTGCCCGGCGTCGGCGCCGACGCCTACGGCGCCCGGGACGCCAAGGCCGGCCTGCCCACCGCCCGGCAGGGCACCCCCGACCCCCGGGTGGGGCTGCTGCTGGCGGAGGCGTACCGGCACGGCAAGGCCATCGGTGCCGCCAAGGGCGGGGAGACCGCGCTGGAAGCGGCCGGCATCCCGCTGGACGCGCCCGGAGTGATCGCCGGCGACGGCGCCACGACGGTGCTGCAGGAGCTCACCCGGCTGCTGGGCGAGCACCGGGTCTGGGACCGCTTCCCGGCGGGCGCCTGACGATTCCTCGATCGGCGTACCCCCGGAGGCGGGCGGCGCGGGGCGCGGTTGTGATGGAGGAGCCCTTTCGTCAACCAGTGAGGCACATCATGCGTCTTCGCAGCTTCGCCACCACGGCCGTTCTCGCAGGTGTTCTTGCCATGGGAGGCTCGGCGACCGCGTTCGCGGCCGACCCGGGCCCGACGACCGGTACCGCCAGCAACAGCCCGGGCGTCATCTCGGGCAATGTCATCCAGGTTCCGATCCACATCCCCCTCAACGTGTGCGGCGACACCATCGACCTGATCGGACTGCTGAACCCGGCGGGCGCCAGCAGCTGCGACAACTCCTGACGCCGCCGCTCGTGTGCCGGCCCCTGTCACGGGGGCCGGCGCACGGCTGTTCAGGACGTCGTCGTACGGTCCGTGGTCCGGCAGAGCAACAGGCAGATGTCGTCGTCGTGTTCGGAGTCGTGCAGCATCGGTTTCAGCATCGAGTCGGCCGCCGCGTCCAGGTCCTCCAGGTCCGGCGCGGCGAGCGCCCCCATCGCCCGGGCGAGCCGGTCGATGCCCGCGTCGATCCCGGCGGACCGCCGCTCCACCAGGCCGTCCGTGTACAGCGCCAGCGTCGAGCCCACCGGCAGCGCGAGGACGTGCTCCTCGTACTCGTAGGGCACCGGGACCCCCAGCATGATCCCCGGCTTGGCGTCCAGCACCCGCACCTCGCCCTCGGGGCCGCGCGCGAGGGCCGGCGGATGCCCGGCCGCCGCCCAGAGCACCTCGGACTCCCCGGGCGTGAACCGGGCGATCGCACAGGTCGCGTACAGCTCCGGCTGCAGGTGGCGCAGCATCCGGTGCAGGAGGGTGAGGATCCGGGCCGGACCGTTGCCCTCCACGGCGTAGGCACGCAGGGCGGTGCGCAACTGGCCCATGATGACCGCGGCGCGCAGCCCGTGCCCGGTCACGTCCCCTATCACCGCGAGCACACTGCCGTCGGGCTGCGGGAAGGCGTCGTACCAGTCGCCGCCGATGTTCATCCCGTGCGTGGCCGGCAGGTAGCGCGCGGCCAGCGAAAGGCCCGCGGTGGCGGGCAGTTCGGTGAGCTGGGCGCGCTGCAGCTCCTCGGCGACGTGCTGGTGCTGCTCGTACTGGCGGGCGTTGTCCAGCGCGATGCCCGCCCGCCGGGCCAGCTCCAGCAGCATCACGGTGGTGTCCGGGTCGAACCGGTCACCGGGCGCGGACAGCGTCAGTACCCCCTGCACGGTGCGCGCGCCGAGCGGCAGGCACAGCAGCGGCCGGTCCGGGGAGAGCGCCGAGGCCGGCAGGTCGTCCACGCCGGGGAGTTCGGCGGGGTGCGGGCCGGCGTGCTGGGGGCGGCCGGTGCGGGCCGCCGTCACCGTGGCCGCCGCCCGGCCGCCCGGGGGCGTCCGTTCGTCGCCCACGAGCCAGACGTCGAGGTGCCGGGCGTACTCCGGGACCAGCAGCTCGGGCAGCCGGCGCAGGATGTCGTCGTGGTCGAGGGAGGCGTTGAGGGCGGCGCTCGCGTTGGCCAGGAAGGTCAGCAGCCGGCGGGCGTTCTCCGCCTCCGCGCGGGCGGCCCGCTCGGCGTCCAGGAGGTCCCGCTGGGCCACCGCGGCGGCCTCCAGCTCGGCGTGCAGCGCCAGTACGCCCTGGTTGGTCTGGTGCAGCTCCTCCCGGTGGAAACGGACCAGCTCCTCCGTCTCGTCCAGGCTGCCCAGCACGGCGGCGGTGTCCTCGTCCGCGCGCAGCAGGGTGTCGGCGAGCCGGGCGTCGTCCGGCTCGGCGGGCCGGGGCAGCGGCGCGGGCAGGGGCGAGGGACAGACCAGCGTGTGCTGCCAGGGCTCCGGCCCGCTCAGCTCGGTACGGAGCCCGCCGTCGGTGCGGGCCGTCAGGGTCAGTTCGAGGTGTCCGGCGTCCAGGCCGCGGCGCAGCCGGACACCGAGCGCGGCCAGGAAGCGGGCGCGCTCGAGCGCGGGCACCCCCGCGTCCGCCGTGAGCCGGGCCAGCAGGGCACGGGCGCGGGCCGCGTCGGCGGCGGAGGCGAGGATCCAGGTGTCAGAGGTGGCTGTCATGGGTGCTGGTCCGGCGGTCGGGGGCCAGTACGGCCACGCTGGTGTCGTCGCGGAGGGGGCGGGCGGCGCTGCCCGCGTCGCGCAGGATCGCCGCGGCCACCACCGACGGGTCGTGGGTGAGCAGCAGGGGATCCTCCGGCGGTGTCCAGCGGCTGGGCAGTCCGTCACTGTGCATGACGAGCAGACTGTCCCGTCGCCACGGCATCCTGCGCAAGGGGATGTGCGCCGGGAAGTACGCCCCGACGATCCCCGGGTGGGTCACGAGGGACGTCCAGGTGTCCGAGTCGCGCAGCCGGGCGCCGACGTTGCCGACCCCGGCGAAGCTCAGTTCGGCCCGCTCCGTGTCCACCTGCGCCACGCTGACCGCGGCACCCCGGGTGGGCCGCAGCGCGGTGTGCATCCGGCGCAGGATGTCCTCGGGCGGCAGGTGCGCGCTGCGGCGCAGCTCCGCCACCGCCGCCGTGGACGCGTGCGCGGCCTTCGCGCCGTGCCCGAGTCCGTCGGCGAGCAGCAGCGTCAGCAGGCCGCCCGAGCGCACCCAGCCCCAGGCGTCGCCGCACTGCTCGGCCTGCGCCAGCGACACGGTGATCCCGCCCGTCGGCGCCTGGGCCGCCGGGACCCGGCGCCCGGCGGGTGCCGCGTCGATCCGGGCCGTCGCCACCGTCCCCCGCCCCGGAACGCTGTACAGGTGGAAGGCGTTCGCGCTGCGCAGACAGCTGCCCAGGCCCGCGCCGAGGGAGCCGTCGGCGGTGGTGTGACCGTCCCTGAGCGCCGCCGTGACATCGGCGATGCCCGGCCCGTGGTCGAGCGAGAAGAGCTGCACCGACTCGCCCGCGCCGGCCGGCGGCACGACCGGGTTCACCACCATGCGGCCCCCGTCCGCGTGTTTGAGCAGATTGGTGGCCAGCTCGGTGGCGACCAGTTCCGCGACCGCCGTGCGCTGCGCGGCCAGGCCCGCGTGGGCGCACGCCTCGCGGACCGCCATCCGGGCGTCCCGGACCCGCGTGGAGTCGTGCACCGGCACCTCCCACACCCGGCTCATCCCGCCCCCGGACGCGCCGAGGGAACCGGGGCCACCCAGGCGACGGCCGTGACCGTCGTGCCCCGCCCGGGCTCGGTGTCGACGCGGAACTCGTGCACCAGCCGCTTCGCGCCGCTCAGCCCGAGTCCGAGCCCACCGCCGCTGGTGTAGCCGTCGGTCATGGCCTGTTCCAGATCGCGGATGCCGGGGCCGTTGTCGATGAACCGCATGGACAGGCCCCGGGTACGGCCGTTGTCCAGCGCGGCGATCTCCGCCCGCCCGCCGCCGCCGTGCACCAGGGTGTTGCGGGCCAGCTCGCTCGCCGCGGTGACCAGCTTGGTCTGCTGCACCAGGCCGAAGCCGAGCTGCTCCGCGCACTGCCGCACGTGCTGCCGGACCCAGGCCAGATCCGCGTCCGAGCCGATGGGCAGGTCGGCCGGGGGCGCCTGGCCGGACGCCTGCATCATGTCCCCCTCCGGGACAGCAGTTCCATGGCCCGGTCCACGTCCAGGGCGGTGACCAGGCCGGGCAGGGTGAGCCCCAGCTCGACCAGGGTGATCGCCACGGCGGGCCGCATCCCGGCCAGGACGGTCCGGGCCGCCAGCAGCCGGGCCGTGGAGGCGATCTCCGCGAGCACCCGGCCGAGGAACGAGTCGACTATGTCCACCCCGGAGATGTCGATCACCACACCGGTCACCCGGTTCGTGGCGACACGGCTGGTGATGTCGTGCTGCAGCTGCTCGGCGATGCCGTCGTGCAGCTCGCCCTGGAGCGAGACGAGCAGGACGTCGCCCAGGGCGAGCACCGGGATCTGGGACGGCGGCACGGGGGTCGGCTCGTTCACCGGGCGCTCGCACCCGCGTCCGTACGCGTGACCTCGATGCCCTGCCGGCTCAGCGCGTAGGCCAGCGCGTCCGCCAGGGAGGCACGGGTGAGCACCTCGCCGAGGTCGATGCCCAGCTGCACGATCGTCTGGGCGATGGCCGGGCGGATGCCGGAGACGATGCACTCGGCGCCCATCAGCCGCGCGGCGGCCACCGTCTTCATCAGGTGCTGGGCGACGAGCGAGTCGACCGTGGGCACACCGGTGATGTCCAGGATGGCGTACCGGGCCCGCTGGTCGACGATGGCCTCCAGCAGCGACTCCATGACGACCTGGCTGCGCGCGCTGTCCAGCGTCCCGATCAGCGGTACGGCGACCGTCCCCTCCCACAACTTGATGACGGGGGTGGCCACTTCGAGCAGCTGCTGCCGCTGCCGCTCGATCAGCTCCGCGTTCGCGTCCAGCGCCGTCTCCATCATCACCAGGCGCAGCGTCCCCATCAGCAGGGTCAGTGCCAGCACGCTCTCCTGGGCCTGCGGGGTGGCGGGGTCGGTGAACTCCTCGCGCAGCAACTCCACCGCGGGGACGCGCAGCCCGGCCACCTCGTCGGCGATCTGGGCCGGAGTCGATCCGGCGCGAGCACGGTTGTGGGCCATACGTCCCAACTGGTCCCGGACCGTGGTGAAGCCGGGCGCCCGGACGTCCTCCAGGCGTCCGCTCACCGCGACGTCGGACAGCGCGTCCAGCACGGCCTTGCACGCCTCGACCGCCTCGTCGCGGGAGACGGTGAAGACCGAGCGGAACAACGGGGCGTCCGCCCAGCGCTGGGCCACCTGTTCGCGACGCTGCTCCAGGAACGAACTCACCAACCGCGGCGCGGATCCGGTCTCGTCATGCTCCGGCACTCTCATCCTCTCCTCTCACACAGCCAGGTGCCGCCGGTGGGCCGGCGCCGAGCCGATCATTGCCGTCCGGCAACCGTAGCCCCCGGCTTCCGGCCCGGCCAAACCCCCCCGTGGCCGCTTCCCGCCGGTGGGCGGCCGGACCCCGGCCGCAGGGTCGTACCGGCGCCCGGGCGGGGTGCGCCACGAGCGGGGGCCTGCCGGTTGCCCCGTGGACGCGACGCCGGCTAGTACCCTGGCGGACGTCGTCCCAGTTCCGGTGAGAGGGGGACCGTGGCCGCCTTCCGCACCCGTGGAGCGTCCGGCGAGTCCGACGAGGCCGCCCGGACGACCGCCACGGCCGCGGAGTTGCTGGATCTCCTCTCGGGACGGGCCCCCACCGCGCCGGCCTCCGCCGCACAGGTGCGGGTCCTGCTGGTCCTGGACCACCACGACGGCATCAACCTGCGGGCGCTCGCCGACAGTCTCGGCACCACGCCCCCGTCCGCGAGCCGGCTGTGCGACCGGCTGGAGACCACCGGCCTCCTCCAACGCGAGCCCGGCCCGGCCGACCGGCGCGAGGTGCGGCTGCGGCTCAGCGGCCGGGGCCGGTCGTACCTCACCGAGCTGCACGCGCGCAGGGAGCGGGAGATACGGCCCGTCCTGGCGGCGATGCCGCCCGCCAAGAGGGAGGCGCTGCGGGAGGGCCTGGAGGCGTTCTGCGCGGCCGCGGCTCCCTGGATCCTGGAGCGGGTGGCCGCAACGGCCGAGGGGGCAGGGGCCGTTCCGGACCGGGAGACCGCGGGCGCCCGGACGTCCGGCACGCTTGCGCTCATGGCGTCCGCGCTGCCCGAGGTCCTCGGCGATGCCCACGGCCAGGGGCCCGCCGCCGGTGAGGTGCGCGACCGTGGCCCGGAGCGCCGCCCGGGCTGAGGCACGCCGTCGCGTGCCGCGGTGCCCGCGGGCCGCGGATCCGGTGAACCGCGGTCTCCGGGCACGCCGAGCGGCGCCCCCGTCTCCCGCGGCCCCCGGATGTTGCGGTGCGCGCCGGGGCGCCGGTGCGCAGGGGTGACGGACGGCCCGGCTGTCGCCGGCCGGCCCACCCCGGTCTGTGTCCCGCGCACGTCGACTCGGCTCCTTCGTAGCGTCGAGCGGTGTCGGCCCGGCGGCACGATCGCCGCCGGGCCGGTGTCGGTGGGCCGTCTACCCCGGATCGGGTCGGACTCTCCCGGGTGTTGCCGAGATCACCCGGGAGTGCGACCGGTCAGAACGCGCTGCCGCCCCCCGGGCCGCCGACCTCGCCGCGCCACGCCCCCGTCTCCTGTCCTCCGCGCCCCTCGATGAACTCCTTGAACCGGTGCAGATCACCGGAGACACGCCGCTTGACCAGGCCTAGCTTGTCGCCGACCGTCTCGGTCACCCCTTCCGGCTCGAAGTCGAGCTGGAGCATGACCTTCGTGGTGGACTCGTCGATGCGGTGGAAGGTGACCACGCCCGCCTGCCGTGCCGCGCCGTCGACCGTGGTCCAGGCGACCCGCTCGTCGGGCCGCTGCTCGGTGATCGCCGCGTCGAACTCGCGCCGGACGCCGCCGATGTTCGTCACCCAGTGGGTCAGGGTGTCCGTCCGCTGCTCGATGCGTTCCACGCCCTCCATGAACGCCGGGAAGGTCTCGAACTGGGTCCACTGGTTGTAGGCGGTGTGCACCGGCACCTCGACCCGCACGGATTCCTCGACCTGGGACATGCATGACCCCTCTCGTCTCGTCGGACTGCGTCAGAGGTACGGGTTCCTGTCCTGGCCCGGGATATGCCCACGGTCATGACGCCGGCCGGCGGAACAGCGCCGTCCACAGGAACGGCTCCCCGAACAGGGCGGAGCCGGCCGGTTCCTGCCGCATGGCGCGCAGTTCGACCTCCTCCAGGCCGGAGAAGATGCGGCGCAGCTCCCCGGGCGTGTAGGCGAGACCGCCGTGCAGGTGGGGCTCGCGGTAGAAGGCGGCGTCGGGCAGCTCGGAGCCCGACCGCCCGGCGGCGAAGCAGGTCAGCGCGAAGTGCCCGCCGGGGGCCAGTGCGCGTTCCAGCAGGGCGAGATGGCTGATACGGCGGTGCGGTGGCAGGTGATGGAAGCAGCCGGAGTCGTAGATCAGGTCGTACGGGCCGCCGAGCACGTCCGTGCCGAGCGCGAAGGCATCGCCCCGGTGGAACCGGACAGCCGCGCTCCGCTCCCGGGCGCGCTCCTCGCCCCAGGCGATCGCGGCGGGGGAGAGGTCGACGGCGTCCACCTCCCAGCCGCGCGCGGCCAGGTGCAGCGCGTTGCGGCCCGGACCGCACCCGAGGTCGAGCGCCCGCCCCCGGGCGAGCAGGCCGCGGTCCAGGTAGGAGACCAGGTTCTCGTCCGGCTTCGCCGCGAAGAACGGCACCTGCCGGGACCGGTCCGCGTAGAAGCCGTCCCACCACGCGGCCGCACCGTCCGTCCACCGGTCGGCCCCGGGTGCGAACAGCCCGTCCAGCAGCCGCAGTACGTCCTCCACCGTGCGGATGTTCCGGTGCATCCGGCCCCCTCTCCCGATGCGCAGACGCTAGGGGCGCCGGCCGTGGGACGCCAGGTGGCGCGGATCGGGCCGAGGGCGGTGACGCGCGGCTGACGGGGCCCCGGGGCGCCGACGGACGCCCCGGGCCGACGGCCGCCGGCGGTGCGGCCCAGGCCCCCGCCACGCACCCGCGGGAGCCCTTTCCCGGCCGGCCGGAGGACACTTTTCCGCCGTGCGCTCACGGCCGGCTCAGTCCGACGCGGCGGCCGGAGCCTCCTGGCGGGCCGGCGCCGGTTCCGGCTGCGGGGACGGGCGCCTGAGGCGGCGCAGCAGCAGTCGTCTCGCCGGGCTCTCCACCGCCTCGTACAGCACCCAGGACAGCCCGAGCGACACGCTGAACGCGATCGCGGTGACGGCCAGCCCCGCAAAGGCCCCGAAGTGGGGTTTCGTCCCCAGCAGGTCGGTCGCGGCCCGCAGCACCAGCAGATGGATCATGTAGAAGGCGAAGGACAGCTCGCCGAGCCGTACCAGCCGGCGGTGCCGCCACAGCGAGGGCAGCCCCTGCAGGTCGGCGACGGCCGCCGCCGGGATGAGCAGCGTGAACCCGATCAGGGTGCACACCGTGGCGGAGTAGCCGGGCGTGACCTGCGGGACGAAGAAGTAGCCGATGATCGCCAGGGCGAGGGACGCCTCCAGCCCGGGCCCGCGCCACCGGCCGAGCAGCACCAGCCGCGCGGCGACCGCGCCGAGGACGAACTCGGGCAGCCGGGCGCCCGGGAAGGAGTAGAGCGCGTACGTCCACCAGTGGTGGGCGTCCGCCCGGGCCAGCACCAGGACCGCCGCCACCGACAGCGCGCCGAGCAGGACCGAGCCGCGCGCCCCGAGCCGGCGCAGCAGCAGGATCAGCAGCGGGAAGGCGGCGTAGAAGAACGCCTCGCAGGCCAGCGACCAGCTGACCGGGTTCAGCGTCTGCCACCAGGGGCGCCACCAGGAGTGCAGCAGCAGCACGTTGGCCAGCGCCTGCTTGGGCGTCGGCCTGGTCTGGTGCGCCAGGGTGTACGTCATGAGGAGGGCGACGGCCAGGGTGACCAGGTGCACCGGGTAGATACGGGCGATGCGCCGCCGCCAGAAGGCGAGGGCGCGGTCACGCGGCCGTGCCGACCAGGTCAGCACGAAACCGGACAGCACGAAGAAGAACGACACTCCCGTGGCACCGGCACCGAATCCCCAGGAGACGATGTGGCCGCCGGTGCCGCCGAAGTAGCCGAAGTTGTTCACGTGCAGTCCGAAGACCAGCAGCGCCGCCATCCATCGCAGCCCGGTGAGGGACGGCAACGAGGGATTGACGGGGGATGGGCCGGACCGGCCGGTGGACGCGCCGGTACGGGTGGGCGGCGTCCGGAGCGCCCGGGGCGTCGCCGTGGTCATCGAATCACCTGCCGCAGAGGGTTGGCGTGGGGCATGAAGGGGTACCTTGCCCGTTCACCCCGGGTCATTCACGCCACATGGCAAACATCACACTGCTGGCGAACGACGAACCCCTCCGTATGCCACGGACGGACGGACCGGGTGCACCCGTACGAGTGACGCGGAGCTGGTGGACGCGGGCCGCCGTGCCGGGCGGGTTGAGGCCTCCCGGCCCGTTGGCGCCCCGACGAACTGGTCCCCGGCGCCCTCCGCGCCGCCGGCCTTCTGCCGCGACCGGCGCTTCCGCGCGGCGGTTCCGGCGGCGGTCGGTGCGACTTTCGGCGCCGCACTTCCCGCCTTTCGGCCGGGCGCCGTAGACCGTCGGCGGACGGCGCCCGCGGGCCGGGCCCGCCAGGGTGGCCGTATGCAGAGGACCAACGGAATCAGGCGCGCACAGCTCCTCGCCGCAATGGCGTCCGCCGGGCTCAGCGCGGCATTCCTGCCCGCGGGCCCGGTCCGGGCGGCCGGGGCGGGGACGGGCGGAGCGGGGGCGGACGGGACGCGGGCGGACCGGGCGCGGGGCGGGCTGCGGCACCGGGGTGTCGTCTACACCGTGGGGGAGGGGGAGACTCCGGGAACGGCCTTCACACCGGCCCGCATGCGGGCGGACATCAGGGCGATCCGCGACGAGCTGCACGCCGACACCGTGGACGTCACCGGCGACGGAGTGGACCGCCTCACGGCCACCGCCGCCGAGGCCGCGGAACACGGTCTGCGCGTGTGGCTCCAGCCGACCCTCGGTGACGTACCGGAGCGGGACATCCTGGAGCACCTCGCCGAGACGGGCCGGTTCGCGGAGCGGCTGCGCCGGCAGGGGGCGGCCGTGGACCTCAGCGTGGGCTGCGAGTTCTGGCTCTTCGTCCCCGGCATCGTCCCCGGGGACACCGCCCGGGAACGCATCCGGAACCTGCTCGACGGCAAGGTGGACCCCGTTGCGATGCAGCGCCGCCTCGACCGCTTCACGGCGAAGGCGGCGGTGGTGGGCCGTTCGGTCTTCCACGGCCGGCTGAGTTACGCGGCCGCCCAGGACGACCGCGTCGACTGGCGGCTCTTCGACATCGTGGGCGTCGACTACTACTCGTACTTCCCCGACAGGGCGGCATACGCGCGGGAGTTGAGCCGGTACCTGCGGTGGGGCAAGCCGCTGGCCGTCACCGAGTTCGGCACCTGTGCCTACGTGGGCGCGCCCGAGGCCGGCGGCATGGGATGGGACGTCGTCGACTACGACAAGGACCCGCCGGAGATCAAGGGGCACCTGGTCCGCAGCGAGCGCACCCAGGCGGCCTACCTGCTGCAACTCCTCGACGTCTTCGATGCGTTGGGCCTGTACGCGGCGATGGCCTTCGAGTTCGTCACCCCCGACGCCCCGCACCGGCCCGGCGACCCGCGCCACGACCTCGACCTGGCGAGCTACGCCATCACCAGGACCGTCGAGGACCGCCCGGACGACCCCGACTCCGGCTGGCACTGGGAGCCCAAGCAGGCCTTCCACGCCCTGGCCCACCGCTACCGCCGCCGGAACGCGCCGAGGACGGGGACGTCCGGCCGGCGGCATCCGTGATCTCCCGGCGCGCCGCCCGTGGGAGCGGGTGACGGCGGAATCCGTCGGTGCCGTGGCCGTCGTGTCCGGGCTCACTCGTTCGGAGGATGTCCCGGCTCGGCGCGCGGCCGCCGGCGGTGCGCGGCCCACATCATGCGTGCATGCCCCCGGGAGACGGACGCCGGGAACCGGCGGGCGCCGGCTCGCGGCCAGAATTGCATCATTCGTTTTCTTGAATCCTTCGTGTTTATGAGGGTAGCGTCGCCCGCATGACCGCCTCCCCGACCCCGACCACCGCTGAGGAGCTCCGCGGTGCCGGCCTGCGCGTGACGGCGGCCCGCGTCGCGCTGCTGGAGACCGTCCGGGACGGCGACCACCTCGGCGTCGAGGCGATCGCCTCCGGGGTCCGTGACCGCGTAGGCCACATCTCCCTGCAAGCCGTCTACGAGGCCCTCCACGCCCTCACCGCGGCGGGACTCGTGCGCCGTATCGAGCCGGCCGGCCATCCGGCCCGCTACGAGGGGCGCGTGGGCGACAACCATCACCATCTCGTGTGCCGGTCGTGCGGTGCCGTCGTCGACGTGGACTGCGCCGTCGGCGACGCGCCCTGTCTGACCGCCTCCGACGACCGCGGCTTCTCCATCGATGAGGCCGAGGTCGTCTACTGGGGCACCTGCCCCGACTGTTCCACCGGCCGCAGTTCCTGAGCACCGAGTTCCGCACAGTTCGGAAGGATTGCCATGACTGAGAACCACGACGCGATCGTCACAGACGCGAAGGCGGAAGGGGCGAGCGGTGGCTGCCCCGTCGCCCACGACCGGGCCCTGCACCCGACCCAGGGCGGCGGCAACCGTCAGTGGTGGCCGGAGCGGCTCAACCTGAAGATCCTTGCCAAGAACCAGCCGGCGACGAACCCGCTCGGTGAGGAGTTCGACTACGCCGAGGCGTTCCGGAGCCTCGACCTTCCGGCCGTGAAGCGGGACATCGCCGAGGTCCTCACCACCTCGCAGGACTGGTGGCCGGCCGACTTCGGCCACTACGGCCCCCTGATCATCCGTATGGCCTGGCACAGTGCGGGCACCTACCGCATCAGCGACGGCCGCGGCGGCGCCGGCGCCGGCCAGCAGCGCTTCGCCCCGCTGAACAGCTGGCCGGACAACGTCAACCTGGACAAGGCCCGCCGCCTGCTGTGGCCGGTGAAGAAGAAGTACGGCCAGAAGATCTCCTGGGCCGACCTGATGATCCTCGCGGGCAACGTGGCCCTGGAGTCCATGGGCTTCGACACCTTCGGCTTCGGCGGCGGCCGCGCCGACGTGTGGGAGCCGGAGGAGGACGTCTACTGGGGTCCGGAGACCACCTGGCTCGACGACAAGCGCTACACCGGCGACCGCGAGCTGGAGAACCCGCTCGGCGCGGTCCAGATGGGTCTGATCTACGTCAACCCCGAGGGCCCCAACGGCAACCCGGACCCGCTGGCCGCGGCCCGCGACATCCGTGAGACGTTCCGCCGCATGGCGATGAACGACGAGGAGACCGTCGCGCTGATCGCCGGCGGCCACACCTTCGGCAAGACCCACGGCGCCGGCCCCGCCGACTCGGTCGGCGTCGACCCCGAGGCCGCCGGGCTGGAGGAGCAGGGCCTCGGCTGGCGGAGCACCTACGGCACCGGCAAGGGCCGGGACGCCATCGGCTCCGGCCTCGAGGTCACCTGGACCGCCACCCCGACCCAGTGGGGCAACGGCTTCTTCGACATCCTCTTCGGCTACGAGTGGGAGCTGACCGAGTCCCCGGCCGGCGCCAAGCAGTGGGTGGCCAAGGACGCCGAGGCGATCATCCCCGACCCGCAGGACCCGTCGCAGAAGCGTCTGCCCACGATGCTGACGACCGACCTGTCGCTGCGCTTCGACCCGATCTACGAGCCGATCTCCCGCCGGTTCCACGAGAACCCGCAGGAGTTCGCCGACGCCTTCGCCCGCGCCTGGTACAAGCTGACCCACCGTGACATGGGCCCGAAGTCGCTGTACCTCGGCGCGGAGGTCCCGCAGGAGACGCTGATCTGGCAGGACCCGCTGCCGGAGCGCGAGGGCGAGCTGATCGACGACGCCGACGTCGCGGCCCTGAAGACCAAGCTGCTCGACTCCGGTCTGTCGGTGTCCCAGCTGGTCACCACCGCCTGGGCGTCCGCCTCCACCTTCCGGGCCAGCGACAAGCGCGGCGGTGCCAACGGCGCCCGTATCCGCCTGCAGCCCCAGCGCGGCTGGGAGGTCAACCAGCCCGACGAGCTGGCCCAGGTGCTGCGCGTCCTCGAAGGCGTCCAGCAGGAGTTCAACGCCTCCGCCGGCGCCAAGAAGGTCTCCCTGGCCGACCTCATCGTCCTCGGCGGTGCCGCGGCCGTCGAGAAGGCCGCCAAGGAGGCCGGCTTCGAGGTACGGGTGCCCTTCACCGCGGGCCGCGTGGACGCCACCGAGGAGCAGACCGACTCCGAGTCCTTCGAGGCGCTGGAGCCGACCGCCGACGGCTTCCGCAACTACCTCGGCAAGGGCAACCGCCTGCGCGCGGAGTTCCTGCTGGTCGACAGGGCGAACCTGCTGGACCTGAGCGCCCCCGAGATGACGGTGCTCGTCGGTGGTCTGCGCGTCCTCGGTGCCAACCACGCGCAGTCGCAGCTCGGCGTCCTCACCAAGACGCCCGGTGTCCTCACCAACGACTTCTTCGTCAACCTGCTCGACATGGGCACGACCTGGAAGTCGACCTCCGAGGACCAGACCACGTTCGAGGGCCGCGACGCCGTCACGGGCGAGCTGAAGTGGGCCGGCAGCCGCGCCGACCTGGTCTTCGGCTCCAACTCCGAGCTGCGGGCGGTCGCCGAGGTCTACGCGAGCGACGACGCGAAGGAGAAGTTCGTGAAGGACTTCGTCGCCGCGTGGGACAAGGTCATGAACCTGGACCGGTTCGACCTGGTCTGAGCATCGCTTCGAGGGCGTCCGGCCCGGCCGAGGCCGTCGACGCCGAGGCGGAGTTGTCGAAGGCGTCGAAGGGCTCCGAC
>NZ_JBFBBK010000067.1:0-42610 GCF_040682635.1 Streptomyces sp. NPDC051133
CCTACGGGGCCGCGCCGGACCGCCCGCGACATCCGCCCGCTTGACCGGGCCAGGCGACGGATGATCCCCCGCCACGTGACCCCGCGCGGGGCGGACCGGGGCGGCGCCCCCCGGGCCCGCCGCGTGACCCCGCGCGAGGCGGGCCGGGGCGGCGCCCCCCGGGGCGTCTGCGCGTCTGACCCGGCCGGGGGCGGGCTTCGTCTGCTCTCCGTCCCGTGGGCCCCTGCCCGGCAGGCCCTCGTCCGGCAGGCCCTCGTCCGGCAGGCCCCTGCCCGGTCCGTCCCCCGGTCCGAGCTGTGCCGGCTCCCGGGAGCGCGGGCCGGTGTCGGAGGGCGGGCCCGGGGTGGCCGCTCGCCGCTCGGGGGCGCCCGGTACGCGGGGGAGTTCCGGGGAGGCCGTGTCCAGCGGGACCGACCAGGAGCGTACGAGGCCCAACTGGACGCCCTGGCGCGGCAGTACGGCGTCCAGCAGCCAGTCGGCGGCCACGCGGACACGGTTGCCGGGCAGCGCCGCCAGATGGTAGCCCCGCGTGACCGCACCGGCCGCCGGACCCGCCAGCGGGATACCGAAGGGATTGGCGGCGGCCCGGACACCGCCCAGGTCGACGGCGAAGCCCAGGTCGCGATGGCGGTACGCACGCCGGCGGCGGCCGAGGCCGAGCGAGGCGGCCACGTTCTCCCCCGCCACCCGTCCCTGCCGCCACGCGTGCTGGGCCGTCATCGGGCAGAACGACCCCGGCTCCTCGAGGTCCGGCACGGCGGCCGCGTCCCCGCACGCGAACACCTCGGGCCGCCCCGGCACCTGCAGATACGGGTCGACGATCAGCCGGCCGCGCTCCAGCGGCTGCCCGACGGCCTGCACCAGCGGATCCGGGCGTACGCCCACGCACCACACCAGCGTCCGCGACGGCACGAACTCCCCGTCGGTCAGCAGCACCCCGTCATGGGTGGCCTCCTTCACCGACGTGCCCGTCCGCACGTCGACGCCCCGGTCCCGCAGCACCCGGTCCGCCGTGCGCGACAGCCGCTCGTCCATCTCCGGCAGCACCCGCGGCGCCACGTCCAGCAGCGTCCAGCGCGGTCGCAGCCCGCCGGGCAGCGCTTGCCGGCGGGCCAGCCGGTCGGTGAGCATCTGCAGGTGCGCGGCGACCTCCGTACCGGTGTAGCCCGCGCCGGCCACCACGAAGGTGCAGCGGGCGGCGGCGGTCCTCGGGTCGTCGTTTCCGGCGAGTTCCACCTGCCGGGTCACGTGGTCACGCAGGTAGAGCGCCTCGGGCAGCCCCCGGAACCCGTGCGCGTGCTCGGCCACTCCCGGGACGGGCAGCAGCTTGTTGACGCTGCCGACGGCGAGCACCAGCCGCTCGTAGCCGAGGGTGCCGGTGCCGCCCTCGGGGTCGGTGTAGTGCACCGCGTTCCCGTCGAGGTCGACACCGTCCGCCTCGCCGAGCACCAGCCGCACCCCGCGCAGGGTGCCCGGCAGCGAGACGGTCACCCTGCGGGCCTCCAGGACACCGGCGGCGACCTGGGGCAGCAGAGGCAGGTACAGGAAGTAGTCGGTCGGATTGAGCAGCGTGATCTCGGCCCGGTTCCGGGTCAGCCGGGCCAGCGTGC
This sequence comes from Streptomyces sp. NPDC051133, assembly GCF_040682635.1. Lineage (NCBI taxonomy): Bacteria > Bacillati > Actinomycetota > Actinomycetes > Kitasatosporales > Streptomycetaceae > Streptomyces > Streptomyces sp. NPDC051133. The sequence continues at coordinate 1,611 of NZ_JBFBBK010000067.1, forward strand.
GAGCAGCCCGGTACCCGGCGAAACCGGCGCCGACGATCACGACGCGAGGTCGACTCACGATGCGCCTCCGGCGGTGTGGCTCGTCCCAGGTTTTCCGCGTAACCGGGGCCGGGGCACCCAAACGCCGGACCGGTCACCCGGACGCCGGTCGGAGCACCCGAACGCCGCCCCCGGCCCGCCGTCCGCCCCGGCGTTTCGCCCTTTCGCCCCCGGTTACCCGGCCCGCGACCCGTCACACCGACACGAGCGGCACCCCGCGCGGAGGTACGTCCCATGCCCGAGTACGGCTATTTCCTGGCGAGCGAGGAACACGACCCCGCCGCGCTCGTCGAACAGGCCCGGATGGCCGAGCAGGCCGGCTTCCAGGCACTGTGGATCTCCGACCACTATCACCCGTGGAACGACGCACAGGGGCAGAGCGCGTTCGTGTGGTCGGTGATCGGCGCCCTGTCGGAGGCGGTGTCGCTGCCCGTCGAGACGGCGGTGACCTGCCCGACCGTGCGAATGCACCCGGCGGTGGTGGCGCAGGCCGCGGCGACGAGCGCGGTGATGACGGAGGGCCGCTTCCGGCTGGGCGTCGGCACCGGCGAGGCACTGAACGAGCACATCCTCGGCGACCGCTGGCCCCCGCTGCACGTGCGCCTGGAGATGCTGGAGGAGGCCATCCAGGTGATGCGCCGGCTGTTCACCGGGGAGGAGGTCAGCCACCACGGCACGCACTACACCGTGGAGAACGCGCGCCTGTACACCGTCCCCGACGAACCGGTGCCGATCGACATCTCCGGCTTCGGCCCCAAGGCGATCTCCCTCGCCGCCCGGGTGGGCGACGGGTACATCTCGATGATGCCGGAGGAGGAGATGGTCACCCAGTTCCGCAAGGGCGGCGGCGGGGCGAAGCCGGTCAGCGGCGGGACGAAGGTCTGTTACGGCGCCGACCGCGAGGCGTGCGTCCGTACGGTGCACCGGCTCTGGTACAACGAGCTGCTGCCCGGCGAGATGGGACAGGTGCTGCCCTCGCCCCGGCACTTCGAGCAGCTGCACGAGCTGGTCACCGAGGACATGGTGCGTCAGAAGGTGGTGTGCGGCGACGACGTCGAGCAGCACGTGTCCACGCTGCGGGCGTACGCCGACGCGGGGTTCGACCGCGTGTACGTGAACCAGATCGGGGACGACCAGCGGGGGTTCTTCGACTTCTACCGCACCAAGGTGCTGCCGCAGCTCACCGGATGAGGCGGCGGACCCGGCGGGTGGACGTGTCCGTACGTCAGGACACGTCCACCCGCCGGGTCGTGCGACCGCCGGGTCGTGCGGCGGCCCGGGCGGATTCGTCAGGCCCGGTGGTGCGGTGCCTCCGGGGGCTCCTTCGGCATCGGCGGGTACGGCACGCCGAGCCCGCTCGGCGGGGCGGCGGGGGCGTCGCCGCCGATCACGCGGTGCGGGGCGGACGGGTGGGGCCGGCTCGGGTGGGCCGCGCCGCGCAGGACGTAGGCCGCCACGGCCAGGACGGCCGCGGTGATCAGGGCGGACGCCCAGTCGGGCAGGCCGAGGGCGAGGGCCAGGCCGAGGGCGAGCGCCAGGGCGGCGCCCGCGTACAGGGCCAGCGCGCCGGACGCGGCGTAGAGCATGGCGGTGCGGCGCTGCTTGCGGCTCTGCTCGCGCAGCTCGTCGCGTACCGTCTCGCGTGCCACCTGCGCCAGTTCGTCGACCAGGTGCTTGTCGAGATGTTCCAGGTGATCCAAACGGTCCATACCCCTGCGGGTACCCTGCGAACACGGCGGGTAACGCCAGGGCCCCTGGGCCGCGCCGGGCACCCCAACTAGGCTCGGGCGCATGGAGATTCTGGGCGCCTCGCTGCGCATCTGCGTCGACGACATCGAGACCGCGGTCCCCTTCTACGAGCGGCTGGCGGGCGGCACGGCCCAGCGTTTCGAGCGCGGCGGGGTGCAGGTGGCCGCGATCGGCTCCTTCCTGCTGATGAGCGGACCCGAGGCGGAGCTGGAGATCCTGCGCAAGGTCGTCGCGACCATCGCCGTCGCGGACGTGGACGAGGCCCACCGGCTGCTGACCGGCCTCGGCGCCCACGTGATCGCGGGGCCGGTGCCGACGCCGGCGGGCCGGAACCTGATCGCGATGCATCCGGACGGGTCGGTGTTCGAGTACGTCGACCAGCGCGGCTGAGCCGGTCAGACCGCGTCGGGCCGCATCCGGAAGTCGTAGCGGGCGGGCAGCGGGTCGTCGGTGAGCCGGGCCCACAGCCTGCCGAGCACCTCCTCGCCCTCCCGCAGGTCGGCGACCTCGAACCCGGCGTCGAAGACGGCCCGGGCCTCGGCGCGCCGCCCCTCGGCGAGCAGCAGTTCGGCCTCCAGCAGCCGGAACCTGCCGCGCCGGCGGACGGCGGGCAGCAGCCGGTCCCAGGTGGCCCGGGCGTCCGCCGTGCGCCCCACCCGGAGCAGCGCCCGGAGGGTCTCGCGGCCGAGCGCGGCCACGGCGGCGGTCCATGTCTCGCCGTCGTCGCGCCGCTCGCGGCACAGGTCGTCGAAGGCGTCGGCGTAGCGTTCGGCGGCCCGCTCGTGATGGCCGGACTCCTGGTCGGCGACGGCCAGGCAGCGCAGCGACGGCCAGAGCGACGGGGCGAGTTCGAGGGCGCGCTCCCAGCTGCGGACGGCCTGGGCGCGGTCGCCGGCGTGCCACTGGGCGACGCCGAGGTGGTACTCGGTGTGCGGGGTGGCGGGCGCGGTCTCCAGCATGTCCCGCCAGTGCGGGGCGACGAGGGTCTCGCCGGGCGGCCGTACCCGGCGCGGCTCCGGCAGGGTGCCGGTGCGCAGCAGCTCCCGCCAGGGCGCCTGTGCCTCGCCGAGGGTGGACTCGGGGAACGGGGTGCCGGGCAGCTTCCGGTCGGCGCGCAGCACCTCGAGCGCGCCCCAGCCGGAGCCGGTGGCCAGGACCTCGCCGGGTTCGGTGTCGGCGTGCCGTGCCCAGGCCGCGTACGCCTGCTCGACCCCGGCGCGGGGCAGCACCGACTCCAGCCGCTCCTCGGCGCCCCGGACCACCTGGGTCCACTCCCCCTCGGGCGCGGCGTCGAGCGGTCCGTACGCCTCCAGCCAGGAGATCTCGCTCTCCGCCTCCAGCCGGACGTGTTCCAGCTGGGTGCGGGCGAGTCCGGCCTGGATCTCGCAGTAGCCGCCGGTGCCGGGCTCGGTGAGCCACTGCTGCCAGCGCCGGCCGCCGGGCAGATGGCCCCAGACGAACAGTTTGCGGCCGCGCAGGGCGTCGGTGGAGGTCTGCACCAGCCCGTGCCCGTCGGCGTCCAGCGCGGCGATCCAGCGGCGGCGGCCGTCCGGGACCTCGTAGAAGTAGTCGGCGGCGTAGGGGCCGGCGAGGGGGTGGGTGCGGTCGATGCCGTCGTGGGCCGGGACGGGGACGCGGCGCAGGCGGCGCTCGTAGCCGAAGTGCCAGGCCTCCTGCGCGGGGGCGAGGACGCGGACCTCCTCCGGTACGGCGATGTTGGACCACCAGTACGCCGGCACGGGCCGCTCGTGCGGGTTGCGGATGCGGACGCCGACGTGGAGGAAGTCGGAGCCGTCGGGCAGCCACAGGTCGACCTGGAAGGGCAGGTCGCGCAGCCGCTCCCACTCCCACAGGCGCAGCATCTCGCCGCCGTCCGGGGCGGGGACGCGGGCGGCGTGCACGGGGGCGCAGGAGAGGGTGGTGTGGCCGGTGGCGCCGATGTTCCACTCGATGCCGCCGGAGAACCAGGCGCCGTTGAGGGCGAAGTTGGCGGGCTGGAACACCGGGTTGCGGTAGAGGAGTTCGCGTCCGGTGGGCAGGTGGAGCAGGGAGGCGACGCGGCCGCCGAGGCCGGGCAGGACGGTGGCGCGCAGCCGGTCGTTCTCGATCACCAGGGCGTCGAGGGCGCGGGGTTCGCGGGTTCTGTCGTAGCCGTCGCGGACGCGGACCGGGAGCAGGCTGCGCAGCGGCTCGTGGCCGAGCTGACGGGCCATGTCCGCGGGCATGCCGTCCCGGTCGCGGTCGTCGATGCGGTGGACCTCGTCGAGGGGGCGCAGTGGGGGCAGGGGATCGTCCGGGCCCAACCGCGCGGCGGGCAGCGTCAGTACCTCACGTCGGATCCTGGTCACGATGACCATGGAACCCGGCGGAGGCCGACTCGGCCAGGGGAGGTGCCGGTCAGGATTGCGCAAAGGCCCCCGCCTGCGCGCCGGCCGGCCTCAGGTGGTGCGCATCTCGGCGGTGAGGGCCCAGCGTTCGTGGTCGCGCCAGGCGCCGTCGATGAACAGCATGGCCGGGGAGAACCCCTCCAGCCGGAAGCCGGCGCCCCGTGCCATCGCCACGGAGGCGACGTTCTCGGGCTGTACGTTGATCTCCAGGCGGTGCAGGCCGAGCGGGCCGAAGGCGTACCCGATGACCAGGTCGAGGCCCTCGCGCATCAGACCGCGTCCGGCGGCGTGGGCGAAGGCCCCGTACCCGAGCGCGCCGCACTGGAAGGCGCCGCGCACGATGTTGTTGATGTTGATGTACCCGGCGATGGCCCCGCCGTCCTTCTCGCACACCAGGAAACCGGCCTTGGCCGGGTCCTCGATCAGCGGGCGCGCGTAGGCGGCGTAGGCCTCGTCGCTGTCCGGCGGGAACAGCCAGGGCCGGTGCAGGTCCTTGCTCTCGCGGACCCCCGCGATGAACTCGGGTCCGTCGTCGAGGGTGAAGTGACGGACGGCCACGCGCGGGCCCTCGGCGAGGTAGTGGGGTGCGGTGTGCGGCATCCGGTCAGCGTACGGCGTCCCGCGCGTGCCGTCCCGCGGAAATCGCGCACCCGTGCGGCTCAGCCGCCGGCGACCGGCAGCCGCAGCACCCCGGTGTCCCCCGGCGAGCTGACCACCGCCACCGGTTTGATCCCGCGGTTGCCCAGGTAGGCGTCGTCGCCGGCCGCGACGACGAACCGCAGCCGGTGACCGGGGGCGAACCGGTGCACGATGCCCGGCAGCGTCACGGTGAAGCGCTGGGTCACGTCGGGAACCCGGACCGGGGCGACCAGCCGGTGCACCAGCGTCCGGGTGCCGTCGGGCGCGACGTCGTCGAGCTTGGCGAACAGCACCAGCCGGTCGGCCGCGTCGCCGGAGTCCTGGGTGCGTTCGGCCTTCGGGGAGACGACCTTGAGCGTGACCCGCGGGGCGCCGACGACGTCGACGGCGTGGCCGAGGGGTGCGCCGGTCCAGGCGAGGTAGGTGCCCTCGGTGTCGTGCGGCGCCGGGTCGGGCAGGCCAATGACGCCGGCCAGGGAGCTCTCCGAATGGATGGTCGGAACGGGCCAGTTGGTGTAGGTGCGGCGGCCGGGGGTCACCTCGGCGCGGGTGCCGACGAGCGTGCCGTCGCCGGAGAGGTACAGGGTCCGGCCGAGGGCGGGGACCCGGTCGGCGGTGGCGTAGGTGCGGACCGGGTCCGTGATCCAGTCCCGGTAGGAGGCGAAGGCGGGGCCGGTGCCGGTGCTCGTGTCCTTCCTCAGGTAGCGCTGGAACCAGGCGAGGACGCGCCGGCCGCGGTCAGCGCAGTGCGGGCTCGTCCAGCGTCAACGTCCCCGCACCGGCGTCGAGTTCGGCGCCGACGCCGAACGGCACCGTCACCGCGTCGTCGCAGTGCCCGAAGCGCAGCTCCTCGACGACCGGCACGCCGAGCCCGCCGAGCCGGTCGGCCAGGACGGCGCGCAGCTCCTCGTACCGGCCGCAGTCGCGCCAGGAGCCGAGCCCGATCCCGGCGACCCCGTCGAGCCAGCCGGAACGCAGCAGCTGGGTCAGCAGCCGGTCCACGCTGTACGGCGCCTCGGCCACCTCCTCGAGGAGCAGCAGCCCGCCCCGGGCGCCGGCCCGGGCGAACGGGGTGCCGAGGTCGGCGGCCAGCAGGGTCAGACAGCCGCCGAGGGTCACCCCGCGGGCCCGCCCCGGCGCCAGCGCCGACCCGGCCGAGGCAAGCGTCCGGGTCGTCTCCGGGGCGAACAGGGTCGCCCTCAGGTGCTCCTGCGCGCGGGCGCTCTTGATGAAGTCGACCCCGGCGGCCGCCGGCCCGTACAGGCTCACCAGGCCGAGCCGCGTGGCGAACGCCTGGTGCAGGACGGTCACGTCGCTGAAGCCGACGAACACCTTGGGTCCGGCCTCGCGCATGGCCCGCCAGTCGAGCAGGCCGACCATGCGCTGGGCGCCGTAGCCGCCACGGGCGCACAGCACCGCGGCCACGGACGGGTCGCACCAGGCGGTCTGCAGGTCGGCCGCGCGATCGGCGTCGCCGCCCGCCAGATAGCCCAGCTCGCCGTGGCGGTCCAGCACATGGGGCGCCACGACCGGGTCGAGGTCCCAGCCGCGCAGCACGTCGAGGCCCGCCTGGAGCCGCTCCTCGGGCACCGGGCCGCTGGGGGCGACGACGGCCACCCGGGCGCCGGGGGCCAGCCGCGGCGGGCGCGTCAGGCTCGTCACGTGTGCAGCTCCAGTCTCGGGACACCGGGCACGTCCAGCCCGAACACCTGAGCGTACAGGGACAGTTCGGCCTCCAGCGCCCGCACCATCGTCTCCGCCCGCCTGAACCCGTGCCCCTCCCCGGCGAACGTGAGGTAGGCGTGCGGCACGCCCCGGCCCTCGATCCGGGAGAGGAACGTCGCGCACTGGGCGGGCGGGCAGATGACGTCGTCCAGGCCCTGCAGCAGCAGGAAGGGCACGGTGAGCCGGTCGGCACGGGTGGTCGGCGAGCGGTCGGCGTACCGGGCGGGCACCTCGGCGAGCGGTCCGATCAGCGACTCCAGGTAGCGGGACTCGAAGTCGTGCGTCTCCCCCGGGCCCCAGGTGGTGAGGTCCAGGACGGGGTAGAGAATCGTGCCGCAGGCGTAGACGTCGGTCGTGGTCAGCGAGGCGGCGGTGGTCCAGCCCCCCGCGCTGCCGCCCCGGATCGCGAGCCGGTCCGGGTCGGCGGTGCCCTCCTCGGCCAGGGCCCGGGCGACGGCGGCGCAGTCCTCGACGTCGACCACCCCCCATTGCTCGCGCAGCCGCTCGCGGTAGGCCCGGCCGTATCCGGTGGAGCCGCCGTAGTTCACCTCGGCGACGCCGATGCCACGCGAGGTGAAGTAGGCGATGCCCAGGTCCAGCACGAGCGGCACCCGGCTGGTGGGACCGCCGTGCGCCCAGATGACGTAGGGCGGCAGCTCACCGTCGGGGGCGGAGTGTTCCGGGTGGTGCGGGGGATAGACGTGGGCGTGCACCTCGCGGCCGTCCGGGCCGGTGAAGACGCGGATCTGCGGCTCGGGGTAGTACGCGGGGTCGACCGGGTCCCGGTGCCGGGCGCCGATCGCGCGGGCGCGGCCGGTGGCGGTGTCCAGCTCCACCACCTCGTGCCCGCTCCGCGGACTGGCGCCGACCGCGACCACGCGGTCGCCGTGCACCGCGAGGGTGGCGGTGAACTCGGTCCAGGGGCCGGCGGCGTCGACGATCTCACCGGATTCGGGATCCAATATCCCGCATACGGTCGCCCCCCTACCGTGGACGACCGCGATCAGACCGCTCGCCAGCGGCGCGAACCAGCGCAGGCCCAGTTGCCAGAGGGGGCCGCCGAACTCCTCCTCGCGCGGGCACAGCGGGGTGCCGTCGCGGTAGAGGTTCCACCAGCCGCCGCGGTCGCTCGTATACAGGATCCTGCCGTCCGTGGACCATTCGACCTGCGCGATCGCCTCGTCCGGTCCACCGGCGACCGTCTGCACGTCCTCCAGCCGGCCGTCGTCCCGCACGTGCGCGACCAGCAGCTCCGTCCCCTCCCACGGCATCCGCGGATGGTCCCAGGCCAGCCACGCGGCCCGGCGGCCGTCGGGCGACAGGCGCGGACCGGTGACGAACCGGTGCCGTTCGCCGGTGAGTTCACGGACCGCGCCCCGGTCCTCGGCGGCCGAGCCGTCCAGCGGTACGGCGGCCAGGACGCGCCGCACGTCACCGGGGCCGTCCCCGGTGAACTCCTCCAGCACGCACCACACCTCACCGCGCGCGAGGTCCACCTGCGGCTCGGCCCAGCGCAGTCCCCCGCCCACCGCCGACACGGGCGTCAGCGGACGCGGCTCGCCGCCGGGCTCGTACCGGTACAGCCGCTGGTCGGCGAAGTGCGCGAAGACCACGAGGGGCCGGCCGTCCCGGACCACCCCGGCCCAGGGCCGGCCGCCGTACTCGATGACCCGGCTGCGCACGTTCCACGGCGCGGGCAGCACCGACTCCTCGCCGCCGTCGGCCCGGCGCCGGACCAGGGCCCGGCGCCCGCCCTCCTCGGGGCGTGGCTCGGTCCACCACACCTCGTCCCCGACGAACCCCGCCCACTCCGGCCGGCCGTCGTGCGCGGCGGCCAGCGCCGCGTCGACGGGCGACGGCCACGATCCGTACGGCGACCTCAGCACCTCGTCCCCCTCCTCCGTCGTCTGCCCGGGCTCCGCGGGACATCCGCGGAACCCGTCCTGCCTCCGCGCCTCCGCGCCTCCGCGCCTCCGCGCCTCTACACCGCGCGCAGGAAGCGGTCGAGGACCCGGACGCCGAAGTGCAGCGCCTCCACGGGCACCCGCTCGTCCACGCCGTGGAACAGCGCCTGGTAGTCGAGGTCCGCGGGCAGCTTCAGCGGGCTGAAACCGTATCCGGTGATGCCCAGCCGGGAGAACTGCTTGGCGTCCGTGCCGCCCGACATGCAGTACGGCACGACGTGCCCCTCGGGGGCGAACTCCTCGACGGCGGCCCGCATCGCCGCGAACGTGGGCGAGTCCACCGGCGCCTGCAGGGCCACCTCCCGGTGCGCGTACTCCCAGTCCACGTCGGGGCCGGTGAGCCGGTCGAGGGTGGCACGGAACTCGTCCTCGGTGCCGGCCAGGCAGCGTCCGTCCACGTAGGCGACGGCCTCGCCGGGGATGACGTTGAGCTTGTAACCGGCCTCCAGCATGGTCGGGTTGGCGCTGTTGCGCACGGTCGCCTCGACCAGCTTGGCCGCCGGCCCGAGCTTCTCCAGCAGCCGGTCCACGTCCCCGAAGTCGGCGTCGATGCCGTACAGGGCGGCGAGTTCGGTGAGCGCGGCCCGGACGGTCGGGGTGAGCCTCAGCGGCCACTCGTGCTCGCCGATGCGGGTGACGGCGGCGGCGAGCCGGGTGACCGCGTTCTCCTTGTTCACCTTGGAGCCGTGCCCGGCCCGGCCGCGCGCGGTGAGCCTGAGCCAGCCGGTGCCCCGCTCCCCCGCCGCGATCGGGTAGATCTGCCGGCCGGTACCGTCGTGGAAGGTGAAGGCGCCTGACTCGCTGATGCCCTCGGTGCAGCCCTCGAACAGCTCCGGGTGGGTGTCGGCGAGGAACCCGGAGCCGTCCTCGGCACTGGCCTCCTCGTCGGCCGTGAACGCGAGGACGATGTCCCGGCGGGGCCTTACGCCCTGCCGGGCCCAGCCGCGCACGACGGCGAGGACCATCGCGTCCATGTTCTTCATGTCGACGGCGCCGCGCCCCCACACGACGCCGTCGCGGACCTCACCGGAGAAGGGGTGCACGCTCCAGTCGGCGGCCTCGGCGGGCACCACGTCGAGATGACCGTGCACCAGCAGCGCGTCGGCGGACGGGTCGGTGCCCTCGATCCGGGCGACGACGTTGGTGCGGCCCGGGGTGCGTTCCAGCAGCAGCGGTTCCAGGCCCGCCCCGGCCAGGCGTTCGGCCGCGTACTCGGCGGCCGGCCGCTCCCGGCAGTCGCCGCCGCCCCGGTTGGTGGTGTCGATCCGGATCAGACCGGAGGTGAACTCCACGACCTCGGCCAGGGCCAGCTCATCGGCCTGCAGCTCAGCCATACTGCTCCTCCACGGCGGCGGAGACGATCGTGGTGACCGCCTTGAACGTCCGGATCCCCTCGTACATCGTGGCGCTGGTGTAGGCCACCTTGCGCTCCCCCACCCGCGCGACCCCGGGCACCACGGTGGCGGCCATCGCCAGGTGCTCGGCGTCGAACTCGACGGCGACCGTGAACGGCCCGGCGTGCACCGGTTCGTGCCGCACCGCCAGCCGCGCGGCCTCCTTGGCCGCCGCCCGGATGTCGGCGGCGGTACGGGCCGGGGTGCGGCAGACGGCCGCGTACCGCGACACATGGTCCTTGACCGCGACCTTCGGCGCCTCGGGCGCGTAGCCGAGCGCGTCCTCGCAGGCCACGTCGTCGCCGGTGACGAGGACGACGGGGACGCCGTACTCGGCGACGACGCGCGCGTTGAGCAGACCCTCGCTGGCGCGGACGTCGTCCAGCCACACCCCGGTGATCTGGTTGGCGAGGTAGGTGTGGGCGAGGACGCCCTCCATGCCGGCGGCCGCGTGGTAGCCGACGAACGCGATGCCGTCGACGTCGCCGTGCTGCACGCCCTCCACCATGGACAGCGCCTTGTGCCGTCCGGTGAGCATCTCGACCCGGTCGTCCAGCCGCTCCAGCAGCAGGTTGCGCATGCTCCAGTGGGCCTCGTTGACAAGTACGTGCTCTGCCCCGCCGTCGAAGAAGCCCTCGGCGGCGGCGTTCACGTCGGAGGTGAACATCGACCGGCACCGCTCCCACTGCGGCGTCCCCGGCAGCACGTCGGCCGGCCAGGTGACACCCGTGGCCCCCTCCATGTCGGCACTGATGAGGATCTTCATGCTCCGTCACGTTACGCGCCGGAAAGCGCCCAGGCTACGACCGCGGCGCGGGACGGGGCCGCCGGGCAGCCGTGCGTCCCGCGCTCCCCGGCGGGCCGGCGGGCGGAAAGGTGCGGCGGTCTACCGGCCGGCGAGGACGAACCAGCGGGCGGGCAGGTCGATGCGGGTGCCGTCGGTCAGGTGCTCGGTCTGCGGCAGGGTCGTCTCCCCCTCGGCGAGGATCTTCAGGCCGGCGTCGCCGAGCAGGCGCGGGATCTCCTCGTCGTCGGCGTCGGCGGGTTTGAGCCCGTGGTGGAAGACGCGCTGCAGTTTGGGGCCGGGCCCGCCCGGCTGGGCCGCGGCCTGCTTGAGGACGTCCCGGGAGCCGGAGGTGAGTTCGGCGACGAAGGCGCGTCCCTCGGTGCCGAGGAGCGCGGCGACGGCCGCGGCGACCGCGGGGCGTGCGGCGGGTTCGCTCTGGTGGATGACGGCACGCATGTAGACGTTGCTGTCGCCGAGCTGGTCGTGCAGGGCGTGGACGGCATCGGTGTCGGTGAGGTCGAGCTGCCGGAACTCGATGGAGGAGCCGTCGGCGGCGCGGCGGGCGTGCTCCACGGCGGCGTGCGAGAGGTCGACGCCGACGGCCCGGGCGAACCGGGTGGCCAGGTAGCGGGTCTGGGTGCCGTTGCCGCAGCCGAGGTCGACGATGGTGCGGGCAGGGTCCGCGTGGGGCAGCAGCAGTTCGCTGTGCGGGGCGGCGGACAGGGAGGGGTCGGCGTCCCAGATCGCGTCGCCCGTGGCGTCGGAGGTCTGGCTCCAGTAACTTTCCCAGGCGTTGCGGTAGTTGTCCGAGACGTTCATGCGATCTCCCCACGGTCGGTTCCGTGATCGGAATATCGCGGAGAGTCGGGCCGGGGCAAGAGGCCGGAAGTCACCTTCACCGGATGTACGGACCCCGGTCAACCGGCGGGGCGCGCGAGGGCCGGTCGCGCCCCTGGTCAGCGGTGTCCGGTGACCGCCTGTTCGAACCAGACGGTCTTGCGGTGTCCGCTGCCGCTGGCGCCCCACTCCCGGGCCAGCCGGCTCACCACGCGCAGCCCGCGGCCCGACTCGTCGAGGGGCCCGGCGGCGAGCATGGCCGGGAGGGCGGGTTCGTCGTCGGTGACCTCGAACAACAGCGCGTCGGTGCGCACCACCCGCAGCCCGATCCGGTCGCCCTCGGCGTGCCGTACAGCGTTGGTGACGACCTCGCTGACCAGCAGCTGGGCCGTCTCCACGGCCTGCGGCAGACCCCAGTCGAGGAGCTGCTCGCGGACCAGCCGGCGGGCCCGGGCCACCTCGCGCGGGTCGGCGTCGAGCGGCCATTCGGCGACGTGGTCCTGGGGGATGCCGTTGAGCCTGGCCATGAGCAGGGCGACGTCGTCCTTGCGACCGCCGCGGGTGTTCAGGGCGCGGATGATGGTGTCGCAGGCGTCGTCCATGGAGGCGGCGGGGTGCGCGGCGGACTCGCAGAGCGCGGCCAGGCCCTCGCCGATGTCGGAGCCGCGCACCTCGACCAGGCCGTCGGTGCACAGCACCAGCCGGTCGCCGGGCGCGACCTTGACCCGGGTCACCTCGAAGGGGACACCGCCGACGCCTATGGGCGCACCGGTGGGCAGGTCGAGGAGTTCGCTGCTGCCGTCCTCGGCGCGCACCAGCACGGGCGGGATGTGCCCGGCGTTGGCGAGGGTCAGCTCCCCGCGGATGGGGTCGTAGACGGCGTACAGGCACGTGGCGAGGTAGGTGTCGCCGAGCCTGCGGGCCAGGTCGTCCAGGTTGCGCAGCAGTTGGGCGGGCGGGGTCTCCATCGTGGCCATGGTCTGGACGGCGGTGCGCAACTGGCCCATCATCGCGGCCGAGTTCAGGCCGTGGCCCATCACGTCGCCGACGACGAGGGCGGTGCGCGAACCGGGCAGTTTGATGGTGTCGAACCAGTCGCCGCCGATCCGGCCGAGCCGGGTGCCGGGCAGATAGCGGGTGGCGACGTCGCAGCCGGCCATCCGCGGGGTGACCTGCGGGAGCATGCTGTCCTGCAGGGTGTCGGCGACGTTCTCCTGGTAGGTGTACATGCGGGCGTTGTCGAGGACGAGGCCCGCGCGGGCGGCGAGTTCGGCGCCGGTGGTGCGGTCCATGTCGTCGAACTGCGGGCGGTCGGGGCGGCGCATCAGCACCATGAAGCCGAGGACGACGTTGCGCGCCTTGAGCGGCACGATCAGCAGGGAGCGCCCGCCGATGAGCGGCCTGAGGTCGCGCTTCTCGAACTCGCCGGCGATGCGCTCGCTCAGTTCCTCGGTGACCCGCGGGACGAGGACGGGCTCGCCGGTGACCATGCACTTGTAGAACGGGGTGTGTTCGGGGAAGGCGAAGGCCTCGCCGACGGGCACGGTGTCGTCCCAGCGGCCGGGTTCGTCGTTGTGCTCGACCCACACCCGGAACATCACGGTGGTGGCGTCCGGCGGGCCGTCCGGGAAGCCCTCGCCCGCGAGGACGGCGGCGCGCAGGTGGGTGCCGGCGAAGTCCGCGAAGCGGGGCACGGCGGCACTGGTGACCTCGCGGATGGTCTCGCCGAGGTCGAGGGAGGTGCCGATGCCGGAGCTGACCTCGTTGAGGAACTCCAGCCGCTCGCGGACGGCCGCGTACTCCAGGTCCAGTTCGGCACCGGCCGGGACGACGGCCACCGCCGGCCGCGGCTGCCGCTGCGGCTGTGGCTGCGGCTCCTCGGCGCGGGCGCGGCCGGGGCGGCGGGGCACGCCCCAGTACGGGGTGACGGGCACCCGGTCGAACTGACTGAACTCCAGGACCGGATAGCCCAGTTCCAGCACCTGGGAGACGATCCGGCCGCTCAGCCCCGGGCCCATGTTGGGCAGGATCTCGGGCAGCCGCCGTTCGAGGTCGTCGGAGGCGGGCAGCTCGGTGTGGCGGGCGAAGCCGGGCGCGATGCGTTCCGCGGTCTCGTCGTCGTAGCCGCGCTCGTCGCGCAGCCGGGTGGCGTCGGCGGCGAGCACGAGCAGCCGGGACGGGCCGGGTCCGACCAGCGGATAGGCCCACCACAGCACGTCGAGCCGCTCGGCGTCGGCCGACTGCCGGTGCGCGGCGAGCCGGGCCCGGCCGGCCGTGGCGTAGGCGGTGTGCCTGCCGAGCGAGGCCTCCAGGTCGGGGCCGAGCCCGTCGTACGTCTCGTAGGCGTCCGGCATCGACTCGCCGTGCAGGTCGTGGGTGAGGGCGCCCGAGACCGGCAGCAGGTCGGCCGCGGGATGTCCGACGGCGTCCTCCCGGTCCACGCCGAACAGCCGGCGCGCGCCGCTGCTCCAGTGGGACACCAGTCCGTCGCGGTCCACGACGACCACGGCCAGCGGAATCCGGCCGGCCGCGGCGCTCCCGGCGCCGCGCTCGGGAGGTGTGTCCCGCTCGCTGCCACGGTCCATGGCCCAGGCCCTCTCTCCCCACGGCTGTACCCAAACGATCTGTGCCGCCCGCCACTACGGTAAGGCGGCGGCCGGTCGCGATGTGTGGCAATCCGGTAATTGGTTTCACCGGATCGCGACCGGCGCGCGAGCGAGCGCCGGCGTCAGTCCTCGTGCCCCAGCTGGAGGTCGCGCTCCGTGCGGCCACCGCCCGCGACCTGCAGCACCGTGGCGACCGGCGGGTAACCTGCGGCGATGACCGTGTACTCGCCGGAGGACAGGTCGACGAACCGGAACGTTCCGTCGGCACCGGTGGTGAGGGTGTCGACGACGTTGCCCGCGGCGTCGAGGAGCGTGACGCGCGCGTCCTCCACGGGGCGTCCGCCGCTCGCCCGTACGGTGCCCCGCAGCACGGCGCCGCCCGCGAGTTCGACGTCCTGCCGGGTCTCCCGGGAGGCCTGCACGGTGACGGGGAGGGCGGCGGGCCGGAAGGCGGGGGCGCTGGCGGCGAGGGTGTACTCGCCGGCGACCAGCTCGGTGATGACGTAGCCGCCCTCGCGTCCGCTGCGGGTGCTCGCGACGACCTCGCCGTGCACGTTGGTGAGGGTGACGGTGGCGTCCCGGACGGGGCTGCCGTCGGCGGTGAGGACGCTGCCGGCGAGGCGCCCGGCGCCGCCGAGGACGACGTCGAGCTCCACGGGCCGTTCGCCGACGGTGACGGAGACGGCCTGCGGCTGGTGCCCGCCGGCGGCGGCGATGAGCACGTACGCCCCGGAGCCGGGCGTGCTGAGGGCGTACCGTCCGTCCTCCCCGCTCGCGCCGCGGCCGATCTGCACGCCGGCGACGTCGATGAGGGTGAGCGCCGCGCGGGGCACCACGGTGCCGTCGGGGTGCTGCACCGTGCCGCAGACCGGGATCCCGGCGGGGTGGGGCGACCGGGCCTGCGGGATCGGGGCGGTCACCGGGGCGGTCTCCGGGTCGGTGGCGGGGGCGTTGTGGGACACCAGGGGTTTCTCCTTGAGGAAGAAGGCGATGACCAGGCCGAGGGCGAGCACCGGGACGAGGTAGAGGAAGATCCGGGGCATCGCGTCGGCGTAGGCGCGGATGTAGGCGTCGCGCAGGGCCGGCGGCAGCGCGTGGACGAGCTGTGGCGTGATCGCTTCGGGGTCGGGGAGCGCCGCGCCCGCGCGCGGGGGCAGCTCCCGGTGCAGCGAGGAGGTGAGCCGGTTCGCGAAGAGGGTGCCGAAGACGGCGGCGCCGACACTGCCGCCGATCTGCCGGAAGTAGTTGTTGGCGCTGGTGGCGGTGCCGAGGTCGGCGGGGGGCACGGAGTTCTGCACGGCGAGGACGAGGACGGGCATCACCATGCCGATGCCGGCGCCGAGGACGGCCATCCAGATGCTGTACTGCAGCCGGGGCGTGTCCACTTCGAGGCGGGAGAGCAGCCACATGCCGGCGGCGGAGACGGCGCCGCCGAGGACGGGGTAGATCTTGTAGCGGCCGGTGTGGCTGATGAGCTGTCCGCCGATGATCGAGGCGCCGACGATCCCGGCCATCATGGGCAGCATGAGCAGCCCGGACTCGGTGGCGCTGGCCCCGTCGACCATCTGCAGGAAGGTCGGCAGATAGCTGGCGGCGCCGAACAGGGCGACGCCGATCACGAGGCCGACCAGGCCGGAGACGTTGAAGACGGAGTCGCGGAACAGCCGCAGCGGGATGAGGGGTTCGGCCGCGAACCGCTCGGTGACCAGGAAGAGGACGACGGCGGCCAGCGCGCCCGCGCCGAGGCCGAGGATCTGCCGGGAGCCCCACGCGTACTCGGTGCCGCCCCAGCTGGTCAGCAGGACCAGGCAGGTGGAGGCGGCGGCGAGCAGCAGCGCGCCGAGGACGTCGAGGCGGCCACGCACCGCGGGCCTGGGGAGCTTCAGGACGACCGTGACCACGGCGAGGGTGACCGCGCCGAAGGGGACGTTGACGTAGAAGCACCAGCGCCAGGAGAGATGGTCGGTGAAGTAGCCGCCGAGCAGCGGGCCCGCGACGGAGGCGAGGCCGAACGCGGCGCCGATCAGGCCCATGTAGCGGCCGCGTTCCCGCGGCGGGACGATGTCGGCGATGATCGCCTGCACGCCGATCATGAGGCCGCCGGCGCCGACGCCCTGGAGGGCGCGGAAGGCGATCAGCTGGTCCATGGACTGGGCCCGGCCGGCGAGCGCGGAGCCGACGACGAAGACGGCGATGGCGAACTGGAAGACGCCCTTGCGGCCGACGAGGTCGCCGAGCTTGCCGTACAGGGGCAGGCCGATGGTGGAGGTGAGGAGGTAGGCGGTGATCGCCCAGGACATCCGGTCCAGGCCGTGCAGTTCGCCGACGATCCTGGGCAGGGCGGTCGCGACGATCATCTGGTCCAGCGCCGCGAGGAGCAGCGCGAGCATCAGCCCGACGAACACCAGCCGCACGCGGCGCGGCCCGAGCGGGGCGCCGGGCGGGGGCGGGGGCTGCGGGGCGGCGGTGTCCTCCCCGGGGGCCGGCGCCGGCGCCTGTGCCACGGCCGGCTCGTGCTTCACCAGAGTCGTCCCGCCCACGTACCGCTCCCCTCGTCACACCTGTCACAATTTCCGCACAAGGCGACAACTGCGAACAAGTTCGGCGAGTTACGGCACCATCCGGTTCGGCCCGGAGATCCACCCGAACCGGTGAAGGAGTCAACACCCCTTCACCGGTGGGTGGTTGTGTCTACTTCTCGACCTCGGCGGCGAGATTGGCGAGCACGGCGTCGTAGATGCGGCCGAGTCCCTTGGGGGCGAAGGTCTTCTCGAAGAAGCCGCCGATGCCGCCGGCACCCTTCCAGGTGGTGGTGACGACGACCCGGGACCGTCCCTCGCCGGCCGGGGTGACGCGCCAGGTGGTGACCATGGAGGAGTTGCGGTCCTTCTCGACCAGTTCGCCGTCGGTGGGCTCGGTGACCTCGAGCAGGCAGTCGCGCACCCGCTTGCTGGTGGCCTGGAGCTTCCAGTGGACGAGGGTGCCCTCGCCGTCGCCGCCCTCGCGCACCTCGTACTCGCTGAAGTGCTCGGGCAGCAGCCTCTGCCGGGTGCCGCTGTAGTCGGCGAGGGCGTCGAACACCTTCTCCGCGTCCGCCGCGACGACCCGCTCCGTAGTGGCCTCGACCTGCGCCATTGCGTTCCTCCAGGACCTGATTTCTCGGGGTTGGGGCAAGCCAACCACCCCGGCGCCCGGCCGCCCAAATCGGGGTCCGCACGATCATGGGAACAGATGTTCTATTGTGGGGCGCAGTGCTACCGAGGAGGCGTCATGCGCTGGGAGAACCTCGCCGTGGAGACCGGGCAGGACGGGGGTGCCGCCGAGCACGGCCGGGCCGCCGAGGCCGCACTGTTCGGCGCGGACGCCGTCACGGTGCGCACCTTCGACACACCCGAGTTCAGCGGCATCACCTTCCACGAGGTCCGGGCGCGCTCGGTGCTGAACCGGGTGCCGGGCGCCTCGCGCATGCCGTTCGAATGGACCGTCAACCCCTACCGGGGCTGCACGCACGCGTGCGTCTACTGCTTCGCGCGCAAGACGCACGGCTATCTGGACCTCGACACCGGCATCGGCTTCGACACCCAGATCGTGGTCAAGGTCAACGCGCCCGAGGTGCTGCGCCGCCAGCTCGGCTCCCGCCGCTGGCAGGGCGACCACGTGGCGATGGGCACCAACGTCGACTGCTACCAGCGCGCCGAGGGCCGCTATCGCCTCATGCCGGGCATCATCTCCGCCCTCACCGACCACGCGAACCCGTTCTCGATCCTCACCAAGGGCACCCTGATCCTGCGCGACCTGGACCTGCTCGTGCAGGCCGCCGAGGTGACGGACGTGGGCATCTCGGTCTCCGTCGGCTTCCTGGACGGCGAGCTGTGGCGCACGGTGGAGCCGGGCACGCCCGCGCCCGAGCGCCGGCTGGACGTCGTGCGCGCCCTGGGCGAGCACGGCATCGGCTGCGGGGTGCTGATGGCCCCGGTGATCCCGTTCCTGAGCGACCAGCCGGACCGGCTGCGCGCCACGGTACGGGCGATCGCGGCGGCCGGGGCCACCTCGGTGACCCCGTTGGTGCTGCATCTGCGCCCCGGTGCCCGGGAGTGGTTCATGGCCTGGCTCGGGCAGCACCACCCGCACCTGGTGCGCCGCTACGAGCGGCTGTACGCGCAGGGCGCCTACGCGCCCACGTGGTACCAGCGCCGGATCACCCGTCAGGTGCACGACCTGGCCCGGGAGTACGGCATCGGGCCCACGCGCGCGGGAACGGCCCGCCGGATCCCCCCGGCACGGCCGGCCGGCGCCCCGGCCGCGCCCGACCCCACCCAGCTCACCCTCATGTGAGGCCGCGCCGGGCGGTGACAGGGCGTTCGAGGGCATCTCGCGCGCGATCGGGTCAAGTATGGCCGCGGCAGGTTCTCCGGGGCCCCGCCTCCGGGACGGATGCGGCGAGAGACGCGGATCTCGCGGCTCGCCCAACCCTCCGTCCCGGGAGGACCCATGAGAAGACGCGCAGCCGTGCTGTGCGCAGCCGCCGCCGTGCTGGCGGGCTCGGTCGCGACGGCCCCCGCGCGGGCCACGCAGCCGGCCGCCGCGGCGGGGCTCGGCTGGAAGAAGTGCGGCACCGACGACTACCCCACGCTCCAGTGCGCCTCGCTGAAGGTGCCGCTGGACCACGCGAACCCGGCCGGCCGGACGATCACGCTCGCCCTGTCCCGGGTTCCGCACACCGCCCCGACCTCGCAGGGCCCGCTGCTGGTCAACCCCGGCGGGCCCGGCGGCAGCGGCCTGAAGCTCGCGGGGTTCGTCGCCTCCGCGCTGCCCCGGAGCGTGGCTGCCCAGTACGACGTCATCGGCTTCGACCCGCGCGGGGTCGGCAAGAGCACTCCCGCCCTCGACTGCGTGCCGGGCCACTTCCGGCCGGTCCGCGCGGACACCGTGCCGGCCACACCCGCCCTGGAGCGGGCCGGGCTCACGCGCGCGCGGACCTTCGCCGAGGCCTGCGTCCGCAAGTACGCCGACGTGCTGCCGTACATGGACACCGTCAGCACCGTGCGGGACCTGGACGCCGTCCGCCGGGCGCTCGGCGCGCCGCGGATCAGCTACTTCGGCTACTCCTACGGCACCTACCTCGGGGCCGTCTACGCGAAGCTGTATCCCGAGCGGGTGCGCCGGCTGGTGCTGGACTCGGTCGTCGATCCGACCGGGGTCTGGTACGGGGACAACCTCGGCCAGGACTACGCCTTCGACAGCCGTCACCGGGCGCTGATGGCGTGGATCGCCCGGTACGACGCGACCTACCGGCTGGGCAGGGACCCGGCGAAGGTCGAGGCCGAGTGGTACGCGATGCGGGCGGCGCTGGCGAAGAAGCCGGCGGGCGGCAGGGTGGGCGCCTCGGAGCTGGAAGACACGTTCATCCCGGGCGGCTACTACGACGGCTACTGGCCCCGTCTCGCCGCGGCGTTCGCGGCGTACGTGCACGACGGGAACACCGCGCCGCTGGTGGAGGCGTACGACGACTTCGGCGCCGTGGACCGCTCGGGGGACAACGGGTACAGCGTGTACACGGCGGTGCAGTGCCGTGACACCTCCTGGGCGCGGCACTGGGACCGGTGGCGCACGGACACCTGGGCGGTGTACCGGAAGGCGCCCTTCATGGCCTGGAACAACGCCTGGTACAACGCGCCGTGCGCCTTCTGGCCGGCCACCGCGCTGAAGCCGGTGGACATCGCCAACACCGCGCTGCCGCCGACGCTGCTGTTCCAGGCGACCGACGACGCGGCCACCCCCTACCCCGGCGGGGTCACGGCGCACCGGCTGCTGGCCCGCTCCAGCCTGGTGGTGGAGGAGGGCGGCGGCAACCACGGCATCACGCTCAGCGGGAACGCCTGCCTGGACCGCCATCTGGCCGCGTACCTGAAGGACGGCACGCTGCCGCACGGCACGGGCGTGGCCGACGCGGTCTGCGCGAAGTCACCGGACCCGAAGCCCCTGACGAAGAAGGCGGTCGTGGCGCCGTCCGCCGGCTCGACCCTGCACAGGCTGCTCGGTCACCGGCGGTGACCCGGTCTCTGACGGCCCGTCGGGGGCGTTGTCAGTGGGGTGGCCCATCATGGCCGCATGACTGAACCGACCCGCATCCCCGCCCCCGACGGCGTGGCCCCCGCGACCCAGTACAGCCATGTCGTCTCGGCGACCGGGCGCATCGTGGCCGTCTCCGGCCAGCTCCCCCTGGACGAAGACGGCAAGCTGGTCGGCGAGGGCGATCCGGCGGCCCAGGCCCGCCAGGTGTTCGAGAACCTGGCGCGCTGCCTGGCCGCCGCGGGGGCCGGCTTCGAGGACGTCGTGAAGCTGACGTACTTCGTCACGGACATGGCCCACATGCCCGCCATCCGCACGGCGCGCGCCGCCCACATACCCGACGACCGCCTCCCGGCGTCCTCGGCGGTCCAGGTGTCCGGCCTGGTGGCCCCTCAGTTCCTGATGGAGATCGAGGCGCTCGCCGTGGTGGCCGCCTGACGCCTCCCGCGGCGCGCCGACGCCCTGACCGACTGCCGCCGCGTCCGGGGATCCGCGGACGCGGCCGGCGGCAGGCCGGGCGTGGGCCTCACCGACAGGCGGTCACGGCTTGTCCTGCGGCGTCAGCCGGCTGCCGCGTGGAGCTGATGAAAACCTGGTAGCGCTCCGCCATCGTCCCCCCGTTGCGTCGGTGGGCCCCGACGCCGCCTCGCCGGTCGGCGCACGGGCAGGCTCGGTTGTACCCCCTCGGCACGCCTGTCACCGTCGAGGCGCCGAAGACACGTCTTTCGACGCAGCGCACATGAGCCACCGGCGGCTGTCCGGCCACGCCGCCGGCCCGGGGAGGGCGACTCCCCGTCAGGTGGCCTCCCTCTCCTGGGGAATGCGGGCCAGTGCGTGGACCGCGGCCTCCGCGAGGGGCGGGTGGGCCAGGGCCTCGTTGAGGACCCGGCGGGCGCGGGGGTCGGCGAGGGTGCCGAGGCCTTCCACGCACGCGAGGGCCACCCGCCGGTAGGGGTCGTGCGGGCGCAGCCGGCGCTCCAGGGTGGTGATCAGGGCGGGCACGGACTCGGGGGCGTGCAGCCGTACCAGGAGGCGCACCGGGTGCAGGGCGTAGGCGACGCGCAGTTCGTTGGTGGCGAGGGCGGCGGCGGCCCGGGCCGTGCGGGGGTCGCCGAGGCGGGCGAGGGCGTACGCGGCGCCGGCGCAGCGCGGTGGGTCCCGGTGGTTGAGGAGCAGCACCAGGGACTCGAAGGCGCGCCGGTCGCCCGCGACGCCGAGCCGGAACGCGGCCAGTTCCCTGGCCCACAGCGGCTGTCCGGGCGCGGTGAGCACCTCCGCCAGCTCGTCGTGGTCCTCGGTCGCCAGCAGCCCGTCGAACGCCGCCGCTCCGCGCGACTCCTGCCGTAAACGCTCCGTGAGCGATCGCAACTCTTCGTCCACGAGGCCAGCGTAGGCGGGGTGGGCGCGGGGAGGGAGCCAGATCACAAAGTCGAGTTCGGCCGCAGGGCTGGCGCGCTCGTTACCCGCCGGTTAAGCTCAGACGAGCGAGACACCCTCTCGCACTTTCGCTGGCGACGGTTTGGTGACGCGGCCGTCGCGGGCATCTGTCGGTTCGGTACGCCGCGTACCGCAGTACGACCCGGCTTCGGGACAGAGCCGGTCGGAATCCGCCGTTCCCGGGCGTGTGCACGCCCGTGGCACCGGCAGCACCGGGCGTGTGCGCTCGCAGCCCGGCAACACCCGCACTCCTTTCCGCTCCGTGGTGCGCCCCTCGGCGCACCCGGCGCGCTCCTCGTCGTCACCCTCATTCCTGGAGTCCCGCGATGGCCACTCCCCTGTCCCCCCAGTCCGGCACCCCTGTGTCCCCCTTCAAGACGATCGCCGTCGTCGGCCTCGGCACCATGGGCACCGGCATCACCGAGGTCCTCGCCAAGGCGGGCCGCGAGGTGATCGGCATCGACATCAGCGAGGCCCAGGCCGCGAAGTCCCTGGCCGCCCTGGAGGCCTCCACCGCCCGCTGCGTGGAGCGCGGCCGGCTCACCGAGCAGGCGCGCACCGACGCCCTGGCCCGGGTCCGCACCTGCACCGACCTCGCCGCGGCGGCCGACGCCGACCTGGTCATCGAGGTGACCCCGGAGTCGTACGAGGTCAAGCACCAGATCTTCCGCGAGCTGGACGGCATCGTCCGCCCGGAGACCATCCTCGCGACCGGTACCAACGCGCTGTCCGTCACCCGCCTCGCCGCCGACTCGGCCCGCCCCGAGCGCGTGCTCGGGCTGCACTTCTTCAACCCGGCGCCCGCGATGCGGCTGGTCGAGGTCGTCTCCTCGGTGCTGACCGCCCCGCAGGCCGTCGCCTCGGTCACGGACCTCGCGATCGAGCTGGGCAAGGAGCCGGTCGCGGTCGGCGACCGCCCCGGTTTCGTCGCGGACGGGCTGCTGTTCGGCTACCTCAACCAGGCCGCCGCGATGTACGAGGCCCGGTACGCCTCCCGCGAGGACATCGACGCGGCGATGCGGCTCGGCTGCGGACTGCCCATGGGCCCCCTCGCGCTGCTGGACCTGATCGGCATCGACACCGCGCGCACGGTCCTGGAGGCCATGTACGCCGAGTCCCGCGACCGGCTGCACGCCCCCGCCCCGATCCTGAAGCAGCTCAGCGAGGCGGGCCTGACCGGCCGCAAGTCCGGGCGCGGCTTCTACACGTACGAGGCGCCGGGCAGCGCCACGGTCGTGCCGGACACGCTGACCCCGGCCGACGGAGCGGCGCGGGCCGCCGGCCGTCCCGTCCGCTCCGTCGGCGTCGCCGGCTCCGGCACCATGGCCTCCGGCATCGCCGAGGTGTTCGCCAAGGCGGGCTACGACGTCGTCCTGGCCGCCCGCAGCGAGGAGAAGGCGCAGACCGCCAAGGCGCGGATCGGCAAGAACCTCGCCCGCTCCGTCGACAAGGGCCGGCTGACCGCCGAGGCCGCCGCGCAGACCCTGGACCGGATCACCCCGGCCGGCTCCTACGACGCCTTCGCCGACGTCGACCTGGCCGTCGAGGCGGTCGCCGAGGACCTGGAGGTCAAGCGGCAGCTGTTCGCCGCGCTGGACAAGGTCTGCAAGCCCGGCGCGGTCCTCGCCACCACCACCTCCTCGCTGCCCGTCGTCGCCTGCGCCCGCGCCACCTCGCGCCCGCAGGACGTGATCGGCATGCACTTCTTCAACCCGGCCCCGGCGATGAAGCTGGTCGAGGTGGTCCGCACGGTCCTGACGGCCGACGACGTCCACGCGACCGTCCGCGAGGTCTGCGCGAAGGTCAGGAAGCACGCGGTGGACTGCGGCGACCGGGCCGGTTTCATCGTGAACGCGCTGCTGTTCCCCTACCTCAACAACGCGATCAAGATGGTGCAGGAGCACTACGCCTCCCTGGACGACATCGACGCGGCGATGAAGCTGGGCGGCGGCTACCCGATGGGCCCCTTCGAGCTGCTGGACGTGGTCGGCCTGGACGTCTCGCTGGCCATCGAGAAGGTGCTGCACCGCGAGTTCCGCGACCCCGGGCTGGCGCCGGCTCCGCTGCTGGAGCACCTGGTGGCCGCGGGCTGCCTCGGCCGCAAGACCGGCCGCGGCTTCCGCGAGTATGCCCGCCGCTGACGGCGTCGGGGACTGGTTCCGGACGGAGCCGGACTGGGGCGGACTGCTCGACCCCGCCGGCTCTCCCCCGCCCCCCGCGGGCGGGGGAGAGCCCACACCTGCGCATCGAGCTGCACACATGCAGTACTTTCGGGTCATGTCCCAGCCCGCCAAGTCCTCACGTACACCAGCCACGCCCGACGCGCCGGAAAGTGCCGCAGGCAGTCGTGCCGCCGCCCAGCGGCTGAAAATGCGCCGGGAACTGGCGGCCGCAGCCATGGAGCTGTTCGCGACCAAGGGGTACGAGGCGACCACCGTCGACGAGATCGCGGCCGCCGCCGGGGTCGCCCGCCGCACCTTCTTCCGCCACTTCCGCTCCAAGGAAGAGGCGATCTTCCCGGACCACGACGACACCCTGATCCGCGCGGAGGCGGTCCTCAACGCCGCCCCCCAGCACGAGCATCCGCTCGACACCGTGTGCCGCGGCATCAAGGAGGTCATGAGGATGTACGCGGCCCGGCCGGAGATCTCGGTCGCCCGCTACAAGCTCACCCGCGAGGTGCCCACCCTGCGCGAGGCCGAGATCGCCTCGGTGGCCCGCTACGAGCGGCTCTTCACCCGCTATCTGCTCGGCCACTTCGACGAGCACGCGCACGCCGACGACGCCAACGACGACCCGTTGCTGGCCGAGGTCGCCGCGTCCGCGGTCGTCACCGCCCACAACCACGTGCTGCGGCGCTGGCTGCGGGCGGGCGGCCAGGGCGACGTCGAGGCGCAGCTGGACCACGCCTTCGCGATCGTGCGGAAGACGTTCGGCACCGGGATCGGGGCCGGACGCGGCACCGCCCCCGCGCCGGCCGCCGCCACGGCCCCGGCGACGGTCTCCGCGCACGGCGAGGTGCTGGTGACGGTGGCCCGCACGGACGCTCCGCTGGACGAGGTCATGCGGACCATCGAGGAGGCGCTGAAGGAGCGCTGAGCCCGCTTCGGCACTGTGAGGACGGCCACCCTTCGGGGTGGCCGTTTTGCCATGTCAGGGCCCGTTTTCCCGCACATTTCAGGGGCCGTTCGATCGATCATCGCTCATTTGTTACGTAAAGATTTCATCTGAGAGCAAGTCCTGGCACTCAGTGCCTTGCCGTATGACACGCGGTGTCATACGTTGAAGATGTCCGGGCGGCCGGCGAGCAGAGACCTTTCGTTCGCCGGCTGTCCCCGCAAGGCGATGGCCCTGCGCGCCCGGACGCCTGCGTCACAGGCACCCTCCCGCGCCACAAAGCGCTGCCGAAGCACCACCGAGCCGAACCGACGGCACTTCTCCACCCAACCCTCAGCAGCACTCACCGCAGCACCGACGAACCCTCAGCGCCCCTCCCTCAGGGCGCTCACCGCCGGAGGCAACACCGTGACCGTGAAGGACATCCTGGACGCGATCCAGTCGAAGGACGCCACGTCCGCCGACTTCGCCGCCCTGCCGCTCCCCGACTCGTACCGCGCGATCACCGTGCACAAGGACGAGACGGAGATGTTCGCGGGCCTGCAGACCCGCGACAAGGACCCGCGCAAGTCGATCCACCTGGACGAGGTCCCCGTGCCCGAGCTCGGCCCGGGCGAGGCCCTGGTGGCCGTCATGGCCTCCTCGGTCAACTACAACTCGGTGTGGACCTCGATCTTCGAGCCGCTGTCCACGTTCGGGTTCCTGGAGCGCTACGGCCGCACCAACGAGCTGGCCAAGCGCCACGACCTGCCGTACCACATCATCGGCTCCGACCTCGCGGGCGTCGTCCTGCGCACCGGCCCGGGCGTCAACGCCTGGAAGCCCGGTGACGAGGTCGTGGCCCACTGCCTCTCCGTCGAGCTGGAGTCCTCCGACGGCCACAACGACACGATGCTCGACCCCGAGCAGCGCATCTGGGGCTTCGAGACCAACTTCGGCGGCCTGGCAGAGATCGCACTCGTCAAGTCCAACCAGCTGATGCCGAAGCCGGACCACCTGAGCTGGGAGGAGGCCGCCGCCCCGGGTCTGGTCAACTCCACCGCGTACCGGCAGCTGGTGTCCCGCAACGGCGCCGGCATGAAGCAGGGCGACAACGTCCTCATCTGGGGCGCGAGCGGCGGACTCGGCTCCTACGCCACGCAGTTCGCGCTGGCCGGCGGCGCCAACCCGATCTGCGTCGTCTCCAGCGAGCAGAAGGCGGACATCTGCCGCTCGATGGGCGCCGAGTCGATCATCGACCGCAACGCCGAGGGCTACAAGTTCTGGAAGGACGAGAACACCCAGGACCCGAAGGAGTGGAAGCGCTTCGGCAAGCGCATCCGCGAGCTGACCGGCGGCGAGGACATCGACATCGTCTTCGAGCACCCCGGCCGCGAGACCTTCGGCGCGAGCGTCTTCGTCACCCGCAAGGGCGGCACCATCACCACCTGCGCCTCGACCTCGGGCTACATGCACGAGTACGACAACCGCTACCTGTGGATGTCGCTGAAGCGCATCATCGGCTCCCACTTCGCGAACTACCGCGAGGCCTGGGAGGCCAACCGCCTCATCGCCAAGGGCAAGATCCACCCGACCCTGTCGAAGGTCTACTCCCTCGAGGACACCGGCCAGGCCGCCCACGACGTCCACCGCAACGCCCACCAGGGCAAGGTCGGCGTGCTGTGCCTGGCGCCCGAGGAGGGCCTGGGCGTGCGCGACGAGGAGATGCGCGCCAAGCACATCGACGCCATCAACCGCTTCCGCAACATCTGAGGACACCCGAGGTCATAGATGACTGAGCGTCAGACCGCCGAAGCGAAGCGGGAGAAGGACCGGCCGTGGCTCATGCGCACGTACGCCGGTCACTCCACGGCCGAGGCGTCCAACGAGCTGTACCGGCGCAACCTCGCCAAGGGCCAGACGGGCCTGTCGGTGGCGTTCGACCTGCCGACGCAGACCGGCTACGACTCCGACCACATCCTCGCCCGCGGCGAGGTCGGCCGGGTCGGCGTGCCCGTCGCGCACCTCGGTGACATGCGCCGGCTGTTCCAGGACATCCCCCTGGAACAGATGAACACCTCGATGACGATCAACGCCACCGCCATGTGGCTGCTGGCGCTCTACCAGGTCGTCGCCGAGGAGCAGGGCGCGGACATCACCAAGCTCCAGGGCACGACCCAGAACGACATCGTCAAGGAGTACCTGTCCCGCGGGACGCACGTCTTCCCGCCGGGGCCGAGCCTCCGCCTGACGACGGACATGATCGCGTACACGGTCTCCCACATCCCGAAGTGGAACCCGATCAACATCTGCAGCTACCACCTGCAGGAGGCCGGGGCCACGCCGGTGCAGGAGATCGCGTACGCGATGTCCACCGCGATCGCCGTGCTCGACGCCGTGCGCGACTCCGGCCAGGTGCCGCAGGAGCGCATGGGGGACGTGGTCGCCCGTATCTCCTTCTTCGTGAACGCGGGCGTCCGCTTCGTCGAGGAGATGTGCAAGATGCGGGCGTTCGGCCGCATCTGGGACCAGGTCACGCGCGAGCGGTACGGCATCGAGAACCCCAAGCAGCGCCGGTTCCGCTACGGCGTCCAGGTCAACTCGCTCGGCCTGACCGAGGCGCAGCCGGAGAACAACGTCCAGCGGATCGTGCTGGAGATGCTCGCGGTGACGCTCTCCAAGGACGCCCGCGCGCGTGCCGTGCAGCTGCCGGCCTGGAACGAGGCGCTGGGCCTGCCCCGGCCCTGGGACCAGCAGTGGAGCCTGCGCATCCAGCAGGTGCTCGCCTACGAGAGCGACCTGCTGGAGTACGAGGACATCTTCGAGGGCTCGAAGGTGATCGAGGCGAAGGTGGACCAGCTGGTCGCGGACGCCCTCGCGGAGATCGGCCGCATCCAGGAGATGGGCGGCGCGATGGCCGCCGTGGAGTCCGGCTACCTGAAGTCTCAGCTGGTCTCCTCGCACGCCGAGCGCCGGGCCCGGATCGAATCCGGCGAGGAGAAGATCATCGGTGTCAACGCCTTCGAGGGCACCGAGCCGAACCCGCTGACGGCCGACCTGGACACCGCGATCATGACGGTCGACCCGGCGGTCGAGGCCCGCGTCATCGCCGGGCTGGAGAACTGGCGCGACACGCGCTACCAGCCGCCCTTCAACCACCCGCGCCCCTGCAAGGCGCTGGAGCGGCTGAAGGAGGCCGCCAAGGGCACGGAGAACCTGATGGAGGCCACGCTGGAGTGCGCCCGCGCCGGCGTCACGACCGGCGAGTGGGCCGGGGCCCTGCGCGAGGTGTTCGGCGAGTTCCGGGCGCCCACCGGGGTGTCGTCCGCGCCGGTGGCGGTGACCGCCGAGCCGGGCTCCGCGCTCGCCGAGGTCCGCGCCAAGGTGGACGCCACCGCCCGTGAGCTGGGCGTCGGCAAGCTTCGCTTCCTGGTCGGCAAGCCGGGCCTGGACGGGCACTCCAACGGCGCCGAGCAGATCGCCGTCCGCGCCCGCGACGCCGGCTTCGAGGTGGTCTACCAGGGCATTCGCCTGACGCCCGAGCAGATCGTGGACGCCGCCCTCGCCGAGGACGTGCACGCGGTGGGCCTGTCGATCCTCTCCGGCTCGCACGCCCAACTGGTGCCGGACGTACTCCAGCGGCTGCGTGTGGCCGGTGCCACAGATATACCGGTGATCGCAGGTGGCATCATCCCGAACGGTGACGCGGAGCAGCTCAAGCAGGCCGGAGTGGCCGCCGTGTTCACCCCGAAGGACTTCGACATCACCGGCATCATCGGCGCCATAGCCGACGAGATCCGGAAAGCGAACAAGCTCGACCCCCTGGAGGTCCCCGCATGACGACCGTCAACCGCCTTCGCCCGCGGCGCTCCTGCCTGGCCGTACCGGGCAGCAACCCGCGCTTCCTGGAGAAGGCGCAGGGCCTCCCGGCGGACCAGGTCTTCCTCGACCTGGAGGACGCGTGCGCGCCGCTCGCCAAGCCCGAGGCGCGGCACACCATCGTCAAGTTCCTCAACGAGGGCGACTGGACGGGCAAGACGCGGGTCGTGCGCGTCAACGACTGGACGACCGAATGGACGTACCGGGACGTCGTCACGGTCGTCGAGGGCGCCGGCCAGAACCTCGACTGCATCATGCTGCCGAAGGTGCAGACGGCCGAGCAGGTCGTCGCGCTGGACCTGCTGCTGACGCAGATCGAGAAGACCATGGGCTTCGAGGTCGGCAAGATCGGCATCGAGGCGCAGATCGAGAACGCGCAGGGCCTGAACAACGTCAACGCGATCGCGCAGGCCTCCCCGCGCGTCGAGACCATCATCTTCGGCCCGGCCGACTTCATGGCGTCCATCAACATGAAGTCGCTCGTCGTGGGCGAGCAGCCGCCCGGCTACCCGGCGGACGCCTACCACTACATCCTGATGAAGATCCTGATGGCCGCCCGCGCCAACAACCTCCAGGCGATCGACGGTCCCTACCTGCAGATCCGCAACGTCGAGGGCTACCGCGAGGTCGCGCAGCGCGCCGCGGCGCTGGGCTTCGACGGCAAGTGGGTGCTGCACCCGGGCCAGGTCGAGGCGTCCAACGAGATCTTCTCGCCGTCGCAGGAGGACTACGACCACGCCGAGCTGATCCTGGACGCGTACGACTACTACACGTCCGAGGCGGGCGGCAAGAAGGGCTCCGCGATGCTCGGCGACGAGATGATCGACGAGGCCAGCCGCAAGATGGCCCTGGTCATCTCCGGCAAGGGCCGGGCCGCCGGCATGCAGCGCACGTCGAAGTTCGAGATCCCGGAGGCCTGAGCGCGATGCAGTTCGGACGCACCTACGAGGAGTTCGAGGTCGGGGCGACGTACAAGCACTGGCCGGGCAAGACGGTCACGGAGTACGACGACCACCTGTTCTGTCTCCTCACCATGAACCACCACCCGCTCCACATGGACACGAACTATGCGGAGAAGACGACGGACTTCGGCAAGAACGTCGTCGTGGGCAACTACATCTACTCCCTCCTGCTCGGCATGTCCGTCCCGGACATCTCCGGCAAGGCGATCGCCAACCTGGAGATCGAGTCGCTGAAGCACGTGGCGCCGACCTTCCACGGCGACACGATCTACGGCGAGACGACCGTGCTGGACAAGTGGCCGTCGAAGTCGAAGAACGACCGCGGCATCGTCTACGTCGAGACCAAGGGCTACAAGCAGGACGGCACCCTGGTGTGCGTCTTCCGCCGCAAGGTCATGGTGCCCACCGAGACGTACATCAAGGAGCGCGGCGGCGAGCAGCCCGGCCGTCCAGAACTGACCGCACCTGCGGAAAAGAACACGGAGAAGTAGAGATGGCCCGTCTCGCCCAGACCGCCGGTCTGACCGACGTCCAGCAGGAGATCCTCTCCACCGTCCGGGACTTTGTCGACAAGGAGATCATTCCTGTCGCGACGGAGCTGGAGCACCGCGACGAGTACCCGCAAGCGATCGTCGACGGGCTCAAGGAGCTCGGTCTGTTCGGTCTGATGATCCCCGAGGAGTACGGGGGCCTGGGCGAGTCGCTCCTCACCTACGCGCTGTGCGTGGAGGAGATCGCCCGTGGCTGGATGTCGGTGTCCGGCATCATCAACACCCACTTCATCGTCGCGTACATGCTCAAGCAGCACGGCACGCAGGAGCAGAAGGACCACTTCCTGCCGAGGATGGCGGCCGGTGACATCCGGGGCGCCTTCTCGATGTCGGAGCCGGCCCTGGGCTCCGATGTGTCGGCCATCACGTCGAAGGCGGTCAAGGACGGCGACGAGTACGTCCTGAACGGCCAGAAGATGTGGCTGACGAACGGCGGCACGTCGTCGCTCGTGGCCGTCCTGGTCCGGAGTGACGAAGGACACCCCGAGGGCACGGCGCCCCACAAGTCCATGACGACCTTCCTGATCGAGAAGGAGCCGGGCTTCGGCGAGGTCCGCCCGGGCCTGACCATCCCCGGCAAGATCGACAAGATGGGCTACAAGGGCGTCGACACCACCGAGCTGATCATGGACGGCCTGCGCCTTCCGGCCGATCGGGTGCTCGGCGGCGTGACCGGCCGAGGTTTTTACCAAATGATGGACGGCGTCGAGGTCGGCCGCGTCAATGTGGCGGCACGCGGCTGCGGTGTCGCCCAGCGCGCCTTCGAGCTGGGGGTGGGCTACGCCCAGCAGCGGCAGACCTTCGGCAAGCCGATCGCCCAGCACCAGGCCATTCAGTTCAAGCTGGCGGAGATGGCCACCAAGGTCGAGGCCGCCCATGCGATGATGGTCAACGCCGCACGCAAAAAGGACTCCGGGGAGCGAAACGACCTGGAGGCGGGCATGGCGAAGTACCTCGCCTCCGAGTACTGCAAGGAGGTCGTGGAGGACGCCTTCCGCATCCACGGCGGCTACGGCTTCTCCAAGGAGTACGAGATCGAGCGCCTGTACCGGGAGGCGCCGATGCTGCTCATCGGTGAAGGTACCGCCGAGATCCAGAAAATGATCATTGGTCGCAGGTTGCTCGAAGAGTATCGGTTCCAGGGCTGATTGTCCGGGTACGGGGTGTTTTCTTCGAGAAGAAGATCACACCCCGTAGGCGGTCTTCGGCCGCCGACTCGGCTGACTGGCTTGCCCAGTTGTGGTCCGTGACCGGTACGATCCCGGGAAAGCCGCCGTCCCCCGTCAGAGTGCGGCATCATCCGCTACGAAGGTCATCCATGCCCCACAGCCTCACCTCTGCACCTCGCGACAGCCGAGCCGGCGTACGCCTCGCGCGCGGAGCATCGCCGTGGCTTCTCCCGACCGTCGCCACCGCAGCCCTCAGCCTGGCCCGTGCCCGCCGCTCGGGCGCCGCCAAGGCCGTGGCCGTGCCCGCCACCGCACTCGCGGCGGGCATGCTGTGGTTCTTCCGCGACCCCGAGCGCGAGATCGCTTCCGGCCGGGTCATCTCCCCCGCCGACGGCGTGGTGCAGAGCATCATGCCGTGGAAGGACGGGCGTACCCGCGTCGCGATCTTCATGAGCCCGCTCAACGTCCACGTCAACCGCGCGCCCCTCGCGGGTACGGTGACGTCCGTGGAGCACATCCCCGGCGGCTTTGTTCCGGCTTTCAACAAGGAGAGCGAGAACAACGAGCGCGTAGTCTGGCATTTCGACACCGAACTCGGCGACATCGAGATGATCCAGATCGCCGGCGCGGTGGCCCGCCGCATCGTGCCCTACCTGCCTGAGGGCACGAAGGTCGAGCAGGGCGACCGTATCGGTCTGATCCGCTTCGGCTCGCGTGTCGACCTCTACCTGCCCGAGGGCGTGGAGGTCGCGGTCGAGGTCGGACAGAAGACCGTGGCTGGGGTGACTCGCATTGACCGTGATTGATCCGGAGACCCAGGCGGGCTGGGTGCCCGAGGCCGATGAGGTGGACGACGAGGAGGAGATGCCCCTCTCTCTGCGCCTGTCGATAGCGGACACCCTCACCCTGGGCAACGCCACGTGCGGCTTCATGGCGGTGTACTTCACCACCACCGGCATCCTGATCCCGCATCTGACGGGCAACGACGAGTCCGCGGGCATGGCCCGGCACAGTGCCGCCACGGCCGTCATCCTGATGCTCTGCGCGGCCGTCTTCGACCTGTTCGACGGACTGGTGGCGCGCAAGCTGCGCTCGTCCCCGATGGGCGCGGAGCTGGACAACCTCTCCGACCTGATCAGCTTCGGGCTGGCGCCCGCGTACTTCGTCCTCGTCTACGGCATGGTCGCGGACGACGCGCACCAGAGAGTCGCGGCGCTCGGGGCGATCGTGGTGCTCCTGGCCGTCGTACTGCGTCTGGCGCGCTTCAGCTGCGTGACGATGAAGGACGGCATGTTCCAGGGCATGCCGTCGCCGTTCGGCGCGCTGACGGTCGTCTCGATCGTGCTGCTGGAGCTGCCCTTCGTGGCGACGCTGCTGGCGATCCTGGGGACGGCCTGGCTGATGGTGAGCCGGGTGGAGTACCCCAAGCCGCGCGGCCGGCTGGCCGGCGCCATGCTCTCCTGGATCGTGCTCTCCATGGGCCTGCTGGCGGCGTGGGCCTTCGACGCCCCGAGCGGCCAGCTGCTGCTGCAGACGGGCTGCGCGCTGCAGCTGGTCATGGGCGCGGTGATTCCGCTGTTCGCCACGGCGCGTCGCGTGAACAACTTCCGCGACAACCGCCGGGAGGCGCGCACGGCGCAGCTGCCGTAGGCGTACCTGCCGAAAGGGCCCGCACCCGGTTGGGGTGCGGGCCCTTTCGCCGTGTACCCGGATCGCCCGGCCGAGCGCCCGGGAGCGCTGCCGGGCCGGGTCGTCACGCAGCCGGCCGAGGCGCCCGCCGGCCCGGCGCGGAGACGGACGGCCGTCGCCGAACGCCCGGCGGCAGCCGAGCCGCCTCCTCCTGCCGCCGCCCGGCGTCGATCAGGAGGTTCCCCGGGGTGCCCCGGGCACGGAGGGTGCCGGGGTGGACGCCGACGGGCGCCGCCGTGCCGCCGGGGGGTACGTGAGGCCGCGTCCGGCCTCACCGCCCGGGGTGGGCGCCAGTGGGCACCGCCGCACTGCCAGGGGGCACGAGACCGCGTTCGACTTCACCGACCGGGGTGGGCGCCGGCGGGCACCGCCGCACTGCCAGGGGGCACGAGACCGCGTCCGGCTTCACCGACCGGAGTAGGCGCCGGCGGGCACCGCCGCACACCCGGGGGGGGCACGAGACCGCGTCCGGCTTCACCGACCGGAGTAGGCGCCGGTGGGCACCGCCGTACACCCGGGGGGCGCGAGGCCGCGTTCGGCTTCGCCGACCGCGCCTAGGCCGTCGACGACCCGCGCGGCGAGGAACTTGCCGTGGCCCTCGGCATCCTCCGCGACGGCGGTCTCATCCGGGAGGTGGGCGCGGAGGTCACGCGTGTTCCTGCGCGAGGACGTGGATCAAGCCGGCCGGGGAATGCCCTGGGGGGGGCTCCGCTGCCGGACTCCGGGCGCCGGACGGTGGCTCTCCGTCCGGCGGACACACGGGGTCCGGGGGCGGAGCCCCCGGGAGGTCTCAGCTCAGCCGGTCCTCGGCGATGCGGGCGGCGACCTGCTCCAGGATCGGACCCGCGTCCGCGATGCACCTGGCGACGTCCGGCTCCACCGAGGTGAGGGGGTAGGCCCGCTCGATCCCGGCCCCCAGCAGCGCCTCCTGCGACAGTGCCAGCCGTCCGCACACCGCGACCACGGGCCTGCCCGCGGCCCGAGCTGCGGCGGCCACGCCGGCCGGCGCCTTCCCGTGCAGCGTCTGCTCGTCCAGCGAGCCCTCACCGGTGATCACCAGCGAGGCCCGCTCCAGCGCCGGCGCGAAGCCGAGGACGTCCAGCATGACCTCGATGCCGGGCCGGAACCGGGCACCGAGCAGCAGCGCGCCGTAGCCGATGCCGCCCGCCGCGCCCGCACCCGGCGCCGCCGCGTATGCGGCGGCACGCGGGCCGGCCTCGGCCTCCAGCACCTTCGCGAAGTGGGCCAGCGCCGCGTCCAGGGTGTCCACGTCGTCCGGCGAGGCCCCCTTCTGCGGGCCGTACACCGCCGGGGCACCCTTCGGCCCGGTCAGCGGATTGTCGACATCGCTGGCCAGTACCAGTTCCACCGAGGACAGCCGCGGGTCGAGCCCGGACAGATCCGCCCGCGCCAGGCCGGCGAGGCCTCCGCCGCCCGGCGGCACCGGCTCGCCCTCCTCGTCGAGGAACCGCGCGCCCAGCGCCGACAGCATGCCCGCGCCGCCGTCCGTCGTGGCACTGCCGCCCACCCCGAACACGATCGTGCGCGCGCCCGCGTCCAGCGCGGCGCGCAGCAGCTCGCCGGAGCCGTACGTGGAGGCCGTGAGCGCGGCGAAGACACCGGCCGGCAGCCGCTGCAGGCCGCTCGCCTCGGCCATCTCCACGACCGCGGTGTCGCCGCGCAGCGCGAAAGCGGCCGTGACCTCCTGTCCCAGCGGCCCGGCGACCTTGATCTCCCGCCGCTCGAAGCCGGCCGCGACCGCCGCGTCCACCGTGCCGTCGCCGCCGTCGGCCACCGGCAGCGCCTCGACCGCGAGGTCGGGCACGATCCGGCGCAGCCCGGCCGTCACCCGCTCGGCGACCTGTACGGCCGTCAGCGAGCCCTTGAACTTGTCCGCGGCGATGAGCACCCGACGGGTCTCGTTCACTGCAGCGTCCGCCACCTTGCTTTCCCCTTGCTCTCCGGGCCCTGCGCACGTCAGGGCCAGTCGCGCCGCTGCGACCATAACCGCAAGCGGCCCCCGCCGTCATGCCCCGCCCGAAGGCTGGGAAGCCGCTGAGAGGCCGCCGGGGAAAACGGGTACATCCCAGCCATGACCACCCTGCCCCTGACCGTCCCGCGCGCCGCGCCCGACCTCGCCGACCGCATCCACGGCGGCTGGCTCGGGCGGATCGCGGGCAACATGCTCGGCAAACCGGTCGAACAGGGCGAGGTGTGGACCCGCGACCGCATCGACCGCTATCTGCGCGGGGCCGCGGCGCTGCCGCTCACCGACTACCTGCCCGAGCCCGCCGACGCGGCCGAGACCGCCGTGCTGCGCCCGGAGTGGCGCCAGTGCGTGCGCGGCCGGATCCACGGCAGCTGCCGGGACGACGACGTGGACTACGCGATCCTCGGCCTGCACCTGCTGGAGACCCGCGGCTTCGGCTTCAGCACCGAGCAGGTCGGCGACCTGTGGCTGCTGCGGCTGCCGTACCTGCAGACGTTCACCGCGGAGCGGGCGGCGTACCGGAATCTCGCGAACGGGCTGAAGCCGCCGCTGACGGCGACGTACGACAACCCGTACCAGGAGTGGATCGGGGCGCTGATCCGCGCCGACGTCTTCGGCTGGACGTGTCCCGGCGAGCCGTCCCGGGCGGCGGGGCTCGCGCGCCGGGACGCGGTGCTGTCGCACACTGGCAACGGCGTCTACGGCGCGATGTTCGCGGCGGCGCTGATCGCGGCGGCCTTCACCGCCCCGACCGTGCGCCAGGCGCTGGAGACGGCGCTCGGCGTGATCCCGGCGAGCAGCCGGCTCGCCCGTACCGTGCGCCGGGTCACGACCCTGCACGAGACCCGGCTGCCCTGGGAGGAGACCCTGGCCACGCTGGCCGAGGAGACCGCCGGGCTCGGCTGGATCCACACGGTGCCGAACGCGGCCGTGCTGACCGCCGGGCTGCTGTACGGCGACGGCGACTTCACCCGGACCATCGCGCTGACCGTGCGGGGAGGGCTGGACACCGACTCCAACGGGGCGACGGCCGGCTCGGTGGCCGGGGTCCTCACCGGCGCGGACGCGATCCCCGCCCAGTGGAAGGACCCGCTGCAGGACACGGTGCGCAGCGCGGTGTTCGGGTTCGACGGCGTACGGATCAGTGCGCTGGCCGAACGCACCCTGCGCCTGGCGGCCGCCGGGCCGTAGCCGCGCGCGGGCTGGTTACCCTTCCTGGATGACCACCACGCCAGACTTCGCCACGTACATCGCGAGCCTCCCCCGGGTTCTCGCCGGTGCCGCCGCGCTCTTCCGGGACGCCGAGGGGCGGGTGCTGCTCGTCGAGCCCAACTACCGCGAGGGCTGGGCCCTTCCGGGCGGCACGATCGAGTCGGACGACGGCGAGACCCCGCGGCAGGGCGCACGCCGCGAGACGCTGGAGGAGATCGGCCTGGACAGGGAGCCCGGCCGGCTGCTGGCCGTGGACTGGGTCCGTGGCCAGGCCCACCCGCCGCTGGTGGCCTACCTGTACGACGGCGGTGTCCTCACGGACGCCGACCTCAAGGCCATCCGCCTGCAGGAGGAGGAACTGCTGTCCTGGCGCCTGGTCCCCCGCGAGGAGATCACCGACCACCTGCCCGGCGCCCTCGGCCGCCGTGTCCTGACCGCGCTCGACACCCTCGACGCCGGCTCCGGCCCGGCGGAGCTGGAGAACGGTCACCGGGTGGCGTGAACCGGCGCGGTCACCGGGTGGCGTGAACCGGCGCGGCCGGCGGACCCGGGCGCGGCCGGCCTCACGGCTGCCCTCGCGGATTCCCGCCGGGTCCGGAATCCGGCAGCTCCCACATCCCGCAGCTCCCAGGAGGACACCACGCCGATGCCCCGCACGCCCCGCCCCACCGGCCCGGACGACGGCCGCCGTGCGAACCGGGTCCTCGCCGTGCCCGTCACCCTGCTCACGCTCGTCACCGCGTTCTTCTGCTGGGCGGCGCTCGTCACGCGCCCTGCCGGTCCCTGGGACGACGGCGCCTACGCCGGGATCGCCGTGGCCTGTCTCGTCGCCCTCGTGGCCGCGACCGGCGCACTGGGGCTGTGGCTGCTGTCCCGGCGGGCCCTGGGCTGGGCGTGGGCGGCCCCGGCCCTGATCCTGGCCGCCGTCGCCGCGGTGCGCTGGGCGTCGATCGCCTGAGATATGCGTTCGCGGCGCCCGGCCGGCCCGGCCTACGCTCGGCTCCATGACCAAGCCACTCGTCGCCGTGCTCAGCGGGGCCGGTATCTCCACCGACTCCGGGATCCCCGACTACCGCGGTCCGGGCGGGCTGTGGCGGCAGGACCCCGAGGCCGAGAAGCTCGTGACGTACGAGTACTACATGGGCGATCCGGAGATCCGGCGGCGCTCCTGGCGGATGCGGCTCGGGAACCAGGCCCTCGGGGCGGAGCCGAACGCCGCGCACCGTGCCGTGGCCGAGCTGGAGCGGTCCGGCATCCCGGTGCGGGTCCTCACCCAGAACGTGGACGGGCTGCACCAGCTCGCCGGGATGCCCGCCCGCAAGGTGCTGGAGCTGCACGGCAGTACACGCGGGGTCGTCTGTACCCGGTGCCATGCCCGCGGGCCGATGGAGGACGCCCTCGCCCGGGTCGAGGCCGGCGAGGACGACCCGCCGTGCCTGGAGTGCGGGGGCATCCTGAAACCGGCCACGGTGATGTTCGGCGAGCGGCTGGACCCGGTGGTGCTCGGTGAGGCCGCGGCGATCAGCAAGGCCTGCACCGTGTTCCTCGCCGTGGGCAGCAGCCTGCAGGTGCATCCCGCCGCCGGGCTGGCCGGTGTCGCCGCCGAGCACGGCGCCCGTCTGATCGTCGTCAACGCCGAGCCGACGCCGTACGACGAGCTGGCCGACGAGGTCATCCGGGAGCCCATCGGCACCGCCCTGCCCGCCCGCCTGCGCCGGCTCGGCGAGGAAAACGACACGGAGAAGTAATTCGAGTTCGCCGTGAAGTCCGCACGGCTTACCGATTACCCGGGAATCCGCTTTCCCTTTACTCGGCCGACATTCCGGTCGCCCCGCTTTTTACTGAAACATTAATTGCTGTGTCCAAATGATTCGTGATACACAGGTTGACGACCTGACGACACAATCACACACAGGACAAAACGGGGCATGAGGTCGGAAACAAGCCGAGTTCTCATAACAACGGCGCGCGCTCAGCACCATGAGTTTGCCAACTGTCTGCACACCGTGGCCGGGCTGCTTCACATGGAAATGTACGACAGGGCGACTGAGTTCATCGCGGAATTGACCCGCGCACGGACCACGAAAACCCGTCGCGCCGACCACGTCCGGGAACCGGTGCTCAGCGCGCTGCTCGTGGGCAAGAGCGCCGTCGCCGCGGAGCGCGGGGTGGCCCTGCACATCGGAGCGAGCACCAGCCTGCCACGCCGGGCGCTGGTCCCCCACGACCTGATGATGGTGCTGGGCAACCTGATCGACAACGCCCTGGACGCCGTGGCCGCCCACCCCGTCCCGGATCCCCGCGTCGACGTCGACGTGTGGGCGGAGGGCGACACCGTGGTCCTGCGGGTCGCCGACAACGGACCCGGTGTCCCGCCCGGCGCCCGCCCCCACGTCTTCACCGAGGGCTGGTCCACCAAGCAACCGCACCCCGGCCGGGGTGTGGGACTCGCGCAGGTCCGGCGCATCGCCGACCAGTACGACGGCGCGGCCGCCCTGGACGAACGCGCCGGCGGGGGCGCCGTGTTCACCGTACGGCTGCCGCGGGCGCTCGCCCCCGAGGCGGTGGCCGGCCGGTGATCGACGTGCTCGTGGTGGACGACGACTTCCATGTGGCCGAGGTCAACGCCGCCTACGTGGCCAGGGTCCCCGGCTTCCGGGTGGCGGCCCGGGCCCACACGGCCGGCGAGGCGCTCGCCGCGGTCCAGCGGGGCGGGATCGACCTGATCCTCCTCGACCAGTACCTGCCGGACACCACCGGGCTGCGGCTGGTGCACCGGCTGCGGCAGCGCGAGTACCCCGTCGACGTGATCATGGTGTCGGCCTCCCGGGACGCCGCGTCGGTGCGTGCCGCCCGGCGCTACGGCGTCCTGCACTACCTCGTCAAGCCGTTCTCCTTCCCCGCGCTGCGCGCCAAGCTGGAGTCGTACGCCGCCCTGCGGGGCATGCTCGACGAGGCCGACCAGCTGGAACAGGAAGGCCTCGACAGCGTCTTCGGCGCCCGGGACGCCGCGGCGGCTCCGGCCTCCGCCTCCCGGGGCCTCGCCGGGCCGACCACCGAGCTGATCCGCCGGGTCCTGCGCGAGGCCGACCGGCCGCTGTCGGCGCACGAGGTGGCCGAGCGGGCGGGAGTGAGCCGCTCCACCGCCCAGCGCTACCTCAAGCGCCTGGAGGAGCGCGGCGGCGTCCATCTGAGCCTGAAGTACGGCGACGCGGGCCGCCCCGAGCATCACTACGGGCTGCGCACGGTGTTGGCAGAAGGCGCAGAATGAGGTTTCCGCACGGAATTCCCAGTGCGCTCTAAACCACGTCCGCCGGTCCGGCCCGATCTAACGTCTTCCCCGAGCCGATGCGCACGAACGGGTGGGTGAGGAAAAGCTCTCCGGAGAAAGGGGAGCCGGCCCTCCGGCGAGAAACCGACGGCGAATGGCCGGATTCTTTCGCCGTCCGCCGGGGTGAGTCCCCGCGCCCGTTCACCATCGCGAGCAGATTCGAACACCGAGTGGGGCAGGGGACGGAGCGGGATGAAACTGACCGCGGGGGGCCGGAAGCTGGTGGTCGCCGCACTCGTGCAGTCCCTCGGCATCGGCCTGTTCATGGCCAGTTCCATGGCGTACTACACCCGGCAGGTCGGGCTGACGCCCAACCAGGTCGCCACCGGACTGGCCACGGCCGGCGGGGTCGCCCTGCTGGTCTCCCTCTACGGCGGTGTGCTCGCCGACCGGTACGGGGCGCGGCGCGTTCTGGCCGTCGTGTACGTGGGCCGGGGGGTGTGCTGCGGGGCGTACGCCTTCGTCACCACCTTCTGGCAGTTCATGGCGCTGACCCTGTGCGCGGTCGCCTGTGACCGGGCGGGGCCGCCGGTGCTGCAGGCGCTGGTGGCGAACGCCGTCCCGGACCAGCAGGACCGCACCCGGCTGCTCGCGGTCGTCAACGTCGTCCGCAACTGCGGGCTCGGCGTCGGCGCCATGGGGGCGGGCGCGGCCCTGGTCTCCGACACGGCGACCGCCTACCGCGTCGTCCTGGCGGCGATCGCCTGCGCGTTCTTCTGCGGGGCCGTCCTGGTGC
This sequence comes from Streptomyces sp. NPDC051133, assembly GCF_040682635.1. Taxonomy (NCBI): domain Bacteria; kingdom Bacillati; phylum Actinomycetota; class Actinomycetes; order Kitasatosporales; family Streptomycetaceae; genus Streptomyces; species Streptomyces sp. NPDC051133. The sequence continues at coordinate 41,862 of NZ_JBFBBK010000067.1, forward strand.
TGCGCGTCCACGAGGACCGCGACGCGGGGACAGCCGTCCGGTCGTCCCGTGCGGAGCCGGCACAGCGGCAGCGGGCCCTGCCGGACGCCCGTTACCTGGCGCTGACCGGGCTGAACTTCCTGCTGTCGTTCTTCGACGCGCTGCTGCTCGTCGCCATGCCGGTGTGGGTCCTGGACTACACGGACGCCCCCCGGGTGATGGTGTCGGTCCTGTTCGCGGCCAACACGGTGCTCGTGGTGGTCCTGCAGATCCCGGTGAGCCGGTTCGCCGACGGCCTGCGCCGCACGAGCCGGATGCTGACCTGGACCGGCGGGGTCCTCGCCGTGGGCAGCCTGTGCTTCGCCGCGGCGGGCGCGACGCCCGGCTGGACCTCCGTGGCCTGGCTGAGCGCGGCCGTGCTCGCCCTCTCCCTGGGCGAGGTGATCGCCAACGCCGCGGTGTGGGACCTGTCCATCGCCCTGGCCCCGCCCGAGGCGCGCGGCCGCTATCTGTCCGTCTTCAACCTGAGCATCAACGGCCAGCGTGTGCTCGGACCCATCGCCGTCACGGGGCTGCTGCTCGGCACCGGGAGCGCCGGCTGGATCGGCGCCGCCCTGGTCTTCGCCGCGGCCGGCGTCACGGCGGAGCGGGTCGCCCTGAGCGCGGGCAGCCGCGGTGGAGCAATCCCGGCAGTTCATCGCAAAGGTGGCCAAGAAGTACGCCGAATGAACAGCCGTCACAGAGGGCGCCGGATCGTACACCGTCAGTCG
>NZ_JBFBBK010000068.1:0-39254 GCF_040682635.1 Streptomyces sp. NPDC051133
GGCGTCCGATTACCAGGTGTTTGAAGCGCCGACACACGCGCCGACTTGGCCGAGCAGTCCCGCACAGCCGAGCGGGAGCGGTCAGCCCGGTCGCCGGGCACGGCCACTTGTGTGCCCGGAACGACGGACGTTCCGGGCGGGCTCGCTCAGACGGCTGCCGCGACCGTACGGCCGGCGGCGTCCGCATCCTTGTCCTTCTTCAGCCAGGCGAGCACCTGGTCGGCGGCCTTGCGCGCGGTCGCCATGCAGACACCGACGCCCACACCGTCGTACAGCGCACCGCACACCGCGAGGCCCGGCTGGGCCGCCACCGCGTCCCGGATCCGCTGCACCCGGTCCAGATGGCCGACGGTGTACTGCGGCAGTGCGTCGGCCCAGCGGCTCACCCGGGTCGCCACCGGGGGACCGGTCACTCCGGTGGCCTCGGCGAGCTCGGCCGTCGCCAGCGCGACCAGATCGGCGTCGTCGCGCTCCAGCAGGTACTCCTCGCCGAGCCGCCCGAGCGAGCAGCGGACGATCTCCACCTCGCCGGCCAGGTGCGGCCACTTCACGGTGGTGAAGGTGACCTCCTTGACCGCCTTGCCCTCCACCGCGGGCACCCGGTAGGCGGCGTAACCGCGGCCGGAGAGCCCGCCGGGGAACGCCGTGCGCGGGTAGGCGAGGGTGACCATCGCGACGCTCGCGTACGGCACCTCGGCGAGCGCCGAGACGGCGGGCGAGGTCCCGGGGACCTGGCCGAGCAGCCGGCTCGCGGGACCGGCCGGCACGGCGACGACGACGGCGTCCGCGTCGATGTGCTCCGCGTCGCCGGCCGCGCCGACGGTCACCCGCCAGCCGTCCGCGGTGCGCTCCAGTGCGCTGACGGCGGCCCCGGTGCGCAGGGACGCGTCCGGCGCCGCCGCCAGCACCTCGCGCACCAGCACGGGGGGCAGCGAGCCGAAGCCGCCCTCGAGCGTGGCGACGCTCACGGGCGGCAGCTTCTCGCCCTCCTGCAGCACCGGCGTCAGCGAGCCCGCCGCGTCCGCGAGCGAGACGTGGCCACGGGCCGCCATGGCCAGCGGGGCCAGCGTGGCCTCGAAGGACAGATCCTCGGCACGGCCGGAGAACACACCGGCGAGGAACGGTTCGACGAGACGGTCCACGACCTCCTGGCCGAGCCGCCCTCCGACGAACGACGCGACCGAGACGTCCCCGTCCCGGTCGGACGAGGGCAGCACCAGGTCCTGCCGGGCGCGGTCGAGCCCCTCCGCGGACAGCACGCCGGACCGGGCCAGGTCGTCCATGTCGCAGGGCACGCCCATGAACTGGCGGTCGGGCTGCTCGCGGATCTCGCCCCTGGTCCAGATCGCCGACGCCGTGACGCCGGCCGACATGATCCGCTCGCCGAGCCCGGCGTCCTTGATCAGCCCGGTGGTCTTGCGGCGGTTGGCGTACAGCGACTCGGCGCCCTCGTCGACCGCGACCCCCGCCACCTCGGAGACCAGCAGTTTTCCGCCGATCCGGGACGAGCCCTCCAGGAGCGTCACCCGGACCGGCTCGTTCCGCAGATGGAACGCCGCCGACAGTCCCGCGATGCCTCCACCGACGATGACCACATGGGGCTTCCCGCTCACCTGATCCCGTTCGCTGCCAGCCATTCCACCAGCTCCTTCATGGTTACGGTGTCGTAGGGCCCGCCTCGGCGCCGACGGTCGACGCCGAGACGGGCGTTCGCAGTGTGACCGGGGGCTCCGGAACCCCGGTCGAGGGCGACTGGACCCCAGGACCTAGGACCGGGGGGTGCCGAACCAGCGGCCGAGCGCCTCGGTGAGGCCGTCGACGCTGCCGGGGGAGGTCCAGGCGACGTACCCGTCGGGGCGTACGAGGACGGCGTCCGCGGCGGGGTCGGTCTCGGTGTCGCTGGCCCAGGTGCCGGTGACGACGTCGAGGCGGTCGTCGAGGCCCTGGGCCTGGCGGGCCAGGGCGGGGTCGGTGGTCAGGAGCAGGCCGTGTCCGGCGTGCAGCAGGTCGGCGACGCGGGCGCGGGTGCCGTCGGGCCGGTTGAGCGCGGCCTGCGGCGGCATGCGCAGGCCGAGCAGCGGGTGGTCGCCCTTGCCGACGTCGTAGCGGATGCCGAGGTTGCTCAGCATGCCGGCCAGGTACGCGGCGGCGTCCGGGTGCGCGACCAGCTCGGTCATGATGCCGCGGACCGGGTCCATGTCCTCGCCGGTGAGCCGCAGTTCGATCGCCGCGCGGGCGTTGCGCGCCAACTGCGCGCCGACCGGCCGGCGTTCGGCGTGGTAGGTGTCCAGCAGGCCGTCCGGGGCCCAGCCGTTGACCGTCGCCGCCAGCTTCCAGCCGAGGTTCACCGCGTCCTGGATGCCCACGCTCAGCCCCTGCGCCATGGCCGGCGGCTGCACGTGCGCGGCGTCACCGGCCAGGAACACCCGGCCGCGCCGGTACTCCGCGGCGGCCCGTGAGGCGTCGGTGAAGCAGCTGATCCACCGGCACCGTCCGTGGTGGATGGACTCGCCGGTGAGCCGCTGCCAGGCGTCGGCGAGGTCGTCGTAGGCGAGGGAGGCGCGGTCCCGCGGCGGCGTCCCGGCCTCGTGCACGACGACCCGGGTGACGCCGTTCTCCAGGTCCATCGCCATGATCATGCTGCCGCCGGGCAGGTTCTCGCCGATGCGCCGCTTGCGGGTCTCGATCCCGGTGACGTCGGCGGTGAGGAAGCCGCGCGTGCCCTCGGTGCCGGGGAAGCCGATCCCGGCGAGCTTGCGCACCGAACTGCGCCCGCCGTCGCAGCCGATGAGAAAGCCGGCGCTGTCCTCGCGGGTGCCGTCGGACCCTTCGACGCTCACCACGACGGCGTCGGCGGTCTCCTGGAAGCCGGTCACCTCGTAGCCGCGCAGGACCGGCACGCCCAGCTCGGTCACCCAGTCCTCCAGCATCCGCTCGGTGCGGAACTGGGAGACGCCCCGGTGCCCGTAGTGGTCCTCCGCCAGCATGCCGAGGTCGATCCGGACCCCGCCGAAGTGGCTGTCGGCGCGCTCGGTCTCGCCGAGCCGGCCGAGCAGGCCCCGCTGGTCGAAGCATTCGGCGGTGCGCTTGGTGAAGCTCGCGCCGCGCGACTCGCGGGGCGGGGCGGGAAGCCGCTCGTAGACGACGACGTCAACGCCGCGCAGCCGGAGTTCGCCCGCCGCCATCAGCCCCACCGGGCCGGCACCGACGACGATCACATCCCTGGCCATGTGTAACGCTCCTCTTCCGATGGGGTTCTCGTCGATGGCGCCGGTCACCGGCCGGCGGGCTGGGGGACGCGTGCGGTGCCGAACCAGCGGCCGAGCGCCTCGGTGAGGCCGTCGGCGCTGCCGGGGGAGGTCCAGGCGACGTAGCCGTCGGGGCGTACGAGGACGGCGTCCGCGGCGGGGTCGGTCTTGGTCTCGGTGGTCCAGGTGCCGGTGACGACGTCGAGGCGGTCGTCGAGGCCCTGGGCCTGGTGGGCCAGGGCGGGGTCGGTGGTCAGGAGCAGGCCGTGTCCGGCGTGCAGCAGGTCGGCGACGCGGGCGCGGGTGCCGTCGGGCCGGGTGAGCGCGGTCTGCGGCGGCATGCGCAGGCCGAGCAGCGGGTGGTCGCCCTTGCCGACGTCGTAGCGGATGCCGAGGCCGCTGACGATCCCGGCGACCTGTTCCGCCGCGTCCTTGTGGGCCAGCAGCTCGCCCATGACCTCGCGGACCGGGTCCATGACGGAGTCACCGAGGTAGATCTTCGACGCGGCCTGGGCGTTGCGGATCAACTCCCGTCCGACCGGGTGCCGTTCGGCGTGATAGGTGTCGAGCAGACCCTCGGGCGCCCAGCCCTTGACCGTTGCGGCGAGCTTCCAGCCGAGGTTGGCGGCGTCCTGCAGTCCGGCGCTGAGCCCCCACGCGGCCAGCGGCGGGATCTCGTGCGCGGCGTCGCCCGCCAGGAGCACCCGGCCGCGCCGGTACTCCTCGGCCAGCGCGGCGGAGTTGCCGGTGGCCCACAGCCACTGGGGCCGCGCGTGGTCGATGGACTCACCGGTGAGCCGCCGCCAGGCGTCGGCGACCTCGGCGAAGGTCAGCGCGCCCGGGTCCGGGCGGGTGGGCAGGGACAGGTCGTGGATGATGATGCGGAAGCGGCCCTCGCCCACCGGGGTGCACACCACCATGGAGCCGCCGGGCAGCCGCTCGCCGATCGGCCGGGGCCGCAGGGCGACGCCGGTGATCTCCGTGGTGTACATGCCCCGGGTGGGCTCCCAGCCGGGCGCGGGAATGCCGGCCAGCGTCCGCACGGCACTTCCCACGCCGTCACAGCCGACCACGTACGCGGCGCTCTCCTCGCCGGGGCCGTCGGGGCCGGTGAAGGAGACCACGACGCCGTCGGGGGTCTCGCGCAGCCCCGTCACCTCGTGGCCGCGGCGCACCGGGACGCCGAGGTCGGCCAGCCAGCCGCCGAGCGCCTCCTCGGTCCGGGCCTGGGACAGGCCCAGCACCCCGCTGTGGTCGTCGTCGAGCATGCCGAGGTCGAAACGGACCCCGCCGAAGTGCCCCATCGGGCCCCAGCGGAACTCGCCCAGCCGCTCCAGCAGTCCGCGCTGGCCCAGCGTCTCGGCGGCCCGCCGGTTGAACCCGAGCGCACGGGACTCCCCGGACGGGCCGGGCAGCTTGTCGTGGACGACGACGTCCACCCCGGCCAGGCGTAGCTCGCCGGCGAGCAGCAGGCCGACAGGCCCGGCACCGACCACTATGACGTCAGCATTTCTCATATTCAGGCCCTCTGCGCTGTGGCAATAGTTGGCCATTGGGAAGCTACCGAGGGCCATGTTCGACCGCAATGAAAGGCAATACGGGAACGCCGTCCAGCGTTCGACCGCGGATTCAGCACGCTTGAACGCGGATTCTGAACAGTTGAACGCCGGGTTCAATGGCAATGTCAGAGGTGCCCCCGGCTTTCGCCTCTTACTACCTTGAATGCGAGAGCAATTCGGACCGCGAAAGGAAAAGACGTGCCTGCTGAGAAGGTCGCGCTCGTCACGGGCGCCAACAAGGGCATCGGCTTCGCCGTCGCACGGCAGCTCGGTGAGCAGGGGATCGTCGTCCTCGTCGGCGCGCGGGACGAGGTGCTCGGCAAGCAGGCCGCCGGCGCGCTCGCCGGTGACGGTATCGCGGCGGAGCCGCTCCGGCTCGACGTGACGGACCCGGCCTCCGTGGCCGAGGCCGCCGCCGCGATCGAGCGGCGCCACGGCCGCCTGGACATCCTGGTCAACAACGCGGGCGTCGCCGGCGGCTTCACCGGGGCGCCGAGCGAGGCGACCGCCGCCGATCTGCGGGAGGTGTACGAGACCAACGTCTTCGGCGTGGTCACCGTGACGCACGCGATGCTGCCGCTGCTGCGCCGCTCCCCGGCCGGACGCATCGTCAACCTGTCCAGCCACACGGCGTCCCTGACCCTGACGGCGGCCCCGGGCTCCCCGCTGGCCGGCCTCAACATGATCGCCTACCAGTCCTCGAAGACCGCGCTGAACGCGGTCACGGTCGCCTACGCCAAAGAGCTGCGCGAGACCCCGATCAAGGTCAACGCCGCCCTCCCCGGAGTGGTGGCCACGGACATCAACCACCACCGCGGTCACCGCACACCCGCCGAGGGAGCGGGGATCGCGGTCCGGCTCGCCCTGCTGGACGAGGCCGGCCCGTCGGGCCAGTGCCTGGCGGACGAGGGACCCGTTCCGTGGTAGCGCGGGACGGCACCGACTAACAGAGAGGCACGGCATTGCTCCAGATCACGATCAGCGAGCTGCAGACCATCATGCGCGAGTGCGCGGGGGAGGCCGAGGACGCGCTGCCGCTGGAGGAGGCGCCCGAGCGTCCCTTCGAGGAGCTCGGCTACGACTCCCTCGCGCTGCTCGAGACCTACAGCAGGATCGAGCGGGACTACGGCATAGAGCTCTGTGAGGACGAGCTCGGCGCGATCAACACCGCTCAGGCACTGGTCGACCTCACCAACTCGCTGCTGCAGCTGAAGGTGATGTCCGCGGCCTGATCGCGCACGGGCCCACGGCCGTTCGCGGCCCACACATCTGATCGCCGGGCCGGGTGAGGACCCGGCGGACACAAGACATGGAGACGGAAAGTGGCGGTTGAAGGAACGATCCTGGTGCTGGGGGGTACCGGCCGGCAGGGCGGGGCGGTGGCCCGTGAGCTGCTGCGGCGCGGACACACCGTGCACGCCCTGGTCCGCGACCCGGAGAAGGCCGAGGCCCGGGAGCTTCAGCAGGCGGGCGCGCGGCTGGTCCGCGGTGACATGGACGACGCGGCGTCGCTGGCGGCGGCGATGGAGGGCGTCCACGGAGTGTTCAGCGTCCAGACGTTCCGGGGCCCCGGCGGCGTCGAGGCCGAGGAGCGGCAGGGCAGGGCGGTGGCCGACGCGGCGGTCCGGGCCGGCGTACGGCACTTCGTGTACAGCTCGGTCGGCGGCGCGGACCGGGACACCCGGGTGCCGCACTTCGAGAGCAAGCTGAGGATCGAGCGGTACCTGGAGACGCTGGACCTGCCGACGACGGTGCTGCGGCCGGTCATGTTCCACGACATTCTCCTCGACATCGCTCCCCGCCCGGTGGAGGGCGAGCTGGTGCTGGCCATGTGGCTGGACCCGCGCACCCCGGTGCAGCTCATCGCGACCAGCGACATCGGCGCGTTCGCCGCGGACGCCTTCGACGACCCGCGGGCCTGGATCGGACGGGTGGTGGAGATCGCCGGCGAGGAGCTGACCGGACCGCAGATGGCCGCGGCGTTCGAGGCCGCGTCCGGGGTGCCGACCCGCTTCCAGCAGCTGCCCATCGAGCCGCTGCGCGCCGCCCGCCCGGACCTCGCCAACATGTTCGACTGGTTCGAGCGCGACGGCTACCACGCCGACCTGCCGGAACTGCGCCGGAACAGGCCGGACCTGGTGTCGCTGGAGACCTGGCTGAGCGCCAACTGGACCGCCCCCCTGGTCGGTTCCCGGAGCTGACCGCGGTGGTCAGGTGAAGATCGGGTCGCGGGTACGGGTGCGCTTGAGTTCGAAGAAACCATCGGTCCCGGCCACGGCGAGGAAGCCGTCCCAGAGCCGCAGCGCGGCCTCGCCGCGCGGGGTCGGGGTGACCACGGGCCCGAAGAACGCCACGTCGCCCACCGCGATGACAGGGGTGCCCACGTCGGTGCCGACGCGGCCGATGCCGTCGTTGTGAGAGGCGCGCACCGCGCCGTCGAACGCGTCGGAGCCGGCCGCGTCGGCCAGGGCGGGATCCAGGTCCGCGGCGGTCAGGGCCGCCGCGTACGTGGACCGCTCCTTGGGCGCCTTCCCGAGATGGAACCGGGTGCCGAGTTCGGTGTACAGCCGCCCGAGCACCCCGGATCCGTACCGCTGCTCGGCGGCGGCGCAGACCCGCACCGCCTCCAGGCGCAGGGCCAGGTCCCGGTGCCAGCGCTCGGGCAGGTTCTCGCGCCCCTCGTTGAGCACGGTCAGGCTCATGAGGCGCCAGCGGACGTCGAGGGGCCGCTGCCGCGCGACCTCGAGGATCCAGCGGGAGGTCAGCCAGGCCCAGGGACAGGTCGGGTCGAACCAGAAATCCACCGGGATCGGGGTGTCGTGCGGCAACGTCGGCCTCCTTGAACGGTCCGGTCGAATCGCGGTCAGTAGTTTCCGAGGCCGCCGCAGACGTTGATCGCCTGCGCGGTCACCGGCGCCGCCGCGTCGGACACCAGGTAGGAGACGAGGCCGGCCACCTCCTCGGGGGTGGAGTAGCGACCGAGCGGGATCTTCGCCTGGAAGCGCTCCAGGATCGCCGCCTCGGTCGTCTCGTGGTGGGCGGCGTACCCCTGCCGCACGCGCTGCGCCATCGGCGTCTCCACGTAGCCGGGGCAGACGGCGTTGACCGTCACGCCCGTCTTGGCGAGCTCCAGCCCGAGCGCCTTGGTGAAGCCGACGACGCCGTGCTTGGACGCCGAATAGGGGGCGCCGAGCACCACACCCTGCTTACCGCCCGTGGAGGCGATGTTGATGATGCGGCCCCAGCCACGCTCGACCTGCTCGCCCGCCCTGAGAACGGCGCGCGTCATCAGGAAGACGCTGTTCAGATTGGTGTCGATCACGTCGTACCAGAGCTCGTCGTCGATCTCGGAGGTCGTGCCGCCGCCGCTGCGGCCGGCGTTGTTGACCAGGACGTCGACGCGCCCGTAGCGCTCGACCACCGTGTCGACGAGCGTGGCGACCTCGGCCGGCTTGCGGACGTCGGTGGCCAGGCCGTCGGCGTCGTGGCCGTCCGCCCGCAGCTTGTCGACCGTCTCCCGGACGGTCTCGGGGTTCCGCGCGCACAGGAAGACCCTGAGCCCCTGGCTCGCGAGCTGCTCGGCGATCGCGAGGCCGATTCCGCTCGTGCCGCCGGTGATCAGCGCCACCTTCTGTCCGTTGTCCGCCATTCCGCGTGCTCCTTCTCGGGTGTATGCCGGGCCCGAACAACCTGGCAACGAGGGCCGGATTCCCGGTCGAGGGCCGGTGGAGGTGCTTTCCGTTCAACCGCCCGGATTCGCCAGTTGAACGTTCGAGAAGCCTCGAGAACGGCCGGAAACGTTCGAGAACGTTCGAGGTGGCAATTTCCAATAATTCAAGCGGTTGCGGGGCCGAGAAGCGGCCACCTATCGTCTGGGAATACGTGAAAAAGGCGCTCTGAAGGGAAAGCAATGTCCGTATCGCCCGAGGCCCGTGACCAGTCCGACTCGTACGCGCTGCTCAATGTCATTCAGGGTGCCGTGATTACCCAGGCGATTTTCGTCGCCGCCAAGCTGGGTGTCGCGGACGTGCTCGCCGACGGGCCGCTGCCCGTCCAGGACATCGCCCAGCGGGTCGGCTCGGACGCCAAGGCGACCCACCGGATCCTGCGCGCGCTCGCCGGCCACGGCATCTTCGCGGTCCGCCCCGACGGCAGTTACGAGAACACCGCGCTGTCCGAGAAGCTCCGCGAGGACGTGGCGGACTCGATGCGCGGCTTCGGCCTGCTGATGGGCCACCCGCTGCTGTGGGAGGAGTTCGGCCACCTGATCACCACCGTGCGGACCGGTGAGCCCAACCTGCCCAAGCTGCGCGGCAAGGGCGCGCTGGACTTCTTCCACGCCACCCCCGAGTACGCGGCCGTGTTCTTCCAGGCCTTCGGCCAGCTCTCCGAGTCGGAGACCGGCCCGATCCTGGACGCCTACGACTTCTCCCAGTTCGGCACGGTCGTGGACGTCGTCGCCGGCCGGGGCAACCTGCTCGCGGGCATCCTCCAGCAGGCGCCGGGCGTCAAGGGCGTGCTGTACGACTCCGAGATCGCCACCGTGGACTCGCAGGCCTACTTCGAGGCGGCCGGCGTCGCCGACCGGTTCACCATCACGCACGGCGGCTACCTCGACAAGCTGCCGGCCGGCGGTGACGCCTACCTGTTCAAGCACATCATCCACGACTTCTCCGAGGAAGACGCCGTGACGGCCCTGCGCAACGCGCGCGAGGCGATCGGCCCCGACGGCAAGCTGCTCGTCATCGAGTACGTGCTCCCGGAGCACAACGAGAACCACCTGGGCCACACCATCGACCTCTGGCTGATGCTCATGCTCGGCGCCCAGGACCGCACCCTCGCCGAGTACACCGAGCTGTTCGCCAAGGCCGGCTTCAAGGTCACCAGGGCCGTCCCCACCTCCGCGCCGATCTCGATCATCGAGGCGATCCCGGTCTGATCCCCGAGGGGCCCCGTCGCGGAAGCCGAGGCTCAGGACAGGAAGAATCATGGATACCGATGTCATTGTGGTCGGGGCGGGTCCGGCGGGACTGACGCTCGCGGCAGAGCTCCGCCTCGGCGGCGTCGACGTCATCGTCTTCGAGCAGCGGGCCGAGCGCAGCTGGGAGTCGCGGGGCATCGGCTTCACCGCGCGCGCCACCGAGATGTTCCACCAGCGCGGGATCCTGGAGCGCCTGGAGAACATCGAGATCACCCGGCGGGGGCACTTCGGCGGCCTCCCGATCGACTACGGGGTGCTGGAGGGCTCGCACTTCGGCGTCCGCGGCGCACCCCAGTACAAGATCGAGGAGATGCTGGAGAACCGGGCGCTGGAGCTGGGCGCGACCCTGCGCCGCGGCTACGAGCTGACCGGTCTGACCGACACCGGCGACGGCGTCACCGCGATCGTCCGCGGCCCGGACGGACTAGAGGAGTACTCCGCCCGTCACCTGGTGGGCTGCGACGGCGGGCGGAGCACGGTCCGGCACCTGGCGGGCTTCGAGTTCGCCGGCTCCGATGCCACCCGCGAGATGTACCTGGCGGACGTCCGCGGCTGCGACATCAAGGCGCGGATGATCGGCGAGCTGCTGCCGAACGGCATGATCATGGCCGCGCCGCTGGAGCAGGGCTACACCCGCATCATCGTCTGCGAGAACGGCACCCGGCCGGACCCCGGCCGCGAGGTGACGTTCACTCAGGTCGCGGACGCCTGGCAGCGGCTGACCGGGGACTCGATCCACCACGGCGACGCCCGCTGGGTGAGCCGCTTCACCGACGCCACCCGGCAGGCCACCGAGTACCGGCGGGGCCGGGTGCTGCTGGCCGGGGACGCCGCGCACATCCACCTGCCCGCCGGCGGACAGGGGCTGAGCGTCGGCGTGCAGGACGCCTTCAACCTCGGCTGGAAGCTGGCGGCGACGGTGCGCGGCAGCGCCCCCGAGGGCCTGCTCGACACCTACCACGCCGAGCGCCACCCGGTGGGCGCGCGCCTGCTGCGCAACACCCTCGCCCAGGGGACGCTCAACCTCACCGGCAGGTCGGTCCTGCCGCTGCGCGCCGTCCTGGCGGAACTCATCGAACTCCCGTCGGTGGCACGTCATCTGTCGGGCATGGTGAGCGGCTTCGACATCCGCTACGACCTGGGCGGCACCGGCCCGGACCGGCCGGCGCACCCGCTGCTCGGCACCCGCATGGCCGACCGCGAGCTGGACCTCGCCGACGGCGGCCACGACCGGATCGCGCGGCTGCTGCACCCCGCCCGGGGCGTCCTGATCACCTCCGACGCCTCGACCGGGACGGCCGCCTCCGGCTGGACGGACCGGGTGGACGTGGTCCGGGTGCGCGCCTTCCCGCCCGGACCGGAGGAGGGCGCGGCCGCGACCGGGTCGGTGCTGCTGCGTCCCGACGGTTACGTGGCATGGACGGCACCGGACGGAGGCGACCTCGCCGCGGCGCTGCGGCGCTGGTTCGGCGAGGCCCGCTGAGCGTCCCCGGGCGGACGGCCGGCGCCCCCTCGCGGCACCCCCTTACCGATTGGAGAAGAACCGTGACCGAGACCCCGGTCCGCGCAACGGAACACAGCATCGACGTGGCCGCCCCCGCCGAGACGGCGTACGCCATCGTCGCGGACGTCGCCAGGTGGCCCGAGACCTTTCCCCCGACCGTGCACGCCGAGGTCGTCGAGAGGGACGGCGACGCGGAGCTGATCCGGCTCTGGGCGACCGCCAACGGCGCCGCCAAGACCTGGACCTCCCGGCGCGTGCACGACCCCGCCCGGCTGCGCGTGTCGTTCCGTCAGGAGCGCTCGCAGCACCCGGTCGGCGGCATGGGCGGCGAGTGGGTGGTGGAGCCCGTCTCCGCGACCTCCTGCCGGGTGCGCCTGCTGCACGACTTCCACGCGGCGACCGACGACCCCGCCGACCTCGACTGGATCAGCCAGGCGGTCGACCGCAACAGCGCCTCGGAGCTGCGGGCGCTGAAGGCGAGCGCCGAGGCGGCCGGCTCGGACGAGCTGCTCACCTTCGACGACACCGTGACGGTGGACGGCAGCGGCAAGGACGTCTACGACTTCCTCAACGAGGCGAACCTCTGGCAGGAGCGGCTGCCGCACGTCGCCCGGGTGTCGCTGGAGGAGGACGAACCCGGCCTGCAGATCCTGGAGATGGACACCCGCACCAAGGACGGCAGCACCCACACCACGCGGTCCGTGCGGGTGTGCCGGCCGGCGACGAGCATCGTGTACAAGCAGATCGTCCTGCCCGCGCTGATGACGCTGCACACCGGGCGCTGGCTCATCGAGGAGCGCGCCGGCGGCGGGGTGTCGGTGACCTCCCGGCACACGGTGCGGATCAACACCGAGAACATCACCAAGGTGCTCGGCGCCGACGCCACGGTCGAGACCGCCCGGCAGTTCGTCCGTACCGCGCTGAGCGGCAACAGCCTGGCCACCCTGGGCCTGGCGAAGGCCTACGCCGAGAGTGCCGGCGGCGGGCGCACGGAGTCGTGAACCCGACCCGGGCGGCGGCGCCGGTCGTGGTCGTCGGCGCGGGCCCCGTCGGGCTGCTGCTGGCCTGCGAACTGAGGCGGGCCCGGGTCCCGGTGGTCGTCGTGGAGCGGCTGGCCGAGCCGATGACCGAGTCCCGGGCCAGCCAGCTCACCACGCGCACCGCCGAGCTGCTGCACGAGCGCGGATTCGACGCGCTGCTCGCCGGGGCCGCGCACGAACCCCGGACGCACTTCGGCGGCCTGGGGTTCGCGCTGTCCCAGGTGGACAGCGCCTACGCCGGCAACTGGAAGGTGCCCCAGTACCGCACCGAGGCCGCCCTGGGCGCACGCGCCGCGGAGCTGGGCGCGACGGTGCTGCGCGCCCGCGAACTGACCGGCCTCGACGCGCAACCGGACCATGTCCGCTGCGAGATCCAGGGCCCCGGCGGCCCGCTGCGGATCCGCGCGCGGTACGTCGTGGGCTGCGACGGCGCGCACAGCGCCGTACGCCGGCTGGCCGCCTTCCCCGTGACGGCCACGGCGGCGACCAAGGAACTGCTGCGGGCCGACGTCACCGGCCTCGGCATCCGCGACCGCCGGTTCGAACGGCTCCCCGGCGGCTTCGCGGTGGCGGCGACCCGGGACGGCGTCACCCGCGTGATGGTGCACCCGTTCGGCACCGGCCCGCGCGACCGTCCGGGACCGCCCGCGTTCGAGGAGGTCGTCCGGGCCTGGGCACGGGTGACCGGCGAGGACGTCTCCGGCGGCACGCCCCGGTGGCTGGACGCCTTCGACAACGGCAAGGGGCAGGCCGACGCCTACCGGCGCGGCCGGATCCTGCTGGCCGGCGACGCCGCCCACTGGCATGCGCCGGTCGGCGGCCAGGCGCTCAACACCGGCCTGCAGGACGCCGTCAGTCTGGCCCGGCACCTCGCCGCGGCCGTGCACGAACGCACCGCACCCGGGTTCCTGGACGCCTACCACGACGAACGGCATCCCGTCGCCGCCCGGGTGCTCGACCATGTCGCGGCCCAGGAACAGCTCATGTTCGGCGGCCCCGAGGCCGAGCCGCTGCGCGCGGTGCTCTCCGAGCTGATCGGCCTCGACCAGGTCCGCGCCCATCTGACGGCGCTGGCGAGCAACCTCGACGACCGGTTTCGACAGTTTTGACGGACAGATACGGATACCCAGGGATGGCGGGACAGACAGTGCAGGACTTCGACACAGACGTGATCATCGTGGGGGCGGGCCCCACCGGGCTCATGCTCGCGGGCGAACTGCGCCTCGCGGGCATCGAGGCCGTCGTACTGGAACGGCTGACCGAGCCGATGCGGCAGTCGCGCGCGCTCGGCTTCTCGGCCCGGACCATGGAGGAGTTCGCCCAGCGCGGGCTGCTGGAGGACTTCGGTGACCTCGGTGTCATCCCGGTCGGTCACTTCGGCGGCATGCCGCTCGACTACACCATCGTGCCGGGCGGCAACTTCGGCGTGCGCGGGGTGCCGCAGGCACTCACCGAACGCATCGTCCACAAGTGGGCGGCCGGCCTCGGCGCCGACATCCGCCGCGGCTGGGAGCTGTCCGGGCTGACCGCCACGGACGACGCGGTGGAGGTCCGGGCCGACACCCCGGACGGGCCGCGCACCCTGCGGGCCGGCTACGTGGTGGGCTGTGACGGCGCCCGCAGCGCGGTGCGCCGCCTCGCCGGCATCGAGTTCCCCGGCTACCCGGCCACCCTCGAGATGCTGATGGCCGACGTCACCGGCGTCCAGGTGCGGCTGCGTCCCACCGGTGAGCTCGGCGAGGCGGGCATGGTCGTCGTGCTGCCCGTCGGCCCGGACACCACCCGCGTCGTCGTCTTCGAGCGGGGCGCCGGCGTACGCCCGACGTCGGAGCCGCCCTCCTTCCAGGAAGTGGCCGACTCCTTCAAGCGGGTCACCGGCGACGACATCAGCGCCGGCACCCCGGTGTGGCTCAGCTACTTCACCGACGCCAGCCGGCAGGCCGCCCGGTACCGCGCCGGCCGCGTGTTCCTGGCGGGCGACGCGGCGCACATCCACATGCCGATCGGCGCGCAGGGCATCAGCGCGGGCGTGGGCGACGCCGTCAACCTCGGCTGGAAGCTCGCCGCCGAGATCCGCGGCGACGCTCCCGAGGGGCTGCTGGACACGTACCACACCGAGCGGCACCGGGTCGCCGACCGCATCCTGGCCAACACCCTCGCGCAGCGCAGCCTGTACCTCGGCGGCCCCGAGATGGAGCCGATGCGGGCGGTCTTCGCCGAGCTGCTGGCGTACGAGGACGTCCAGGAGCACCTGGTCGGACTGGTCTCCGGTCTCGACATCACCTACGACGCCGCACCCGGCGACCACCCGCTGCTCGGCCGCCGGCTGCCGGACTTCCCGCTGATCGGCCCGGACGGCGGGACGACCGCCTACGCACTGCTGCACGGCGGGCGCGGCTACGTCCTCGACCTGCGCGGCGACGGCGACGTGAGCGCCGCGGCCGAGCCGTGGACGGACCGGATCGGCGTCGTCACCTCCGCTTCCCGGCCCGAGGGCGCGCTCGCGGACGTCGAGGCGCTGCTGGTCCGGCCCGACGGCTACGTCGCCTGGATCGGCTCCGGCGGATCCGGGGCGGCCGGCCTGACGGACGCCCTGAGCCGCTTCTTCGGCGCCGCCCGCTGACCGGCGTCCCCCGCCGGCCGAGCACGACATCACCCAAGTAACCGACCGCAGGAGAGACCATGCCGTTCATCAACCCCGAGGCCGGGCACCTGACCGTCCTCAACCTGTTCAAGACCGACACCCGCCCCCGCGTGGACACGCTGGTCAAGGAGATGTCGAAGATCGTCGACACGGCGGCGTTCCCCGGCTGGATCTCCAGCACCGTGCACCGCGGCGAGGAGAAGCCGGGCACCCTGAACTTCATCCAGTGGCGGGGCATGCAGGACCTGGAGTCGCGTTACAACGACAGCGAGTTCAAGCACCACACCGTCCCGGTGTTCCGGGAGATCACGACCTACGTCCGTCTGATGCAGACCGAGGTGGAGTCCAGCCTGCGCCACCCCGCGCTGGGTGACGTCACCGAGGTCTCGCCGGCCCGCGACGACTACACGGTCATCGAGGTCCTCGGCGTGGACCCGGCCGAGCAGGGCGCCCTGGTCGCCGCGCAGGCCACCGCGCACGACTGGCTGGTGGACGTCCCCGGTTACCGTTCGCAGACCGTGCTGCGCGGCATCCGCTCGCGCAACCTGGAGGGCGGCGACCGCACCCTGGCGACCGTGGGCGCGGACCGTGACTTCGTCGTGGTCTACTCCCAGTGGGACGGCAAGGAGGCCTACGACGCCTTCCGCACGCAGGACGAGTCCGAGTGGGCCGCCGTGCGCCGCACCTTCCAGGACAAGCGGAACTCGCTGACGACGAGCGCCGACTGGAACAGCTACCGAGCCGTGCACACCCGCTCCGCGACCGAGCCCGCGGCGGTCTGACCTCCCGGACACGGCACACACGAGGGCCCCTGGCGAAATGCCAGGGGCCCTCGGTGTCGTCCGGTCAGCCGGCGATCCTGTCGCGGTGCCAGGCGGAGTCGAACGAGGTGACCTCGATGCGCGCACCGCCGGCGACCAGCGTGGCGGCCAGGCTCGTCGCCTGCGCGACGAACGCGGACACCCGGTGTGCCGCCAGCAGGTCCTGCTCGTCGAAGGGCAGTCCCTCGCAGCGCAGCAGCCGCAGGTCCATGAAGCCGTTGAACGTGCGGCCCAGCACCCGCACCGGCTGCGGGCTGCGGACGGTGAAGCGCACCCGGGCCGCGACATGACCGTTGTGGTGCTGGTCGGAGTAGTACGCGATGTCCGGGATCACCGGCGGCACGAAGTGGTCGCGCGCCGCGATCTCGGGGATCTTCGGCAGGTTGCCGACCAGGAAGTGCCACGAGTTGTACTGCATCCGCGAGGAGATGGCCCACGAGGTGTCGGCCAGCCGCGCGGCGGAGCCGCCGAAGAGGCGGCGGGAGTCCTGCGACGGGACGACACAGCAGAAGAAGTGCGGGATCTCCCAGCCGGCGATGGTGGCGTACGCCTCCGCGCGCAGCGCCTCGATCAGCGCGGGCAGCGACCGCATCCCCCGGCTCATCGCGAAGTCGGCGTCGAACACCGCCGTCGCCGCGCGCACCGTCTCGTACACCAGGGACTCCAGGCCGGTGCCGAACCCGCCGTGCGGCTCGGCCAGCCAGCCGGGGGACGCCGTGAGCCGTGCGGTCAGCTCCGCGAGATCGGCGCCGGTGACCGGGAGCCGCTCGCGCAGGCGTGCGCACAGCGCGGCCTCCAGCCGTGCCGCGTCGTCCTTGACGGGCCCGGCGACCCGCTCGATCTTGTGCATCAGCGGGCCGTAGATCTCCCGGTAGAGCTGCACGCTCCCCATCAGCTCCCGGCGCCGTACCGCCAGCGCCCCCGCCAGCTCGTCGAGCGCGGCCACCGTGTGCCCGGCCGCGGCCGGGACCGGGGGCAGCGCGCCGGAGGCCGCGTTGTAGGCGGCCCGGGTCCGCTCCAGCAGCAGGGCCACGTGGTCCGGGGTGAGTTGCGTGCCGTTGGCCTCCTCGATCCGGGCGTACCCGGCCGACCGCACCAGCAGCGTCAGGCACACCACCAGGAGCACGTCACCGTCGGACCACAGCTCCAGCGGCACCGAGCCCAGGGTGCTCAACACGCAGTCGGGGTGCCCCGGCCGCAGCGTCTTGCCCGACAGGGTGTTGCGGTCACGGAAGTTGGTGTACTGGCGCTCACCGGCGTACAGGACGAACGGCGCCGTCCTGATCGCCGCCTCCGTCAGATCCCGCAGCAGGGTACGGCGGCCGTCCGCGCCGACGTTCAGCAGCCACTGCCGGCAGTCGGCCACCGACTCCTGCAACCGGTCGGCCGCCAGGGCGAGTTCGACCTGGTAGTCGGCCAGGTCCCCGGCGGTCCACGGCACCCGCAGCACGCCGTCGACCAGGTCGGCCGCGCCGCTCAGCGGCGGCTTGGACGGGACCCGGACGACGAGCCGGCCGCTGCGGTCCAGCCCGATCTCGCCGAGGAACGCGGTGGCGGCGCCGTCGGCCCGGTCGGGGGACCGGCCGTCGTTGCGCCACGACCGGCCGACCAGGACCTTCAGCGCCGTCTCGTCCTCGACGGGCAGGGCCCGCAGCTGGATGTCCGCCGGGACGTGCCCGGCGAGCGTGAGCAGCGTGTCCACGGCCGTGGCCAGGTCCGGCGCGGCGAGCGCCTGCTGCCAGGTCTGCCTGAGCAGCGTCGGGAATCCGGCGTCCGGCTCCATCGGGTAGTCCGGCTCGCCCGCGGCACCGGCCGGCCGGCCGAGTCTGCTGGGTCTGCGGCTCTGCCGGGCCTTCGCCAGCGCAGCCTTGCGGGAGAGCGTGGCGTCCGGCTCGGTGGGGAGAGTCATGCGCTTCCCCCGGCCGTCAGGTCGATGTGGTCCCACATCCGGGCCTCGGTGGCGGTCCAGTCCTCGTCGACGTAGATGCAGTCGACGGGGCAGACCATCACGCACTTCGGGCAGCCCGAGCAGAGTTCGGGCACGATCACGACGTTGAGCCCGTCGTCGAAGATCGCGCCGAACTCGGACGGGCAGCTGCGCAGGCACGTGTCACACGTGATGCACTCCGACGTCTCGATCCGGCGCGGTGGTTTCTTCCAGTTCTCGTCGCGGGTCCGCCGCGCGATCCGTTCCGCGCGTCCGTCGGCGGCCACGGACGGCGTGTCCTTCACCTTCGACATGGTGTTGTCCCCTCCCAAGTGTCGTCCCCTCAGCGGGTGTTCTCGGTGATGGCGTGCGAGATGCCGTCCCACAGCCGCGCCCGGGCCGCGAGCGCGCGGTCGATGGTGTCCCGGCACTCGGCCCACTTGGTGTCGTCGTCGCCGCACAGGTCGGCGAGCATCTGCATCGCCATCGGCGTGTGCTCCTCGGCGTCGACCTGGATGTGCCGGCGGAGGTAGTCGACGAAGGTGGACAGCGAGCCGTGGCCGGCGTCGAGCGCGGCGACCTGGTCGAACATGTCGGGGATCAGGTCCTCGCGGCCGAAGGCGAACGCCGCGGCCTGGCAGTGCACGGGCGCGTTGTCGATGAAGTCCCAGGTGGTGCCCACGAACGCGGCCACCGGCTCGGGCACGCCCGCCTCCCGGAGCGCGGCCGGGACGGTGCGGCCCGCGCGCAGCAGGCCGATGAAGGCGTCGATGCGCGCGGTGTCGGCGCCGGACTGGCGCATGCCGTCGAGGTACAGCTCGAAGTGGCTGATGAAGCCGTCGCCGAGTTCGTCGCTCTCCTCGACGAGCACGATGTCGTTGATGAGCCGGCGGCTGCCGGTGGAGGCGGACGGCACCCAGGGCACCTCCACGCAGGTCAGCTGCCGCTGCAGGGACTTGAGCAGCGACATGAAGTCCCACACGGCGAAGACGTGGTGCTCCATGAACGTGACCACCGCGTCCACGCTGGTCAGCTGGGAGTAGATCGGGTGGCTGAGCACCTTCTGCCGGGACGGCTCGATGGCGTCCTTGAGCGTCTCGATGGCGGGGTGGGTGCCGTTCCATTCATACCTGGACATGTCGAACGTCGCCTCTTCTCGGGGTCGGGTGTGCGGGGTGGGCGGGGTGTGCGGTGCGGGTGAAGCGGGTGGGGCTAGAAGGCACCGAAGTACTCGCGGTGCTCCCATTCGGTGACGCCGCCTGCGGAGCCCTCGGGACGCTCGGCCGCGCACCAGGCGTCGAACCTGGCGGCCTCGCTCTCCTTCAGCTTCGCCAGGCAGGACTTGAGCGGTGCGCCGAGCAGCCGCTCGGCGCTGTCGCCGGCGCGGAACGCCTCCAGGGCCTCGCGCAGCGTGCGGGGCAGGGCCGGGTACGAGCCGCGGCCGGCCGGAACTCCGGCGAGCAGCCCTTCGAGGCCCGCGTGCAGCTGGGCGGCGATCAGCAGGTAGGGGTTGGCGCACGGCTCCCCGACCCGGTTCTCGACGTGGGTCGAGCTGCCGCCGGCGAGCACCCGGACCATGGCGCTGCGGTCCTCGAACCGCCAGTCGACGGAGGTCGGGGCGAGCGAGAACTCCGGGGCGAGACGCCGGTAGCCGTTCACGGTCGGTACGGACAGCAGACAGAACTCCCGCGCGCGGGACAGCAGTCCCTCGATGTACGCCTGGCCCTGCGCGGAGATGGCGTCCTGCGGTCCGTCGTCCTCGGCGAACAGGTTGTGGCCGGTCTTGGTGCCGGTGACGGACTGGTGCAGGTGCCAGCCGCTGGCGTCGAAGCTCTCGAGCCGCGGCAGGGTCATGAACGAGGCGTGGTAGCCGCGCCGCCTGCACTCCTGCTTGAGCTGGGTGCGGAACAACAGCATCGCGTCGGCCGCGTCCAGCGCCAGCATCGGGTTGAAGGTCGTCTCCAGCTGACCGGGACCCGACTCGTGCTCGAACGAGCGCAGCGGCAGGCCGAGTTTCATCAGCATCGCGGCCAGCGGGTCGGCGACGTCGGCGACCGAGTCGTAGTAGCTGTCGAGGTTGAACTGGTAGCCGGGGTTCACGGCCGCCACCTCGGGGGCCGGCCCCTGCAGGCCGAACCCGTTGCCCGCGTTGCCCACCGGGCCGCCGGTCAGCCGGGTCAGGTACCACTCGACCTCGAGACCGATGACCGGGGACAGCTCGTGCCGGTCGTAGTCGGCGCACACCCGGCGCAGCACGCCGCGGGGGGAGAGCGGGTGCGGGGTGCCGTCGCGCAGGTACTCGTCGCCGAGCACCCAGGCGGTCCGCGGCTCGTTCCTGGGCAGCACCTGGAAGGTGCGCGGATCGGGGACGAGCACGAAGTCACCGGCGCCGAGCAGTTCACCGACCCCGACCCCGGCGTCCCCGAGGAAGTCGACGGCCACCGCGTGACCGGTGTCGAAGAGGAACGGCCCGGCGCTGAAGTCCATGCCGTTGCGCAGCACCGAGCGGAAGACGTCGGCGGGCACCGTCTTGGACCGGGCGAGACCGTGCGGGTCGCAGAAGACCACCCGGACGAGGTCGACGTCGTCCAGCTGCAGCTCGACCTGCTCGGCCGCGGCGGCCTGCCTCTCGTCCCAGAGCCCGAACTCGGCGACGAACGAGGGGCGTCCGACGCCGCTCTCGCCGCCGTGCAGGGACCACGATCTGGACACCATGATCAGACTTCCTTTCGCTGTGCTGCCGGGGGAGTCAGGCTGAGGCCGAGCACCGTGCCGAGCAGCCCGGCGGCCGACAGCACCAGGTCGTCGGGGCCGGCGGGGCCCGGGAACCCGTCGGCGGCCGGGGGCCGCTGCGGGGGGATGAGGTCGAGGCCGAGCGTCGTCTCGAGGAGTCCCGCGACGGAGAGCGCGAGCTCGCCGTGGCCGTCCCGGCCCACGGGCTCGCCGAGGGTGTCGCCGAGCGTGTCGCCGTGCAGGGAACGCGACCTGAGCACCATGATCATGTTCCTTCCGTTGTGCTGCCGGGGGGAATGAGGGTGAGGCCGAGCGCCGTCTCGAGGAGTCCGGCGGCCGAGAGCACGAGGTCGTCGGCGCCGACGGCGCCCACGAGTTGCAGCCCGACCGGGAGCCCGGCCGGTGTGAGGCCGACGGGCAGCGACAGGGCGGGCTGACCGGTGAGGTTGAAGGGATGGGCGGCCGGGGACCACGACAGCCAGCGCAGGTCCGCCGGGTCGGCGGCCCACGGCGGGGCGATCGCGTCGGCGGCGAAGGGTTCGATCGGCACGGTCGCCATGGCCAGCAGGTCGTAGGACTCCATCACCGTGGCGAGCCGCGCGCGCAGGGCGAGCCGGGTCTCCTCGGCGCGGGCCACCGCGGCAGCGCTCAGCGAGCGTCCGTACCGCACGACCGCGAGCCGGCCCCGGTCGCAGCGCGAGTCGTCCTCCGGCGCGGTGCCGTGCGCGTCGGCTGCGGCCAGGATGTCCACCAGGGCGCCGTACGGGTCGGGGAAGGGGACCTCGATGCGGTCGACGCGGTGCCCCAGCGCGGTCAGCACGGGCAGGACGCCCTCGGTGACGTCGCGGACCGGGTCCGCCGTGCCCGGGAACTCGATCCAGCCGATGCGCAGCGGGACGAGCGGTGCCGTGGGCAGGGCGGGCGCGGTGCCCGAGTCGGGATCGCGGTGGTCGGGGCCGGCCAGCACCGGCATCAGCTCGGCGACGTCGGCGACACTGCGCGCCAGCGGTCCGACATGGGACAACCGCTCGGCGCAGGGCGGCACATAGGGGATCCGCCCGTAGGAGGGCTTGAACCCGACCACGCCGCAGAACGCCGCCGGGATGCGGACCGAGCCCGCTCCGTCGGTGCCGAGCGAGACGGTGCACAGGCCCGCCGCCACGGCGGCCGCCGAACCCCCGCTGGAGCCGCCGGCGGTCCGGTCCGGCGCCCAGGGGTTACGGGTGGGCGCGGACACCCGGCTGACGGTGGAGGCGCTCCAGCCGTACTCCGACGTGGTCGTCTTCCCCACGACGATCGCGCCCGCCGCCCGCAGCCGGGCCACGGCGGGAGCGTCGGCGGCGGCACGGCGGTTCGCCAGCAGCGACCCCCGGCGGGTGGGCAGGCCCTCGGTCTGGATGAGGTCCTTCACCGACACCGTGACGCCGAGCAGCGGCCGGCCGCGGAAGGCGGCCTCGCCGGCGGTGGCGAGGAGGCGGTCGGCCGCCTCGGCCTCCCGCAGCGCACGGGCGTGCGCGACCTCGACGTACGCGCCGATCCCCGGGTCCGTCTCACGGATGGCGGTGAGCACGCCGAGCACCTGCTCGGCGACCGTGGAATGACCTTCGAGAAAAAATTGCCGCGTCTCATGAATGCCGCGGCGTACCGGCTGCCTAGTCTTCGTTGTGGTGGAGTCTGACACGAGACCACTACAAGTCATCGCCCGAATTCAATGCAACTTACGGATTGCGGGTGTTGCATCTGCGCGCAATCCGCAGTTGAACAAGATTTCTTGCCGATTGGTCCGCGTGCGGAGCAGCATGTTTCCGAGGTAATTCAGACGCTCTTAATCGCACAGGAGAAGACCCGATGACTCCACGGATGGACAACCCTTCCCTGGTCGTTCCCGGCGCCCTGCAGCCCCTGCTCGACCTGACCGAGGTCATCGGCAAGGTCGGCGTGCCGCAGACCACGCTCGACCTCGTCCGGCTGCGCGTCAGCGAGATCAACGGTCGTGTGTACACCTTCGACGAGGAGGCGAAGGGGAAGACCGACGAGCGCCTGCTGCGGGTGACCGGCTGGCAGACCGAGACCTGCTTCACCGACGCCGAGCGGTCCGCGCTGGCCATGGCCGAGGCCGTCACCCTGATGACCGACCCGCAGGACATGGCGTCGGACGAGGTCTGGGAGGAGTCCTCCCAGTACTACACCGACGAGCAGCTCGGCGCGCTGGTCATGCACATCGGCCTGGTCAACTTCTGGAACCGCGTGAACGTGGCCACCGACCAGGAACCCGCGGCCTGGCGCTGACGAGGAGGACGCCCCACCGTGTTGAAGCTCATCAACGCCGGCCTGGGCAGGACCGGCACCACGTCACTGCAGGTGGCCCTGGACCGGCTCGGTCTCGGCCCCTGCTTTCACATGTTCGACATCGTCGGCGACGACCGGCGCCTCGCGCAGTGGGAGGAGATCGTCTGCGAGGGCGGACAGCCCGACTGGGCCGCGGTGTTCGACGGCTACACCTCCGCGGTCGACGGCCCCTGCGCGGTCTACTACGAGCAGATCAGCAAGGCGTTCCCCGAGGCCAAGGTGATCCTGACGGTGCGCGACGCCGAGCGCTGGTACCGCAGCACCTACGACACGCTGTACCAGTTCGCGCTGCGCAGCAAGGAGCACCCGCCGGAGCCCGGCTCCCGGCAGGACCGGCTGTTCCGCGTGGTCAGCGCGATGGTCTGGGACGGCCTCTTCGAGGGCCGCTTCGACGACCGGGAGCACGCCGTCGCCGCCTACCACCGGCACAACGAGGAGGTGGTGCGCGCCCTCGGTGCGGACAAGGTCCTCGTCTACGACGTGAAGCAGGGCTGGGAGCCGCTGTGCGCCTTCCTCGGCGTCGAGGTCCCCGACGAGCCGTTCCCGCACGCCAACGACTCCGAGGCCATGCGCCGGCGGATCGCCGAGGCGGCCGGGGCCGCTCCGGCCTCCGCCGGCTGAGCCGGTGAGGAGAATTCGGTGCTGATCTCGGAAATGACGGTCCCCGGCGCCTATCGCGTCGAACCCGAGCCGCTGAGCGACCGCCGGGGATATTTCTTCGAATCGGTGAAGGCGAGCGCACTGCTGGCCGAGAGCGGCTGGGAGTTCACCGTCCGGCAGGTCAATTATTCGGTGTCCAAGCGCAACACCCTGCGTGGAATTCACGGCACCAAGGTCCCGCCCGGACAGACGAAGTTCGTCACCTGTGTCCGGGGGGCCGCGCTCGACATCGCCGTCGACCTCCGGGTGGGTTCGCCGACGTTCGGCCAGTACGACGTCACCCACCAGAGCCCGGAGACGGGGACGGCCGTGTACCTGCCCGACGGGGTCGGTCACGCGTTCCTCGCGCTCACCGACGACACGTGCATGAGCTACCTCTGCGGGCAGGAGTACGTGCCGGGCACCATGATCGACGTCGATGCCCTCGATCCGGAGCTGGCCCTGCCGTGGAACCTGAAGGAACCCCCGATCCGCTCGGACAAGGACGCCGTGGCCCCCACCCTGGCCGAGGCGGCCGCGGCCGGCCTGCTGCCCACCTATGAGCAGTGTCTGCCGCGTGCCCTTCCCGCCCTGCTGAACGGCTGCGTCAAGTAACGGCCGCCGACGCGCCTTTCGGCGGCCACGCGAAGAACGGCAGCCGGCGTCCACCGACGCCGGCTGCCGTTCTTCGCGCGTTCTACAGGGCGTGCGCGCGGATCCGGGACATCAGGGTGGCCTGCCGTACCAGCTCCCGGTGGTGCACCGTGCGTGCCGCCGGGTCGCGGACGGCGTCGTGGAACGTGCGGAACACGCCGAGGAACTGGTCCGCCGCCGGGGCGACGATCCTGGTCTCGCGGTCCCGTTGCTCCAGCCGCAGCACCGGCCGGGCGTCCCGTGAGGGGGTGAACGCCCACTCCAGGGTCAGCCGCCCCTCGCTGCCCCAGAGGTCGTACGTCGACCGGTAGCTGTGGGACAGGCCGAAGGAACAGTTCG
The DNA here is from genome assembly GCF_040682635.1 of Streptomyces sp. NPDC051133. Taxonomy (NCBI): domain Bacteria; kingdom Bacillati; phylum Actinomycetota; class Actinomycetes; order Kitasatosporales; family Streptomycetaceae; genus Streptomyces; species Streptomyces sp. NPDC051133. The sequence goes on from NZ_JBFBBK010000068.1 coordinate 24,439, forward strand.
CGGTGACGCCGTCCTCGCCCCGCAGCAGCGCCACCCCGGACACGTCCACGCCCAGCTTCGGATCGAACTCCAGGGAGGCACCCAGCACCTGCGCCGAGGGACCGAGGTACTCCTGGGCCGCGCGCACCGGATAGCAGCCGACCTCCCACAGCGCCCCGCCGCCCAGCTCCGCCTGGTACTTGATCCCGTTCGGATCGGTCGGCGGGATGCCGAAGGACCCGTTGTAGGCGCGCAGTTCGCCAATGGCACCGTCGGCCAGCAGGGACCGCGCCTGCTCGTGCTGGGGGTGCCGGAGGAACGCGAAGTTCTCCATGATGACCAGGCCGCGCTCCTCGGCGAGCGCGACGAGGGACCGGGCGGTCTCCTCGCTGGGCACGGCCGGCTTCTCGATCAGGACGTGCTTGCCCGCGCTCAGCGCCCGGCGCGCCCACTCGGCGTGCTCGCTGTTCGGCAGCGGGATGTAGACCGCGTCGACGCCGGGCAGCTCCAGAAGCCGGTCGTACCCCTCGACGGCCCGGCAGCCGTACGGTCCCGCGACGCCCTCGGCCTTCTCCCGGGACCGGCTCGCCACCGCCGCCAGACGGAACGGCGACTCCCGGATCGCCGGGAGGGCGCGCCGTACGGCGATGTCGGCGCACCCGATGATGCCGAGACCGGCCCTCCGCTCGGGTTCCTGAACAGATGTCAGTTCTTCGATATTCACAGGTCCACCTAAACGACAAGAGGAATTCGCATGCCTGAACCGGGATGCTGCCAGCTTGGGCGGGCAGTGCTTTGTTCGTCAATACCCGTGGATTTACACGGCTCTTGTGAAGGTAAAGGCGGCTTTCGGTCGCGCGTTCTCCCGCTATAAAGTGCGGGCATCCGCCCATTGGGCACGAATCCACTGAGGAGGCGCCACGGTGAAGGGCATCATCCTGGCCGGCGGCAATGGTACGAGACTTCATCCGATCACGCTCGGTGTCTCGAAGCAAATGCTCCCGGTCTACGACAAGCCGATGATTTACTACCCCTTGTCGGCCCTGATGCTGGCGGGGATCACCGAGATCGAGATCATCACCACCCCCAATGACCGGGAGATGTTCCGCCGGCTGCTCGGTGACGGCTCGTGGCTCGGTATATCCCTGACCTACGCGGAGCAGGACAAGCCCCGGGGCCTCGCCGACGCGTTCCTCGTCTCCGCGGACCACATCGGGGACGACTCCGTCGCCCTGATGCTGGGTGACAACATCTTCCACGGCTACGAGTTCGGCCCCATGGTGCAGCGGGCGGCGCAGGACATCGAGGGCTGCGTCCTCTTCGGCTACCCGGTGCGCGACCCCGAGCGCTACGGCGTCGGCACGCTCGACGCCCGGGGCCGGCTCGTCGCGCTGGAGGAGAAGCCCGCCAAGCCGCAGACGAACATGGCGATCACCGGGCTCTACCTCTACGACAACAAGGTCGTGGACTTCGCGCGGGAACTGAAGCCGTCGGAGCGCGGAGAGCTGGAGATCACCGATCTCAACCGCGTCTATCTGGAGCGCGGCGAGGCCACCCTGATCCCGCTCGGCCGCGGGTTCGTCTGGCTGGACACCGGAACCCATGACGCCCTGATGGAGGCCGGCGACTACGTGCAGGTCCTGGAACACCGCCAGGGCGTGCGCATCGCCTGTCTCGAGGAGATCGCCTGGCGCATGGGCTACATCGACCGGGAGACCTGTTACCGGCTGGGCAGCCGCATCGCGAATTCGGCCTACGGCAAATACATCATGGAGATGGCCGAAGCCGGCTGAGCGTCCCCGCCGTCCCCCTCACCGAAAGGAGTTCAACCACCGTGAAATTCCTCTTCACCGTCGGCGGCAGCCAGGCGGCCGTCTTCGGCGTCGCGCCGCTCGCCGCCGCCGCGCGGAACGCCGGCCACGAGATCCTCGTCGCCGCCGACGAACCGCTGATGGCCGCCGCCGCGTCCGTCGGACTGCCCGCGGTCTGCATCACCCCCGAGCGCATGCGCTACGGCCAGGAGTCCATGACGGCCGCCGTCCGCCTCGACGCCCTGCTGGAGCTGACGCGGGTGTGGTCCCCCGACATCGTCGTCGGCGGTCTGTCCCACGTGCCGAGGGTGCTCGCCGCCCGGCTCAAGGTCCCCTACGTCCGGCACATCTGGCACATCGCCCCGATGGCGCGCCGCGACCGCAAGGCCGTCGAGGAGCTGCGGCCGGAGCTGGAGCGCCTGGGCGTGGGCGAGCTGCCGGAGCCCGACCTCTTCATCGACCTGTGCCCGCCGTCCCTGCGCCCGCCCGGCGCCCCCGCCGCGCGGTCGATGCGCTGGGTGCCCCGGGTGAGCCAGCGCCGGGTCGAGCCGTGGATGTACACCCGCCCCGAGGGGCGCCGGCGGGTGCTGATCACCGCCGGCACCCGCAACCTGATGCTCGACACCGCCGGCAGCTCGCTGCGGACGCTGGTGGACGAGCTGACCGGGGCCGGGGCCGAGGTGCTGATCGCCGCGCTGCCCGAGGCCGCCGAGCGGTTCGGCGCGGAACTCGGCGACGTCCGCATCGGCTGGATCCCGCTGGACGTGGTCGCTCCCACCTGCGACCTGGCGGTCCACCACGGCGGCGCGACGACCGCCATGACACTGGTCAACTCCGGCGTGCCCCAGCTGATCGTCCCCGACAACGGCTACGGCAAGGCCGTCGCGGAGGCCGTCCGCGACGCCGGCGCAGCCCTGATGGTCGACAAGCACCGGCCGCGGGACGGCCGCAGCCCCGACGAACTGATCACCGCGGGCTGCCGGGAGATCCTGTCCGACCCCCGGTACGCCGAGCGGACCCGGGCCATCGCCACGGAGACCGCGACGCTGCCCACCCCCGCCGAGGTGCTGCGCGAGCTGGAGGCCGTCGCCGCCCGCTGACCGCCCACGGGCCGGCCGGTGTCCCCGGCCGGCCGGCACAACGCGAATCGCCCTGAGGCCCGCGGAGAGTTTCTCCGCGGGCCTCAGGGCGACTCGCGTGGCGGGTGCGACGCCGAAGGGAACCGGCGCTGCGGGGGAGCGCCGGTTCCCTTCGAAGGCCGGACCTGCCGTCAGGCCAGCGCCTCGAGCTTCGGCACGATCTCGCCCGGCGTGGGCAGGGTGGAGATCTCCTTGGCGAGGAACTGCGTACGCTCGGTGTAGCTCGGGGTCTGCAGCAGCTCGCGGCAGGCGGCGGCGATGACCTCGCCCGGCTCCTTGTCGGGCTGCTCCGCCTTCGGCCACAGCGTCTTGGCGGCACCGAAGTCGCTGATGACCTTGGCGATGGCCTCCCGGTGGTAGTTCGGCGGGAACTCCGGCGGGTTCTCGGGGATGATCAGCTGCGGCACGCCGTTGGCCATGAAGGTCGTGGCGGTGGTCGCGCCGCCGTGGTGCACCGCCAGGTCACAGGTGGCGGCGGCGACGTCCATCGGGATCCAGCCGACGCGCGCGTCGCCCAGCTCCGCGCCGAACCGCTCGGCGGCGCCCGGGGAGGCCGCGATCAGCACCTCGGCCCCGGCCTCGTTCAGCTCGTTCACCAGCAGCGGCATGGACCAGCCCGGGTCGCGGAACATCAGGCTGCGGAACCCGGACGTGATGACCACGCGGCGCCGGCCTTCGGGGCGGGTGTACATCCAGCGCTCGAGGCGACGCTGCGGGTTGCTCGGGATCCAGCGCATCGGCTGCGCGGCGGGGTCGTGGGCCGGCCGCAGCGACGGCGGGGTCGAGTCGATGAACAGGTCGGGCTTGAGCAGCCCGTCCAGGCCCAGGCGCTCCAGCTCCGGCTGCAGCTCCAGCTCGGCGCCCGGGTCGATGCCGGTGACCGGGATGCCCAGGTACTCGACGTGACGCACGTACGGGACCTTGAGGTGGGCGGCGAGCAGCATCGCCGCGTAGCTCTGCGAGCTGCCGACGACCACGTCGGGGGTCCAGTCCTTGGCCAGCTCCAGCAGGGACTCGACGCCGGCCAGGCCCATCCGGGCGAAGCCGCGGCCCTGGCCGATCATCTCGTCGTCGCCCAGCTCGCGCGGGAAGCGCAGGCCCCGGCCCGGGTTGGTGATCCGCATGAAGTGCCGGATCGGGTCGACGGTGTAGCAGAACGTGGGGAGTCCGATGGCCTCCGCGGTTTCCACCCACGGCTCGTGCGCGGCCAGGATGACCTGGTGCCCCGCGTTCCGCGCGGCCGTCGCCAGCGGTGCGGTCGCGTAGTAGGTGGCCTGGCTTCCCGTGGTGATGAACAGGATTTTCATGGCACTCCGGATGCTTTAGTGAGGCGCGGCCTGACACATTTACGAACACCATCGAGGGCATTGCCTTTTTCTGTCAATCACCCTCAATTGGCGGCCCGTTCGATTGCGGATTTCGCGCAGTTGAACAGGTTGAACGGCAACGTGGAAGATGACGTCCGCCGGGTGGCTGGCCACCATGAGACAGGAGCTGTGGCGAGAAAGTCGCAGCCAGCGGATATCGAAAGTCGGTGGCCCATATGAACACCCTGATCTACAACGCCCGTATGGCTCTCCGGGACATCATGGAAGTCAACATCTTCTCGCAGGGCAACGACAAGGTATTCCTCACCGTCTTCCCCGACCTGGTCTGGGAGGGCACCGAGGACACGCAGACGGAAAAGGTCATCCGCAACGTCATCGCCCGTCTGCACGACATGGACCTGGACGTCGCCGGCGGCGAGGACGCCGTCCGCACCCTGCTGGACGCCGGTTCCGTGGAGATCGTCCGCAAGGCCGCCTGAATTCCGGTGCGCCGTGCCTTCGCGTCCCGTGGGCCGGCGGTCATTCCCGAGGAGGTTCGACGTTCGTGATATCCCGTTATGCACGGCCGGAGATGGCGGAACTCTGGACCGACCAGGCCCGCTACACCACCTGGGCCGAGGTGGAGGTCCTGGCCTCCGAGGCGCAGGCGCTGCTCGGCCGGGTTCCCCAGGGCGCCCTGGAGGACATCCGGCGGGCCCGGGTGCCGTCGGCGGCGCACGTCGCCGAGCTCGAGCGTGAGCGGGACCACGAGATCCTCTCCTTCCTCGCCGCGTTCTGCGAGGACATCCCGGACGACTCCGCCCGCTGGGTGCACCTCGGCATGACGAGCTACGACCTGGTGGACACCGCCCTCGGGCACACGCTCGCCCGCGCCTGCGACCTGCTGACCGGTGCCACGGTGCAGCTGCGCGGGGCGTTGGTGGACAAGGCGCTGGAGCACTGGGACACGGCGTGCATCGGGCGCACCCACGGCATGCACGCCGAGCCCACGACGTTCGGCCACAAGCTCGCCGGGTTCGCCTTCGCCGTCGACCGCTCGGTCCGGCGGCTGAAGCAGGCCCGGGAACAGGTCGCGGTGGGCACGATCTCCGGCTCCGTCGGGACGTACGCGCTGATCGACCCCTTCGTCGAGGAGCACGTGTGCGCGCAGCTCGGCCTCGGCGTGGAGCCGGCGCCGAGTCAGGTGGTGGCCCGTGACCGGCACGCCCAGCTCGTGCAGGCGATCGCGACGCTCGGCGCCTGCGTCGAGCAGATCGCCGTCGAGGTCCGGCTGCTGTCGCGCAGCGAGGTCCGCGAGGTGGAGGAGCCGCGGACGGTCGCCTACCAGGGGTCGAGCGCCATGCCGCACAAGCGCAACCCGACGACCAGCGAGCGCCTGTCCGGGCTGGCCAGGCTGCTGCGCGGGTACGCCGGGATGATGCTGGAGAACGTGGCGCTGTGGCACGAGCGGGACCTGTCCCACTCGTCCGTCGAACGGGTCGTCCTGCCGGACGCGTTCACCGTCGCGCACTACCAGGTGACCGCGGCGGCCGACCTGGTGCGCGGGCTCCAGGTGTTCCCCGGCCGGATGCGTGAGGCCATCGACCACACGGGCGGGCTGGCCTACAGCTCGGCGGTGCTCGCCGACCTCCTGGAGAGCGGCAGCGAGCGCGAGCGGACGTACCGGATGATCCAGGACGCCGCGAACGGGGAGGACTTCCTGACCCTGCTCAGGACCGAGGGGGTCGAGGCCGGTCTGCTGGGACCCGAACGCTTCCTGGTGCACCATGACGTCATTCACAAGCGACTGGAGAACCTTCGTGAGCTGGACCATTGAGCGGGAGAACGGCGCCGATCTGGACCTCGGGGAGGTGCTGCGGGTCTACCGGGAGTCGGGTCTCGGCGAGCGCCGGCCGGTCGAGGACACCGCGCGCATGGCGGAGATGGTGCGGGGCGCCAACCTGGTCGTCACCTGCCGCGTCGACGGCGAGCTGGTCGGCATCGCGCGCAGCGTCTCGGACTTCTCCTACGTGACCTACCTGTCCGACATCGCCGTCGTCCGCGCCCACCAGCGCTCCGGCATCGGCAGGGAGCTCATCGACGCGACCCGCAAGGAGGCGCCGCAGGCGAAGATCGTCCTGCTGTCGGCGCCGGCCGCGACGGAGTACTACCCGCACATCGGCTTCACCGCGCACCACTCCGCCTGGGTGCTGAACCCCTGAACACCCCGTCCGCAGCGCCCGCGCCGGCCCCGGCGCGGGCACTGTGCGTCCGGTCAGTGATGGCTCGTACCGCCCATGTCCATGCCGCCCATGTCCATGCCGGTCATGGTCATGCCCCCCATGTGGCCGGCGGGTGTCACCACGAGCGGGCGTGTCATGTTCTGCTCGTGCTCCAGCATGTGGCAGTGGTGGACGCCCCTGCCGACGACGGGGAACCGCACGGCCACGGTGACCAGTTCACCCGGTGTGCCGTTCGGGCCGGTCGTGATCTGGCCCGCCGTCCCGACCCGGATGACGTCCTTCTCGCCCGTCTCGTGGGCCTCGAGCGCGGACGTGGCCTTGAACGTCATCGGCCTGGCCGAGCCGCGGGTGGCCCGGTCGAACCCGGTGACGTCGTACGTCTCGCGGGACAGCACCTGGAAGTGGGCCAGGTGGATGTGCATGGGGTGCGGGCTGCCGCCGAGGTTGAGGTACTTCCAGACCTCCGTGCCACCGTGCGTGGCGGTGAACGCGCCGCCGTCGTCGTAGTCCATGGCCTTGCGGCGCAGGGTGGTGAGGGTGCCGTCGGCGTCCTGAACCTGGACCACCCCGGCGGCGGGGAAGGTGATCCCGGCCGCGTCGACCTCCTCCATCTCCCACATCTCGGGCATGTTCGTCGAGCCGGGGCCGACGATCAGCACCCAGCGCCGGACGGCGTCCTTCGGCAGGTCGTCGCGGGTGACCCGGCGGAACGTGGGCGAGAGGGCCGAGGGCAGCTTGAACCTGGTGTTCGGGCGCCGGTCGGCGACGCGGAACTGCATCACGTCCGGCTCCAGCAGGTCGTTGCGCTTGCTGGAGGTGCCGGGCACGACCCCGTCCAGCGTGTTGACCAGCTTCAGGGCCTGTCCGGGGAACGCGCCGAAGTCGACGAGCACCTCGGCGCGTTCGCCGGGGGAGAGGTTGAGCGCGCCGTCGGGCGCGGCCGGCTCGCCGATCAGGCCCTGGTCGGTGCCGATGACCTGGAGCGCGCCGGGGACGGGCCGGCCGTCCGCCAGCAGCATCAGCCGGTAGAGCCGGGAGTTGGCGGTGTTGACGATCCGGAACCGGTACCAGCGCGGCTCGACCTCGAGGTACGGCCAGACCACCCCGTTGACGAGGGTGTAGGGGGCCGCGTGCGGGCGCATGAGCCGCTGTGCGCCGACCATCTCCACCTTGTGGACCAGCCGGCCGGTGAGGGCGCCCTGCGCGTCCAGGCCGAAGTTGCGGTCGCTGAGGACCAGCGGCACGTCCTGCTCGCCCCTGGGCAGGTTCAGCTCCCGCTCCTCGGGGCTGCGCGCGACGAACAGGCCGGCGAGCCCGGCGAACACGCTGAAGCGGCTCACGTGGTGGGTGTGGTCGTGGTACCAGAGGGTCGTCGCGGCCTGGTCGTTCGGGTACGCGGACAGCTGCACCTCGCCGGGCGCGATCAGGTTCTCCATCCAGCCGTCGTTGCCGCCGCCGGCCAGCATGCCGTGCAGGTGCACCGCGGCCCACGGCCCGAGATCCGCCACGCCGGCGACCTCCCGGCAGCCGTCCGTGCCGGGGTAGTTGGAGAGCGGGTCGGCCATCGGGCCCTTGGCCTGGCCGAAGTCGACGGCGGTGACCGGTACGTTCCCCGACAGCCGGTTCTCCCAGACCACCCGGAGCGGACGGCCGCGGGTCGTCTCGATCGTCGGGCCCGGGTAGCTGCCCTCGTAGGTCCACATCGTCACCGGCGGCAGCTCCGAGTGCACGGTGACGTCGGCGGTGCGCATCCGCACGGTCAGCTCGTCGTGGCCGCCGTGCTCGTGGGGCCGCAGCACCGGCGGTATCCGCAGCGGGTCCTTGAACTTGGTCAGCTTCAGCTCGGGCGCCGACGGCTCGGGACCGCCCGGTGCCGGGGCGGCCTCGGCCCGTGTCCGGGTGAAGAAGGGGGTCCCGGCCACCAGGGCACCCAGCCCGGCGACGGTGCCGCCGCGCAGCAGCGTGCGGCGCTTCAGGGACGCGACGTCGGAGGGGCCGGCGTCCGGCGCGGGAATGTCTGACTTGTCGTCATATCTTCGTTCCATCTGCCAGACGCTAGGCACGCCCGCTCTCGGCGCCCTCGAGTCCGGCTCCAGCGCGCCGCCGTCACCCCGCCCACCTGCGGGGCCGTCGGTTTCAGGCCACGGGGCCGGCCGCCGCCGCCATCTCACCGTCCCGCAGGACGAGCAGCGCGTAGTGGCCGCCGAGGGCGAGCAGCTCCTCGTGGGTGCCGCGCTCGGCGATCCTGCCCCGCTCCAGCACGAGGATCTCGTCGGCCTCGCGGATGGTGGACAGCCGGTGGGCGACCGTGATGGTGGTACGGCCCGCGCTGGCCGCGTCGATGGCCTTCTGGACGGCCTGCTCGGTCTGGGTGTCCAGGGCGCTGGTGGCCTCGTCGAGCACCAGGACGGGCGGGTCGCGCAGGATGGCGCGGGCGATCGCGAGCCGCTGCTTCTCCCCGCCGGAGAACCGGTAGCCGCGCTCGCCGACCACCGTGTCGTAGCCGTCGGGCAGGGACGTCAGATAGTCGTGGATGCGCGCGATCCGCGCCGCGGCGACCAGTTCGTCGTCCGTCGCGTCCGGCTTGGCGAACCGCAGGTTGTCGGCGACCGAGGCGTGGAAGAGGTACGTCTCCTGGGAGACGACGCCGACCGCGGCGGTGAGCGTGGCGAAGGACAGGTCGCGGACGTCGACGCCGTCGATGGTGACGGACCCGGACGTGGCGTCGTACAGCCGCGGGATCAGATAGCTGAGGGTGGTCTTGCCCGAGCCGGTCTCGCCCACGATCGCGAGGCTGCGCCCCGCGGGCACGGTCACGTCGACGTCCTGCAGCGTCGGCCGCTCCGCCCCGGCGTAGCAGAAGCCGACCCCGCGCAGGCACACCTCGCCGCGCAGCCCGGCCGGCTCGACGGGGGACTCCGGCTCGGCGACGTCGACGGGCAGGTCGAGGTACTCGAAGATGCGGCCGAACAGCTCCAGGGAGCTCTGGATGTCCAGCCCGATGCTCAGCAGCCGCTGCGCCGGCCGGAACAGGGCCTGCTGGAGGGTGGTGAAGGCGACCAGGGCGCCCAGGGATATGGACATGTGGCCGCCGGACCCGGTCAGGCCGGCCACCCAGTAGATCACCGCGGGCATGGAGGCCATGACGACCCAGATCGTGGACTGGTACCACAGGCCCGCCGTGCTCGCGCGGACCTCGATCTCGGTGAGCTTGCGGGACTGCTCGGCGAAGGTGTCGGTCAGCGAGCGGGAGCGGCCCATGGTGTGGCCGAGCATGATCCCGCTGACCGACAGCGACTCGTGCACGGTCGAGGAGAGCACGGCCAGTTGCCGCTGCCGGTCGCGGCTGATGACCCGGCGCTCGTCCCCGACGTGGCGGCTGACCCAGACGAACGCCGGGAGGATGACCATCGAGGCGATGGTCAGCCGCCAGTCGAGCGTGGCCATCGCGATGACCGTGGCGACGACGATCGTCAGGTCCGACACCAGCGCCGTGGCGGTGGTGGTGACGGTGACCTGCATCCCGCCGATGTCGTTGGCGATGCGCGACTGCACCTCGCCGCTGCGGGTCCGGGTGAAGAAGGCCAGCGACATGCGCTGCAGATGGGCGTAGACGGCGGTGCGCAGATCGTGCATGACGAGCTGGCCGACCTTGGCCGAGACATAGGTCTGCCAGACGTTGAACGTGCTGGTGGCGACCGAGACGACGATCATGGCGAGGGCGAGCAGGGACAGCAGCCCCGTCCTGCCCTGCGGCAGCGCCACGTCCATGATCTCCCGGATCAGGAACGGGTTGACGAGGGAGACCAGGGATGAGACCACGACCAGGAGCGCGACGGACAGCAGGCTCCTCCAGTAGGGGCGGAACAGTCCGAGGATGCGTCGCTTCTGTACGGGGAGATGAGCGGTGGCCGAGCCGGAGGGCCTCACCCTGGTCTCCTTTCTGTGCTGTTGCGTTCAGTTCCAGTCGACGGAGCGCAGGACGACGGCGGAGTTGAAGCCGCCGTGGCCCCGCGCCAGGACGAGCGCCGTGGTCACGGGGGTGTGCCGGGGCGCGGTGACCAGATCGAGGTCGTAGTCGGGGGAGAGGGTGACGTTGGCCGTCGGGGGGATCACCCCGTCGCGCATGGCCAGCAGGGCGGTGGCGACGTCCAGCGGGCCGGCCCCCGAACCGAGCCTGCCCGTCATCGTCTTGGGCGCCGTGACGGGGACCGCGCGGGGCCCGAAGACCTCGGTGACGGCCGCCGCCTCGATCCGGTCGCGCTCGGGGACACCGGCCGCGTCGGCGAAGACGACGTCGATCTCGCCCGGCGGCACTCCCGCGTCGTCCAGCGCGATCTCGATCGCCTTGCGCAGCGCCGGCTCCCGCCCGCTGTCCGCGGCCGGGTCGAACGTCGAGCCGTACCCGGTGATCTCGCCGTACACCTGGCGCACACCGCGCCGGCGCGCGGCCTCGGCGTCCTCCAGGATCAGCAGGGCCCCGCCCTCGCCGGGCACGTAGCCGGCCGCGTCGGCGTCGAAGGGCAGGTACGCCCGGTCGGGGTCCTCCTCGTGGCTGAGCTCCCCGGTGGTGAGCTGAGCCACCCACCCCCAGGGGCAGACGGCCGCGTCGACACCGCCGGACAGGATCAGATCGCTGCCCTTGCGGACCAGGCGGCGCGCGTGCGCGAGGGCGTCGAGGCCGCCCGCCTGGTCGCTGACGACCACGCCGCTCGGGCCCTTCATGCCGTGCCGGATGGAGATCTGGCCGGTGTTGACCGCGTAGAACCAGGCGAAGGACTGGTAGGCGCTGACGTACTGGCTGCCCTTGCTCCACAGGTTCTGGAGCTGGCCCTGGCCGAACTCGAAACCGCCGGAGGTGCTGGCGGTCATCACGCCCATGCCGTACTCGTCCGCCTCCGCCGTGCTCACCCCGGCGTCGGCCAGGGCGTGCTCGGCGCCCACGAGCGCGAGCTGGGTCATGCGGTCGGTCTGCGGGATGAGCCGGCTGGGCAGGTGCTCCTCGACGGCGAACCCGTCGACCTGCCCGGCCAGCTTCGACGGATAGCGCTCCGGGTCGAAGCGCTCGATGCGGCCGATGCCGCTCCTGGAGGCCCGGGTGGCGTCCCAGTAGTCGTCCACGCCGAACCCGTTGGGGGACACGATGCCGATGCCGGTGACCACGACCTGGGCGCTCATGCCGCCGTCTTCCTGTCCGGCCGGGCGAGCACCATCGCGCTCTGGAAGCCGCCGAAACCGCTGCCGACCGTCAGCACGGTGTCGGTGCGCCAGTCGCGCGCGGTCAGCGGCACGTAGTCGAGGTCGCATTCGGGGTCGGGCTTGTGCAGATTGGCTGTCGGGGGCACCACGTTGTTCTCCATGGCCAGGATTGAGGCGGCGATCTCTATCGAGCCGATCGCGCCGAGCGAGTGGCCGACCATCGACTTGATCGAGCTCACGGGGGTACGGCGGGCGTGGTCGCCGAGGCTGCGCTTGAAGGCGCTGGTCTCGTGCCGGTCGTTCTGCTTGGTGCCGGAGCCGTGCGCGTTGATGTAGTCCACGGCCTCCGGGCCGAGCCGCGCCTCGTCCAGCGCCGCGCGGATGGCCTGCGCCATCTCGAGGCCGTCGGGACGCAGTCCGGTCATGTGGAAGGCGTTGCACCGGCTGGCGTACCCGGCGATCTCGGCGTAGATGTGGGCACCGCGCCGGCGGGCGGACTCCAGCTCCTCCAGGACGAACATCGCGGCGCCCTCGCCCAGCACGAAGCCGTTGCGGGTGAGGTCGAAGGGCCGGGAGGCGTGCTCGGGGTCGTCGTTGCGCGAGGTGGTCGCCTTGATCGCGTCGAAGCACGCCACGGAGATCGGCGAGATCGGCGCGTCCGTGGCACCGGTGATCATCACGTCGGCCGAACCGTCGCGGATCAACTCGGCCGCGTAGCCGACCGAGTCGATGCCGGAGGTACAGCCGGTGGAGACCACCGTCGAGGGCCCCTCGGCGCCGACCGCCCAGGCGACCTCGGCGGCGAAGGAGCTGGGGACGAAGTAGTTGTAGAGGTGCGGTACGGCGTACTCGTGGTCGACGACGTCGAGCCGGCCGCCGTCGCTGACCACCCGGTACTCCTCGTCGAGTCCGGTGGTGGCGCCGACCGCGCTGCCGACCGCGACCCCGACCCGGTGCGGTGCGAAGCCGCTCAGGTCCAGCCCGCTGTCCGCCGTCGCCTCGCGGGTGCCCACGAGGGCGAACTGCGCGGCCCGGTCGGTGCGCCGGATCTGCTGCGGGCCGAGCCCGTGCTCCTCCGGATCGAAGTCGATCTCGGCCGCCACCCGGGACCGGAACGGCGCGGGATCGAAGAAGGTGATTCCCCTGGTCGCCGTCCGGCCCTCGCTGAGCAGCCCCCAGAAGTTCTTGGTCCCGATGCCGCCCGGGGCCACCACCCCGACCCCGGTGACGGCCACCCGCCGGGCGGTCACGCCGACTCCCAGGTGTAGAAGCGCCGCGCCATCGCGTCCGCGGGGGACCGCCAGGTGGCCGGGTCGTAGGCCTCGATGAACGGCTTGAGGTCGTCGCTGATCCGGACGAAGCGCGGATCGGCCTTCGCCTCCTCGATCAGCTCCCCGCCGTTGTCGTCGTCGAAGTCCTGGAGATGGAAGTACAGGCCCTTGTACATGAAGAGCTGACGTCGCCGCGTCCCCATGCGGTGCGGCATCTCGGTCTCGTCGAAGGCGCCGAAGAGCCGGGCCACCTCCGCACTCGAACGGGCATCCATTCTGGCCACTATCAGATTGCTGTGCATTCGACCGCCTCCTCGGGGTGTGCTTCTGCGCCTATCGCAGGTTCTTGACGAGTGCCGCCCATTCGGTCAGCTCCTCTTCCGTCAACGGCGGGAGGCAGGGCTGGTCGGACGGTGGGAAACGGAATTCCCCCCACTCGTACCATTCGTGCGGAGGGCCCATTCCGCTCCACGCCCGCCCCATCCACATCAGGCCATCGCTGAAGTTCTTCCACAGAGATCTCATGACGGCACCGAGCAGCGCGCCCATGTACTTCTCCATTCGCCGGGGAACCGCCCGTCGTCACCATGTAGGAATCCCCTCAAGAAGCGGTCGTACAAGAGTCAATGAAGCGTCGCATTCCGCTGGAGGGGGAAAAGGGCAGCGAAAAAGGGCGGTTCCCGGGAAGGAACCGCCCTTTCGGCCGGCGGTGCGGCCGGGGCTTTCAGCCGTGTCTCACACCCGTGCCGCGCGCAGGCCGTTCACCGCGGTCAGCCGCCGGCGGTCCAGCGGCGCCGGCCGGCGGTCCAGCCGGGCCGCGAGCAGGTCCGCGGCCCGGTCGTGCTCGCCGCCCTCGATCAGGGCGTGCAGCAGGGTCTCCTCGACGACCCCGAGCTGCGCCCTGCTGCCGCCCACCCGGCCCAGCTCGGGCAGCAGCGGCCACAGCCGCAGCGCCGCCTCCTGCCAGCTCTCCCGGAGCACCGCGGCCAGGGCCTCGCAGAGCGGCGCGATCACCAGCGGGAAGGCCTCCTGGTGGTGCGTCACGGCATGGGCGCGCAACCGTTCCAGACCGTCGAGGTCGCCGGCCGTGGCGAGGGCGAGCGCGCCGTGCAGGGCGGCGAAGGACGTCGGCGGGGCGTCCAGCCAGTGCGCGGGAGCCGCCTCCAGCAGTCCGGTGAGCGGTGGTTCGCCGCCCCAGCCGCCCGTCACCCGGGCCCGCCACAGCATCGAGACCGAGTCGACCAGCACCCGGCCCCCGCTCACCTCGCGGGCGCCCAGCTCCCGGTGGAAGCGGCGGCGCACGGCGCGCCGGTCGTCGAGCATCAGCTCGTGCAGCGCGGCGTGCCAGGAGAAGTGGGCGCAATGGCCGGAGTCGGCCCCGTACCGGCGGATCCAGTCGTCCAGCCAGGCCAGTCCCGCACGGTGTTCGCCGGTCTCGTAGAAGACATGGCTGCGGGCGTGGACGGCGTGGCCGGCCGAGGGCCGCGCGGTGAGCGCCTGCGCGGCCAGCGCCTCGGCCTCCTGCCAGCGTTCCTGTTCCTGCCGGACGAAGGCGAGCTGTCCCAGGTACCACCAGTCGGCGCCGTACGTGCCGGACAGGCCCTCGATCAGGGCCCAGGCCTCCTCGGCGCCGGTGACGCCGTTGAACGAGATGGTGGGTACGGCCGCGCTCACCACCAGCGCGTCCCGCGGGTGGTCGGCGATGTGCCGCAGCAGGGCCGCCTTGCCCGCCTCCTCGGTGCCGTTCAGCCGTGCGTCCAGCGCGGCGATCAGGCTGCGTTCGCGGTCGTTCGCGCGGCGGGCAAGCTTATTGCAATAAGGTTCCGGAGGGGATCACCCATGCCCGTCTACACGCTGCCCGACCTGC
>NZ_JBFBBK010000069.1:0-38069 GCF_040682635.1 Streptomyces sp. NPDC051133
CGCCGGCTGCCGGGCCGGCCGGCCGACGCCCGCAGAACCGTGCGGCACGCGGTGAACGAGGGATGCCGGGCCCGCGCCCTGGCTTGCAATCCCGAGGCCATGGAGGACGTCCTCCTCGTCACCTCCGAACTCACCACCAATGCGATCCTACACGGCGGCGGCATCACCGGCTTCGACGTCGACGTCGAAGCCGGCGGCGTACGGGTCTCGGTGAGCGACCGCAGCGACGAGGTCCCCGTGGCGACCCCGCCCGTGGACGAACGCGGCCGGTTCACGCCCGGCGGACGTGGCTGGCCCATCGTGTGCCGGCTGGCGCGGGACGTCAGCGTGGCGGAACTGCCCCGCGGCGGCAAGCGCATCACGGCCGTCGTGCCGCTGCACTGAAACCGGTGCGGAAGTTCCGCCGGTCCGGCGTTTGCCCACCGGGTCGAGGGGCAGACGGAATCTCGTGCTTCGGACCGGAGGCGCGCGCCCAGCGGGGACACCCCGGCTGCCTGGGCCCCCTCTGGCGGGCCGGGTGGCTGACCCGCGGCGAACCCTGACACCACCGTTCGGGCCGAGGCCGGGACCCGAGTTCCCGGCCATGCCCTGAAACCACGTTCAGGAGCGATTCCGCATGCTGACCGACATGTCGACAAGCCGTCCCGGCACGCAGGCCCCCGCCTCGGGCGGACCCGCCCGGCGGACCCACGACGACGCGCCCGAGACCGCGGAGCTGTTCGCCCGGCTGGCGGAACTCGACGACGGCCCCGAGCGGGACGCCGTACGGGACGAACTCGTCACCGCCTGGCTGCCGATGGCCCACCGGATCGCCGGCCGCTTCCGCGACCGCGGCGAGTCCGTCGAGGATCTGCGCCAGGTGGCGGCGCTCGGGCTGGTGAAGGCCATCGACCGGTTCGACCCGTCCCGCGGGGCCTTCGAGAGCTATGCCGTGCCCACCATCACCGGTGAGGTCAAGCGGCACTTCCGCGACCGGATGTGGGCCCTGAGGGTGCCCCGCCGGGTGCAGGAACTGCGCAACCGGGTGCGGGTGGCCCGCCGGGAACTCACCCAGCACCCCGGCAGCCCCGAACCCACCGTCGCCGCCGTCGCCGCGCACACCGGCCTCTCGGAGGAGGACGTCGCCGCGGGCATGGAGGCGCTGGAGAGCTTCAGCACCCTGTCCCTGGACGCCGAACTGTCCAGCGGCGACGACGGCTACAGCCTCGCCGACACGCTCGGCGCGGCCGACGCCTCCTACGACGTCGTGGTGGACCGCGAGGCCGCCAAGGAGGGGCTGCGCCGGCTGCCCGAGCGGGAGCGGGCCATCCTCTACATGCGCTTCTTCGAGGACATGACGCAGAGCCGCATCGCCGACCAGCTCGGCATCTCCCAGATGCACGTCTCCCGGCTGATCAGCCGCAGCTGCGCCCGCGTCCGCGAGGAGGTCATGGGCCGCCGCCCCACCGGCGACGGCCGGGCCTGACCCGGCGGGCGCCACGGCGTCACCGTGTCGGCTGCGCCGGACCGCCGGCCAGGCCCAGCGGCCGGGCCAGGCCGGAGACCGCCTCGTCCAGGCGCTGCAGATGCCGCAGCACCCGGTCGGTGACCCGGCCGTAGCGCGGTGTGCGCAGGGTGCCCGGCTCCAGCATCGACGCGATGCTGGGGCCGGACTCGATCTCCGCCTCGGACCGCGGGTCGGCGACGTGCGCGGCGATCGCCTCGATGTTGTGCACGATCCGCCCGCAGACGCCGCGCAGCCGCGGGTCCGCCGCGATCGACGGATGCGTCGGCAGCAGCTCGGCCGTGGCCGCGAGGGACCGCGCGTGGTACGCGCACGTCTCCAGCAGCGCCACCACGTACCGTGCGGTGTCGCGCCGCGAGCGCAGCGGGGTGATCGGATGGGTCAGCGGCTGGGTCGCCCCGCGCAGATCGGCCAGCGCCTGGTCCAGATCGCGCGCCCGCTCCATCAGATCGGCGCCCGCGCCACCGCTCAACTGGTCGACGGCGCCCCGGGTGACGTCCGCGAGCCGGCCGAGCGTCGCGACCAGCAGGTCGTTGGTACGGCGGTCGGTGTGGACCGGCAGCACCACCGCCGCCGCGATCACCCCGCAGGCCGCGCCGAGCGCCGTCTCCTCCACCCGCAGCACCAGCACCGCCATGCTGTAGGTGTTCAGCAGCGTGTACAGCAGCCCCAGCATCGCCGTGACGAAGAACGACATCAGCGTGTACGACAGGGGCGCGGTGTAGAACATCGCGAAGATGAACACGAGCACCAGGCCGAACGCCGTCCACGTGTGGTGCCCGACCAGCCCGGCGAGTCCGATACCGGCCACGACACCGAGCACCGTGCCCAGCAGCCGCCGGTAGCCCTTCACCAGGATCTCGCCGGTGGAAGCGGTGTTGAGGAACACGATCCAGCAGGTCAGCACCGCCCAGTACCAGCGCTGGCTGGACAGCAGCTCGCCGCCGGCGATGGCCAGCGAGGAGCCGACGGCCACCTGGACGGCGGCCCGGGTGGTGGGCCGCCGCAGGCCGGTCGGCTCCGGCTGCTCCGGTTCGCTCTCCTCACCGGCCTCGATCGCGGCGTCCTCCGCGTCCAGCTCCTCGCGCGAGCGGGTGGTCGCCGGGCTGTCCGCGGACTCGTCCTGCGGCCCGTCGAGCGCGAGCCGCAGCCCCAGCGCGGCCCGGGCGGCCTCGCCGAGGCCACGGAAGACGTCCTGCACGGCCGGGGACGCCTCGGGCAGGTTCTCCTCGTCGCGGTAGCCGAGCAGCCGGTTGCGGACCTGGGCGAGCGCGGTCCCCGACGCCTCGCATGACGGCCGCAGCGCCAGCATCCGCAGCGCCCGCAGGTCCCGGCGCAGCGCGGCCGTCGCGTCGTCCCGCACCGGCAGCTCACCCCCCAGGGGCAGCGGAGCGCCGGGCAGGTGCAGGGTGAGGGTGTCGGTCCGCTGGGCGCTGCGCGCGGTGAGCAGCAGCAGCCCCAGCCGTTCCGCGGTGATCTCGGCGTCCGCGGTCCGGCGCTGCAGCAGCCGGGCCACCGCCTCGTCGGAGGTGCCGTCCTCCAGCCGGCCCTGGATCATCAGCGCCGTCTCGTGCAGCCGCGCGGTACCGGTGCGCAGCTCCTCGAGGACCTTCTCCACGTCGCCCGGCCCGGCGTCCAGCAGTTCGGCCTGGCTGGCGATCAGCTGCCCGAGCCGGGCGCGGAAGGCCCGCCGCAGCCGGTCCAGCGTGCCCGCCGGGGTCTGTGGCAGCAGCACGAACCGGGCGGCGGCGCTGCACACGAACGCCACGCACAGGACGCCGTACAGCGCGGGCAGCGTGGCGCTCGTCGCGTGCACGAACAGCGAGAGGAAGTAGATCTGGAACCCGATCAGCCCCAGCGCCGTACCGCGGTCCCCGAACCGGCGGCCGTAGACCGCGCAGGAGATGAGGACGACGAAGAACAGGTCCCCGGCGACGACCCGTTGGTTGAGCAGCGCGCCCAGCGACAGTGAGGCCAGCGCCACGGGCAGACCGAGGGCCAGCGTGACGGCCTGGGGCGAGCGCTGCTTCTCCCGCACGGCGAAGGTGGCCACCATCGCCGCCATGGCGCCCGCGACCAGCTGGGGCACCGGCACCCGCAGGACGGCGAGGACGGCGAGGGTGAGGGCGATGGCGGTGACCGTGCGCAGTCCCGCCGTGAGCCGGAGCAGCCCGGGATCGGACGCCGCGAGCCGGTCCCACATCCGTACCCGTCCCGACCGTCCCGCTGTCCTCACGCCGCCGTGCTCTCTCCCGTGCCGGAAATCGATCTACGACCCAGCATCGCACGCCGGCCCGGACTCGCCCGCACGCCGAACACAGGGGAGGACCGCCGGCCCGCTGGGGGACGATCGGCGGTCCTCGGTGCTCCGGATCGGATCAGGGACTCTCGATCGCCTTGCCCTCCACGCAGGACCGGACCTGTTCCGGCGTCAGGTACGAGTCGGTGTACTCGAAGTCCTTCAGCCGGGCCGGCTTGCGGGCCTGGAAGCCGGTGCGGACGAAATCGTCGCCCGCCGCCGCGTTCAGCAGCCAGTTGGTCATCACCCGCGCCTTGGCCACGTTGGTGCGCAACGCCGACCAGTGGTAGCCGCGGGCCACCGCCTGGGCCGCCAGCCCGCGCAGCTCGATGCCGAGCGGCTTGGACACCGCGTCCTTGCCGCCGAGGTCGACGACGAGCCCGAGGTCCTTGTGCACGTACGGCTGCATGGCCTGGCCCCGCAGGGTCGCGATGACGTTCTCGGCGACGTGCCTGCCCTGGCGCATGGCGTGCTGGGCGGTGGGCGGGCAGACCGCGCCGTCGCCCTTGGCCAGATCCGGCACGGCGGCCGAGTCGCCGAGCGAGAACACCCCGTCGTGGCCCGGCAGACACATCTCGGCGGTGACGGCCAGCCGGCCCCGTACGGTCTCCGCGCCGAGCGTGGCCATCAGCGGGCTGGCGACCACACCGGCCGTCCAGATCAGGGTGTGCGTCGGCACCACCCGTCCGTCGGTGAAGGTGACCTCCTCCGCACCGGCCTTGTCGATCGACACCCCGAGCGAGACATCGACCCCGCGCCGCTTCAGGATCTCCTGCGCACTGCGCCCGAGCTTCTCGCCCAGCTCCGGCATGAGTTTGGGCGCGATGTCGATCAGGTGCCACTTGATCAGGCCCGGGTCCAGCCGCGGATAGCGCTGGACGGCGGCGTGCGTGAGCCGTTGCAGGCAGGCGGCGGTCTCGGTGCCGGCGTACCCGCCGCCGACCACCACGAACTGCAGCCGTGCGGCCCGCTCGGCCGGGTCGTCGCTGGCGTCGGCCAGGTCGAGCTGCGCGATGACGTGGTCGCGGATGTAGGCGGCCTCGGCCAGGGTCTTCATCCCGAAGGCGTGCTCGGTGAGCCCCGGGATGTCGAAGGTGCGGGTCACACTGCCCGGTGCCAGCACGATGTAGTCGTACGGTTCGTTGACGATCTTGTCGGTGATGGTGCGGACGACGCACACCTTGGCCTTCAGGTCCACCCCGATCGCGCCGCCCGGGATGATCCGGGTGCGGTACTTCCTGCTGCGGCGCAGGGACAGGGCGATCGACTGCGGCGTGAGCACGCCGGAGGCGACCTGAGGCAGCAGTGGCAGGTAGAGCTGGTAGGAGAACGGCGTCACCAGGGTGACGTCGGCCTCGTCGGGGGCGAGTTTGCGCTCCAGGCGGCGGACGCACTCGACTCCGGCGAAGCCTGCGCCAACCACCAGGATCCTGGGTCGTGTCACGGTGTCCATCCCTCTCTGCGGCTCCAGGCGGTCCGACTCGACGCCGTTCGCATGCCCTGGATCGCTGTGCACCAACGTCGATCCCACCGTGCCCCTGGCCGTCCCGCCAGCTGGGCGCGGCAGGCAGACGAACGCGTGAGCACCAGCATGCCCCGGCTGGAAGGGAGTAACCGGTTGTCGCACGGATACACGTCGCACACGCGCTCCGGTCGCCGCCGGCCGGCCTCCCGGCGCGCCGTCACCAGGGCAGGAAGACGTGGATGTCCTTGCCCTCGTCGTGGACCACCACGCTGACCTGGGTGCACAGCGTGTGCACCAGGTGCCAGCCGATGCCGCCACCGCCCGTGCGCGGATGGAAGGGGCGGGGCTCCGGTGTGACCGTGTTCGTGTCCCGCATCGTCACGTGCACCCCGTCGAAGGTGCGGCGCATCCGCAGCGCGAACGGCCCGGGCGCGTACTGGATCACGTTGGCGGCCAGCTCCGTCACCACCAGCAGGATGTCGTCCCAGTACTCGTGCGCACCCGGCGGCGCGTCCCGGGCGAGGTCACAGAGGAAGTCCTCCGCGGCGAGCCGCGCCTCCGTGACGTTGCGCAGCTCACCCGGGAAGGAGAACGTCCGCTCGTTCCTGTCCTCCGCGGGCGGTGTGTCGTCCCAACGCGGCTCCGTCGCCATCTCGCTTCCCCGGTTCCGGCCGGCCAGGCGCCCTGTGCGGCTCCTGCCGGCGGAACGGTCATAGTCGCCGGTCTCTCCCTGCGCTGCGGGTTCCCACAGCCGGGCAGGCTATCCGTCCGCCCCTGCCCGGCGCTCGGTGCGGGTACACCTCCTCAGCGGAAGACGTCGTCCGGATCGTCCCAGTCGGCAGGCTCCTGCGGACCGCGCCCCGCCCGGGAACGCGCCAGATACATGGCGTCGATCTCCCCGGCGTAGTGCCGCACGATCGCGTCCCGGCGCAGCTTCATCGACGGCGTGAGCAGTCCGTTGTGCGGTGCGAAGGAATCCTGGAGGACACGGTAGACCCTGATCGACTCCGCGCGGGACACGGCGCTGTTGGCGGAGGCCACGGCCCGCGCGATCTCCTCCCGCAGGGCGTACTCCTCGCGCGTCTCCCGGCCGGAGGTGTCGCCCTGCAGCGTGAGGCCGGCCCGCCAGTGCGCCAGGAACTCCGGGTCCAGCGTGATCAGCGCGCCGACACACGGCCGGTCGTCACCGATGACGACCGCCTGGTGGACCAGCGGGTGCAGCCGCAGCCGCTGCTCCAGCGGCGCCGGGGCGACGCTCTTGCCGCCGCTGGTGACGATGATGTCCTTCTTCCGCCCGGTGATCGTGAGATAGCCCTCGGAGTCCAGCCGCCCGATGTCCCCGGTGGCCAGCCAGCCGCCGCGCAGCGCGGCCCGGGTCGCTAGCTCGTCGCCGACATAGCCCTGGAACACCGACGGCCCGCGCACCAGGATCTCCCCGTCGTCGGCCACCAGCACCTCGGTGCCCGGCAGCGGCCGGCCCACGGTCCCGGACTTCTCCCGGCCGAGCGGCTGCATGGTGATCCCGCCGGAGGTCTCGGTGAGGCCGTACCCGTCGTGGATGTACAGCCCGATGCCCTCGTAGAACAGGCTCAGTTCACGGCTGAGCGACGAACCGCCGGACGTGCCGCGCAGCACCCGGCCGCCGAGCGCCGCCCGCAGCCTGCGGTACACCGTCCGCTCGTACAGAGCGTGCTGCAGCCTGAGCTCCAGCCCGGGTCCCGGCCCGGTGCCCAGCCGCCGGCGCTCCTCGGCCCCGGCGAAGTCCCGCGCCGTCTGCGCGGCCCGCTCGAACAGGGCCCCGCGGCCCGCCTGGTCCGCGGTGCGCAGGAACTTCTTGTAGAGCTTCTCGAACACCGAGGGAACGCCGTACAGATACGTCGGGCGGAACGTGCTCAGCGCCGACGCCAGCGCCGCCTCGGTCAGCTCCGGCTCGTGCCCCATCAGGACCCCGCCGCGTACACACGTGAGCATGATCATCATGCCGTAGACGTGGGAGAACGGCAGACAGGCCAGCACGGACGGGCGTTCGCCCGGGGGAGCCGCCGTGTGCGCCCAGCCCGCGAGCAGGGTGTCGCAGGGGTAGGCCAGGCCCCGGTGGCTCAGGGCGCAGCCCTGCGGGCGGCCGGAGGTCCCGGAGGTGTAGACGACGGCCGCCGTGGCGTCCGGCAGCACGATCCGGCGCAGCGACTCCACGGTGGTGTACGGCACGTCCGCGCCCCGGGCCGCGAGTTCGGGCAGCGCGTCCGCGTCCAGCTGCCAGACGTGGCGCAGCCGCGGCAGCCCGGCGCACACCGTGCCGACGGTCATGGCGCCCTGCTCGTCCTCGACGACGACGGCCACGCAGCCGGCGTCCCGCAGGATCCACTCGACCTGGTCGCGCGCGGCGGCCGGGTGGATGGGGACGACCTCGGCGCCCACGGCCCACAGCGCGTGGGCGAGCACCGTCCACTCGTAGCGGGTGCGGGCCATCAGGGCCACCCGGTGGCCGGGCGAGATCCCGGCGGCGACCAGCCCCTTGGCCAGGTCGACCACCTCGTCCCGCACCTCGACCGCCGTCACCTCCTCCCACCGGCCGGCGGCGGGGTCGGCGCGGCGTGCGAGAAGGGGCAGGGTGGGGCTCAGGTCCGCCGTGTCGAAGACGCTGTCGGCGAGGCCGCCGGTGAGCGAGGGGGTGACGGCTGGAGCGAGGGCGACGTCCCGCATGCGCTGCTCCCGGGGTGTACGGAGGGTCACTCCGCCGACCGGCTCGGTGTCGGCGGTGCTCGAATGTAGCCCAGGTGGCAGCGTTCGGTGCCCGTTACGGTGAAGTCGTGATCGGCTGATGATGTGGGCGTGTCCTGGGGACTCGGCAGACATGAGTCATGTGAACCCCGATCCGGAACCCGAACGCACCACAGGGCTGGAACCCGGAGGCGGAGTCCCGCCCGGCGAGACCCCGCCCGCCGAGAGCAGCCTGCCCGAGGCCGGGCCCCGGGAGCCGCACGTCCAGCGCAGAGGGTGGGCCAAGGCGCCGCTGACGCTGATCCTGATCCTCGTCGTGCTGATCGCGGCCTTCTTCCTGGCCTACGCCCTGGCCCTGATCCTGTGACGCCGTCGCTCAGCCCTGCGTGCGGTGCACGCACTCGGTGACGACCTCCCGCAGACTGCCGGTGCGCTCCAGCAGCGTGCGCTGCTCCCGCGCGCCGTTGCCGCGGCTCAGCAGGGTGGCCAGGCCCTGTTCGGCCTGGGCCGCGTCGCCGGTGTCGGTGAGCGCGTCCCCGGCGTACTCCAGCAGAGACCACAGGACGTCCCGGGCGGCCCTCGGCTCCATCGTCACGGGATCCAGCAGATCCTCCTCCACACCGGAGCGCGCGGCCTGCCAGGCGGCCAGCCGGAGCAGGCTCACGCTGTGGTCCAGCGGAGGCCGGCCCGCCCGCCAGTCGCGTGCGGCCGTCTCCACCAGGGCGCGGGTCAGCGTGGCGATCAGCACGGCGGTCTCCGCGCACAGGCACACGTCCGACACCCGCACCTCCACCGTCGGATAGTGGGCGGACAGGCGTGCGTCGAAGTAGACCATCGCCTCGTCGAGGATGACGCCGGTGGCCACCATGTCCTTCACACGCCGGTGGTACCGCTCGGGAGACGCGAACAGTTCCGTCGGCCCGGCCGACGGCCAGCGCTCCCACACCCGGGTGCGATAACTGGCGTAGCCGGTGTCACCGCCCTGCCAGAACGGCGAGTTGGCGCTGATCGCGGCCAGCACGGGCAGCCACGGCCTGAGCCGGTCGAGGACCGCGACGCCCTCCTCGTCGGACTCCACCGAAACATGCACATGGCAGCCGCAGACGAGCTGGTCCCGGGTGCCGACCCCGTACCGGTCGGCCAGCCACAGATACCGGTCGTTCACGGTCAGCGAGGGGCTGACGGGCAGCGGGGAGCTGGCGAGCGCGGCGACCGCGCAGCCGAACCGCCCTGCGTACCCGGCCGCCTCCTTGCGGCAGCGAACGATCTCCGCGCCGAGGTCCCCCATGTCCGACTGCGGATGCGTGGCGAACTCCAGCATCTGCCCGAACAGCTCCTTCTCGAACACGTCCTGTCCGGGATCCTCGTGGGCGGCACGGGCGAGCACGGCCGCGGCCAGCGCCTTCGGGTCGCCACTGGCCGGATCGACCAGAAGGAGTTCCTCCTCCACTCCTACGGTGCGCACGGGGGGCCGCCCTTCTTCAGTCCGTGCCTCGGGGGCAGTCGTGGGTCTGTACGACCCCGACTGCCCCCGGGACGGCCGCCGACACCTGCGGCTCTCAGTGCTCAGGGGTCAAAAACAGCGTGGCCAGCGGCGGCAGGGTGAGGCTCAGGAACCCGTCCTCGGGCTTGGCCGGCCCCGCGGCGGTGATCCCGCTGCCGCCGTAGCGGACGTCGTCGGTGTTGAGCCTCTCCTGCCAGGCCGGCACGCCGTCGGGCACCCACAGCCGGTAGTCGTGCCGGACCACGGGGGAGAAGTTCGACACGGCCAGCAGCGGTGACCCGTCCGCGGCGAACCGCAGGAACGCGAAGACGTTGTCGTCCGCGGCGTCGCACAGCAGCCACCGGAAGCCGCCCGGGTCGGTGTCCCGCTGCCACAGCGCCGGCGTCGCCCCGTACAGGACGTTCAGGTCCCGCACCAGACGCTGCACACCGCGGTGGTCGCCGGCGGACGCGTAGCCGTCGTCGAGCAGCCACCACTCGGGGCCGTGCGCCTCGGACCACTCGGCGCCCTGGGCGATCTCCTGTCCCATGAAGAGGAGCTGCTTGCCCGGGTGGGCCCACATGAAGCCCAGGTAGGCGCGGTGGTTCGCGCGCCGCTGCCACCAGTCGCCCGGCATCTTCGACACCAGCGCCTGCTTGCCGTGCACCACCTCGTCGTGGGAGATCGGCAGCACGTAGTTCTCGCTGTAGGCGTACACCATCGAGAAGGTCATCTCGTCGTGGTGGTACTTGCGGTGCACCGGCTCCTTCTGGATGTACTGGAGCGAGTCGTGCATCCAGCCCATGTTCCACTTCAGCCCGAAGCCGAGCCCGCCGCTGTCCGTCGGCCGGGTCACCCCGTCCCACGCGGTGGACTCCTCGGCGATGGTGACCACGCCCGGGCAGCGCCGGTAGACGGTGGCGTTCATCTCCTGCAGGAAGGCCACCGCGTCCAGGTCCTCCCGCCCGCCGAACACGTTCGGCTCCCACTGGCCGGAGTCCCGCGAGTAGTCGAGGTAGAGCATCGAGGCGACGGCGTCCACCCGCAGCCCGTCGATGTGGAACTCCTCGCACCAGTACACGGCGTTCGCCACGAGGAAGTTGCGCACCTCGGTCCGCCCGAAGTCGAACTCGTACGTCCCCCAGTCCGGATGCTCCGCCCGCCGGTCGTCCCCGGGCTCGTACAGCGGATCCCCGTCGAACCGGGCCAGCGCCCAGTCGTCCTTGGGGAAGTGCGCCGGCACCCAGTCCATGATCACGCCGAGGCCGGCCCGGTGGCAGGCGTCCACGAAGTACCGGAAGTCGTCCGGCGAGCCGAGCCGGGGCGTGGGCGCGTAGTAGGAGGTGACCTGATAGCCCCAGGAGCCGCTGAACGGGTGCCCGGCGACCGGCATCAGCTCGACGTGCGTGAAGCCCATCTCCTTGACGTACGCGGGCAGTTCCTCGGCCAGCTGACGGTAGGACAGGCCGGGCTTCCAGGACGGCAGATGCACCTCGTACACGGAGAACGGCGCCTGGTGCACGGGCGTGTCACCGCGGTGCGCCATCCACTGCGCGTCACCCCACACGTACCCCGACGCCGTGACGACCGACGCCGTGTCCGGCGGCACCTCCGTGCGCCGCGCCATCGGGTCGGCCTTGAGGAACCGGTGGCCGTACCGGGAGGTGATCTCGAACTTGTACCGGGTGCCCTCGCCGATCCCGGGCAGGAACAGCTCCCACACCCCCGAGGCGCCGAGCGAGCGCATCGGGTACTGGGTGCCGTCCCAGTACGTGAAGTCCCCGGCCACCCGCACCCCTTGGGCGTTCGGCGCCCACACGGTGAAGCGGGTGCCGGCCACGCCCTGGTGGGTCATCGGCTCGGACCCGAGCGCCCGCCACAGCTGCTCGTGCCGGCCCTCCCGGATCAGGTGCAGGTCCAGCTCGCCCAGCGCGGGCAGGAAGCGGTACGGGTCGTGCACCTCCTGCTCAGCGTCGTCGTAACCCACCAGCAGCGTGTACGACGGGATCTCCGGGTACGGCAGGACGGCCGCGAACAGACCGCCGCCCTCCGAACGGAGCGGTGTGCGCACGCCCTCGACCACGACGCTCACCGCACGGGCGTTCGGGCGCAGCGCCCGGAACAGCGTGCCGCCCGGCACCGGGTGGGCGCCGAGCAGGGCATGCGGATCATGGTGCGCGCCGCCGAGCAGGCGGTCGCGGTCGGCGGGGTCCAGCGGCACGGCCGTGGCCGGCGCGGGACCCGCGGACTCCGGAAGCGCGGTGTCGCGCAGTGCCATCGTCAGCCTCCCCACACGGCGAGCCGCTTGATCGCGGCCATCGGAACAGGCAGCCAGTCCGGCCGGTGTCTCGCCTCGTACAGCACCTCGTACACCGCCCTGTCGGTCTCGTGCGCGCGCAGCAGCGCGTGCTTCTTACGGGGATCCCAGCCCGCGCGGGCCGCGTAGCCCGCGCAGAACGCCTCCCGGCAGCGGCGCGCCCACTCGGGTCGCCAGGGGCGGCGCTGCCGGGCCGCGTAGTCGAAGGAGCGCAGCATGCCCGCCACGTCCCGCACCGGGGACTGCGGGGCCCGCCGCTCGGCGAGCGGCCGGGACGGCTCGCCCTCGAAGTCGATGACGAACCAGTCACGGCCGGCCCGCAGCACCTGCCCGAGGTGCAGATCGCCGTGGATGCGCTGGGCGGGCGGCCCGGCGTCGCACGTGGCGAGCGCCGCGAACGCCGCCCGGAGCCCCGGCACGTAGGGCCGCAGCCCCGGCACGGCGTGCGCGGTGGCCTCCAGTCGTGCGCACATCTCCTGCGCGATACGGCCGTGTTCGCCCCGTCCGGCCGGCGGGAGGGCCTCCGCCAGCGCCAGGTGCACCTCGGCCATGGCCCGGCCCAGCTCACGGGCCTCGGCGGTGAAGTCGTCGCCGGCCGCGAGCGCCCGCAGCGCCAGCGTCCAGCCATCGGTCGCGTCCGGCAGGAACGGCTGCAGCACCCCGAGCGTGGCCGGGCGCGGCGCCGTCGTACCGAACCACGCCACCGGTGCGGGCACCCGGGTGCACCCCTGCTCGGCCAGTGCCGCGGACACCTCCAGGTCCGGATTGACCCCCGGCTGGATCCGGCGGAACAGCTTCAGGATGTACGCGTCGCCGTACACGATCGAGGTGTTGGACTGCTCGGCGTCCAGCAGCCGCGGCGGCAGCCCCCCGGGCACCTCGACGGCCGGGTCCGCCTCGAACCGCAGCGGCCCCGCCGCGCCCGGCCGACGCAGCCGCTCCAGCAGCAGATGGGCCGAGCGCGGGTCGTGCAGCGCGTCGTAGACCATGAGCCCGGCCAGCGGCCCCTCCACGGCCCGCCCGATGAACGCCCGCTCCAGGCGCGGCGCGAGGCGCTCGCGCAGGCCCAGCACCAGCTGGTAGCAGTCACCGGGCAGCGGGGTGCCGCCGGGCGTGGGCACCGGCGCGTGCGAGGCGTGCACCAGCAGGTGCAGGCAGCCCGGGAACAGCTCGGTGACGGACAGCACCGACAGATCGGTGACGGGCCGGTCCTTGCCCGCGAACCAGCGTTGCCTCGGCAGCCAATCGCGCAGCAGCCCGCCCAGCGACGTCAGGGGCCCGTCGAGGCCGGTCGCCGTTCTCGGTCGGACCGTGATGGTCTTCGGCATGGTGACGCGTCCTTTCCTCGGCGCCGTGTGCTCAGCGGCGGCGACCGATGCGGGATGCGACTCGGGTGAGCCGGAACCAGTAGAAGCCGTGGCCCTGCAGGGTCAGCAGGTAGGGCAGTTCACCGATGGCGGGGAAGCGGACCCCGCCGATCAGCTCGACCGGGTGCCGCCCGTCGTAGGCCCGCAGGTCCAGTTCGGTGGGCTGGGCGAAGCGGGAGAAGTTGTTCACGCACAGCACCAGGTCGTCGCCGTACTCGCGCAGGAAGGCGAGCACCGCCGGGTTGGAGGACTGCAGTTCGGTGAACGAGCCGAGGCCGAAGGCGGGGTTCTGCTTGCGGATCTCGATCATGCGGCGCGTCCAGTGCAGCAGGCTGGACGGGGAGGACATGGAGGCCTCGACGTTGGTGACCTGGTAGCCGTAGACCGGGTCCATGATCGTGGGCAGGTAGAGCCGTCCCGGGTCGCACGTCGAGAAGCCGGCGTTGCGGTCGGGTGTCCACTGCATCGGCGTGCGCACCGCGTCGCGGTCGCCGAGCCAGATGTTGTCGCCCATGCCGATCTCGTCGCCGTAGTAGAGGATCGGTGAGCCGGGCAGGGAGAGCAGCAGGGCGGTGAACAGCTCGATCTGGTTGCGGTCGTTGTCGAGCAGGGGCGCGAGGCGGCGGCGGATGCCGATGTTGGCGCGCATCCGCGGGTCCTTCGCGTACTCGGCCCACATGTAGTCGCGCTCTTCGTCGGTGACCATCTCCAGGGTCAGCTCGTCGTGGTTGCGCAGGAAGATCCCCCACTGGCAGTTGTCGGGGATGGCCGGTGTCTTGGCCAGGATCTCCGAGACCGGGTAGCGGGATTCCCGGCGTACGGCCATGAAGATGCGCGGCATCACGGGGAAGTGGAACGCCATGTGGCACTCGTCGCCGCCGGAGGCGTAGTCGCCGAAGTAGTCGACGACGTCCTCCGGCCACTGGTTGGCCTCCGCCAGCAGCACGGTGTCCGGGTACATCGCGTCGATGTCCCTGCGCACCCGCTTGAGGAACTCGTGGGTCGCCGGCAGGTTCTCGCAGTTGGTGCCCTCCTCCGCGTAGAGGTAGGGGACCGCGTCCAGGCGGTAGCCGTCGATGCCCAGGTCCAGCCAGAAGCGCAGGGCGGCCAGGATCTCCTCCTGCACGGCCGGGTTCTCGTAGTTGAGGTCCGGCTGGTGCGAGAAGAAGCGGTGGAAGTAGTACTGGCCCCGCACGGGGTCGAAGGTCCAGTTGGACGCCTCGGTGTCGACGAAGATGATCCGCGCGTCCTCGTACTGCTTGTCGTCGTCCGCCCACATGTAGAAGTCCCCGTACGGGCCGTCGGGGTTCTTGCGGGACTCCTGGAACCACGGGTGCTGGTCGCTGGTGTGGTTCATGACGAAGTCGATGATCACGCGCATGCCGCGCTGGTGGGCGGCGTCCACGAACTCCACGAAGTCGGCGAGGTCGCCGAACTCCGGGAGGACGGCGGTGTAGTCGGAGACGTCGTACCCGCCGTCCCGCAGCGGTGACTTGAAAAACGGTGGCAGCCACAGACAGTCCACGCCGAGCCATTGCAGGTAGTCGAGCTTGGCGGTGAGGCCCTTCAGGTCGCCGACGCCGTCGCCGTTGCTGTCCTGGAAGGAGCGGACGAGCACCTCGTAGAAGACGGCGCGTTTGAACCACTCGGGGTCCCGGTCCTTGGCGGGTGTGTCCTCGAAGGTGTCCGGTACGGGTTCGTTGACGGTCATGAGGCTGCGGGCCCTCCGTTCTGGGGCGTCGATCGCCCGACGTGGAGCACGTGCGCCGGCGCGCTGCCGGGCGTCAGACGCACGTAGTTGGTCCTGCCCCAGTGGTACGTCTCACCCGTCAGTTCGTCGTGCACGGACAGGGTGGCGTGCCAGTCCAGGCCGAGTTGCGGCATGTCCAACGAGACCGTGGCCTCCTGGGTGTGGTGCGGGTCGAGGTTGACGACCACGACGACCGTGTCCGTTCCCGTGCTCTTGCTGTAGGCGAGCACGGCATCGTTGTCGGTCTGGTGAAAGCGGAGATTGCGCAGGCGCTGTAGCGCGGGGTGCCGCCGCCTGATGTCGTTGAGGCGGGTGATGAGGGGCGTGATCGTCCGCCCCTCCTGCTCGGCCTTCTGCCAGTCGCGTGGCTTGAGTTGGTACTTCTCGGAGTCGAGGTACTCCTCGCCGCCCTCCCGGAGGGGGGTGTTCTCGCACAGTTCGTAGCCGCTGTAGATGCCCCAGGCGGGGGAGAGGGTCGCGGCCAGCACCGCGCGGACCTCGAAGGCGGGCCGGCCGCCGTGCTGGAGGTAGGCGTGCAGGATGTCGGGGGTGTTGGCGAAGAAGTTCGGCCGCATCCAGGCCGCCGCCTCGCCCGTCAGCTCGCTGAGGTACTCCGTCAGCTCCTGCTTGGTGTTGCGCCAGGTGAAGTACGTGTACGACTGCTGGAAACCGATCTGGGCGAGGGTGTGCATCATCGCCGGCCGGGTGAACGCCTCCGCCAGGAAGATCACGTCCGGGTCCTTGCGGTTGATCTCGGCGATCACCCGCTCCCAGAACACGACCGGTTTGGTGTGCGGGTTGTCGACCCGGAAGATCCGCACCCCGTGCCGCATCCAGTGCCGCAGCACGCGGACGGTCTCCGCGACCAGCCCGTCCATGTCCGCGTCGAAGGCGATCGGGTAGATGTCCTGGTACTTCTTCGGCGGGTTCTCCGCGTAGGCGATCGTCCCGTCCGGGCGGTGGTGGAACCACTCCGGGTGCTTGTGCACCCACGGATGGTCCGGGGAGCACTGCAGCGCGAAGTCGAGCGCCACCTCCAGGCCCAGCCTGCGGGCCTCGGCGACGAAGAAGTCGAAGTCCTCCAGGGTGCCCAGGCCGGGGTGGACGGCGTCGTGGCCGCCCTCGGGCGAGCCGATCGCCCAGGGCACGCCCACGTCGTGCGGGCCGGGGGTGAGGGTGTTGTTGCGGCCCTTGCGGAACGTCGTGCCGATGGGGTGGACGGGGGGCAGGTAGACGACGTCGAAGCCCATGGCGGCGATGGGCTCCAGCCGGCGGGCCGCGGTGCGGAAGGTGCCGTGCGGCTGCTCGGCGGTGCCCTCGGAGCGGGGGAAGAACTCGTACCAGGAGCCGTACAGGGCCCGTTCGCGCTCCACCAGCAGCGGCATCGGATCGGAGGCGGTGACCAGCTCCCGCAGCGGATACCGCGCCAGGACCGACTCCACCTCCGGGGCCAGCGCCGCCTTCAGCCGGTCGTGGACCGACAGGGAGTCGTCGCCGAGGGCGTGCGCGGCGGCCAGGACGACGGCGCGCTCCGGGCCCTTGGGCACCCCGGCGGCGGCACGCTCGTACAGCTCCGCGCCCTCCTCCAGCACCAGGCCGGTGTCGATCCCGGCCGGCACCTTGACCGACGCGGTGTGCCGCCAGGTCGCCAGCGGATGGCTCCACGCCTCCACACGGAAGGTCCAGCGGCCCGTCGCGTCCGGCGTGACGTCAGCGCCCCAGAGGTCGCTGCCGGGGGACAGTTCGCGCATCGGCGTCCACGGGCCACGGCGGCCCTTCGGATCACGCAGGACCACATTGGCACCCACGGCGTCGTGCCCTTCGCGGAACACGGTGGCCGTGACCTGAAAGGTCTCCCCGGCCACCGCTTTCGCCGGGCGCCTGCCGCACTCCACGGCCGGCCGGACGTCACGTACCGGTACACGGCCGATGGCCGGGGTCCTGCGCATGGATCTCACCTCCGCCGTGCGCGAAGCCGGGCACCCGGCCCGGCTTCGCGATCCGAGAGACGGGCCGGCCGCGCCGGACCCGTGGGGGAACGCCTTGTACGGTGCCAGGTCAGGGGCTTGGCGCCGTGGAACGCCGCTCCGGTGGCGACGCTCTTCTCGCCGCTCGGCGCGGCTGCGGCCGCCCGTCCTGCTCGCGCAGGTAGGTGACCAGGTTGGTGCGCAGATAACGCTCCGCCGCGTCCGCGGCCTCGCGGGCGCAGCGTTTGCCCATCAGGACACACAGCGTGTAACCCGAGTCCTCGAAGGTGGCCCGGACCGTGCGGTCGTGGGGCGAGGCGAGCATCACGCGCTCCCACGCCCGGTAACGCCGCAACTGCCGGGCCACTTCGGCCTTGGCGGGGAGCAGCATGGCCCTCTTCACCTTCCACGCTCTCGACTGGGCGCGTTCCCGACGGTCGGGTGGTGGCCGCGCAGGGGTGGGCGCGGCACCGTTACGGCGATCGAGGCTTTCACTTATGGTGCACGGACGACGACCCAGCGTCTTGTTGGACCTTCAACAACGTGTGGCGTGTCGGGTGCTCGTGTTGCACGAATGGCGTAGTGGCCTCACCGTGGAGGTGACTCTGAAGCGATAACCGCTCACGCTTTGTGTCCGGGACCTCTCCCGGACAGGCGATCCGGGATCCCTCCCGGACGGGCGAGGGGAGCGAGAGCTTCGCCGGTGAGGAGCAAGCGACGATGAAGACCGCAGTGCCCTGCTACTACCACCTCGACGTGGAAGTCAGCCCGGACCGGGTGGGACAGGTCAGCCGCATCCTGGCCGCCCATCTCCACTACTGGGACCTCGAGAACCTCGTGGACCCCGTCTGCCGCGGCGCCGAACTGCTGCTGCGGGCGATCGACGAGCACGCGACCGACAAGCACACCTCGATCGAGATGTGGTGGAACGGCCAGCACCTCATCACCGCCTTCGGGGACGACGACCCCGACCTGCGCCCGGACCAGGACCTGCGGGCCTGTCTCGCGGACATCGCCGCGATGAGCGACGGCTGGGGGTGCTGTGCCTCCGAGAGCGGCAGCAAGATCATCTGGTTCTCGCAGCGCGCCCGCTCCGGCGAGCGCGTGCCCCTGGTGCCCGTCGCCCCCGCCCCCACCCTGCGAACGGGCCTGCAAGTACCGCGCGAAGAGCCCGTGGCGGTGCTGGCCGCCCCTGCGGCCGCTGTCGACGACGCCCTGGAGGGCAGCCTGTGACGCCCCGCAAGACGCGCGAAGGGGTGCCCGTGTGGAGCGGGCACCCCTACCCGTTGGGTGCCACCTTCGACGGGCAGGGCACCAACTTCGCCCTGTTCAGCGAGGTCGCCGAGCGTGTCGAGCTGATCCTGCTCGACGACGCGGGCACGGAGACCCCCGTCCCGCTGTACGAGGTCGACGGCTTCGTCTGGCACGCCTATCTGCCCGGCATCGCCCCCGGCCAGCGCTATGGCTACCGGGTGCACGGGCCCTGGCAGCCCTCGCTCGGCCACCGGTGCAATCCGGGGAAGCTGCTGCTCGACCCGTACGCCGGCGCCGTGGACGGCCAGATCGACAACCACGCCTCCCTGTACGAGCGCGCCCCGGACGGACCCGCCCCGGCCGACAGCGCCGGGCACTCGATGCTCGGCGTGGTCACCGACCCGTACTTCGACTGGGGCGACGACCGGCCGCCGCGCACGCCGTACGCGGACTCGGTGATCTACGAGGCGCACGTCCGCGGCCTGACCCGCACCCACCCCGAGGTCCCGGAGCGGCTGCGCGGCACCTACGCCGGCCTCGCCCACCCCGCCGTCATCGAGCACCTCACCTCGCTCGGCGTGACCGCGGTGGAGCTGATGCCGGTGCACCAGTTCGTGCAGGACGGCATCCTGCAGGACCGCGGACTGTCCAACTACTGGGGCTACAACACCATCGGGTTCTTCGCCCCGCACAACGCCTACGCCGCCTTCGGCAGCCGGGGCCAGCAGGTCAACGAGTTCAAGGCGATGGTGAAGGCACTGCACGCGGCCGGCCTCGAAGTGATCCTCGACGTGGTCTACAACCACACCGCCGAGGGCAACGAGATGGGCCCCACGCTGTCCTTCCGGGGCATCGACAACGCCTCCTACTACCGTCTGGTCGACGGCGACTGGGGGCACTACTACGACACCACCGGCACCGGCAACAGCCTGCTGATGCGGCACCCGTACGTCCTGCAGCTGATCATGGACTCGCTGCGGTACTGGGTCACCGAGATGCACGTCGACGGCTTCCGCTTCGACCTCGCGGCCACCCTGGCCCGGCAGTTCCACGAGGTGGACCGGCTGTCGGCGTTCTTCGACCTGATCCAGCAGGACCCGGTGATCAGCCGCGTCAAGCTGATCGCCGAGCCGTGGGACGTGGGGGAGGGCGGCTACCAGGTCGGCAACTTCCCGCCGCTGTGGTCGGAGTGGAACGGCAAGTACCGGGACGCCGTACGGGACTTCTGGCGGGCCGAACCCGGTTCGCTCGGCGAGTTCGCCTCCCGGCTGACCGGCTCCTCCGACATCTACCAGCACAGCCGGCGCCGGCCGCGCGCGAGCGTCAACTTCGTCACCGCGCACGACGGTTTCACGCTGCGCGACCTGGTGTCGTACAACGACAAGCACAACGAGGCCAACGGGGAGGAGAACCGGGACGGCGAGAGCCACAACCGGTCCTGGAACTGCGGCGCGGAGGGCGAGACCCGCGACCCCGCCGTCCTCGAACTCCGCGCCCGCCAGCAGCGCAACCTGCTGGCCACGCTGCTGCTGTCGCAGGGCATCCCCATGCTCTGCCACGGCGACGAACTCGGCCGCACGCAAAGGGGCAACAACAACGCCTACTGCCAGGACAACGACCTGTCCTGGATCCACTGGAAGCCGACGCAGGAGCAGCAGGCCCTCACGGACTTCACCCGGCATCTGATCGCCCTGCGCGCGGCCCACCCGGTGCTGCGCCGCCGCCGCTTCTTCCGCGGCGAGACCGCGACCAACGCCGAACAGCCGCTGGCGGACCTGATGTGGCTCAGGCCCGACGCGCGCGAGATGACCGACCGGGACTGGCAGCGCGACGACGCGCACTCGGTCGGGGTGTTCCTCAACGGCGACGCCATCGCCGAACGCGACTCCTACGGACGCCGCATGGTCGACGACTCGTTCCTGCTGCTCGTCAACGGCTACTGGGAGCCGGTCGACTTCCGGCTGCCCGACGACTCCTTCGGCGAGCGCTGGACGACCCTCGTCGACACCGCCGACCCGGACGGCGTCCCCGATGAACGCGAACGCAAGGCGGGCACCAGGCTCCGCGTGGAGGCGCGCAGCCTGATCCTGCTGTCGCGTCCCTCGCTGCCCGCACGCCCCTCTCCCCCCGCACGGCAGTCACGCAAGTCCCGGGGGTCCGGTGGGGCTGGTGGGAGCCGCAGTTCCCGTGGGGCTCGTGGGGCCCGCGGGTCTCGTGCGACTGGGAAGTAGCCGACCGGCCACGTTCCCGTCGTCGCCGGCGCCGCAGGTCCCGTGGTCCCGGGTCCTGCGGCGCCCCGCTGCTCAGCGGGTCCGGCGGGTGACCGTGAACTGGGCTCCGTCGGCGTCCCGCAGGATGGCCTCGTCCTCGCCCTCGCTCAGTACGCTGCCGCCGTGCTTCTCCGCGGCGCGGGCGCAGCCGGGCACGTCGTTCACGGAGAAGTGGATCTGCCAGTGCGGCCTCACGGACGGGTCCGGGGCCGCCTCCACCGCGCCCGAGTCGATCCGCGCCACGATGTCGCCCTGACTGCGCAGCACCACCTCGCCGTCCGCGTACTCGACCTCGCAACCGCCCGTCGCCCAGTCGAGGATCTCGCCGTAGAAGATCGCGGAGTCGAAGGCGTCGCGGGTGTGCAGCCGCACGAAGGTCGGTGCCGCCCGCCGCCACACCTCCCAGTTGGAGACCAGCTCGCCCTGCCAGATCCCGAAGGTGGCCCCGTCCCGGTCGGCGAGCAGGGCGGCCCTGCCGGGCGGGAAGGACAGCGGGCCGACGGCCGCCGTACCCCCGCGCTCCCGGGCCCGGGCCACGGCCACGTCGGCGTCCCGCACGGCGAAGTACGGCGTCCAGGCCACCGCCATCTGCCACATCGCGGCGACGGCGGCGATGCCCGCGACCGGCACACCGTCCGCGAGCGCGATCCGGAAGTGCTCACCGAGCTTGGCACCGCGCCAGCGCCAGCCCAGCACGGCCGTGTAGAAGTCCTGCGTGGCCTCCAGGTCGCGGCTGGTCAGACTGACCCAGCAGGGGGCACCGAAGACGGACTGCGTCGACATGACGTCCCTCCGTCTCGTTCCGCCTCCGGCGCTCGGTCCGCCGCTGACAGGGGTCTCTTGGTTCATGGCAGTCGCGTCCTGCTCTCGGGGCCCGGCGGCCACCGTTCTTCCACCAGTGTCCGGCCGGAAGGGGCTCGGGTGCCTGTCGAGTACCCCCGGTGGCAGGGGGGCAGGCCACCGAGGACGATGGGAAGCATGGGAGGAACCGATGCGGACCGCGTCGTCGAGCTTCAGGCGCAGGTCGACCAGTTGAAGGAGGCCGTGACCTCCCACGCCGTCGTCGACCAGGCGATCGGCATGATGGTGGCCCTCGGCAGGGTGACGCCGGACCAGGGCTGGCAGGTGCTCAAGGAAGTCTCCCAGCACACCAACATCAAGCTGCGCAACATCGCGGAGCTGATCCTGATCTGGGGGCGCCGGGGCGACATCCCGGACGACGTCCGCGCCGAGCTGGAGGACGCCCTGGACCGCTACGGGCCGACGCAGGTACCCGGGACCACGGAGTGAGGCCGCGCGGGAGACGGGGAGTGAGGCCCCGCGGGAGACGGTGAGACTCAGCGGGCCTCCGCGAGCAGCTCCTCGCGGAGTCGGTCGAAGCAGCCGCTGAGCAGCCGGGAGACGTGCATCTGCGAGATACCGAGCTGCTCGGCGATGCGGCTCTGGGTCATCCCGCCGAAGAACCGCAGGTAGAGGATGGTGCGCTCACGCTCGGGCAGCGCCTCCAGGCACGGTTTGACCGCCGCCCGGTCCACGACGAGGTCGTACCCCGGGTCCGGCCCGCCCAGTGAGTCCCCGAGCGCGTAGCCGTCGGTGCCGGCCACCTCGGCATCGAGGGACAGCGCCGAGAAGCACTCCAGTGCCTCCATGCCGGTCCGCACCTCGTCCTCGGTGAGCCGGGTGAACGCGGCGATCTCGGCGACGGTGGGGGGACGGCCGGAAGTGGTCTGCGCCATCTCCTTCACGGCGCTGCGGACCCGGTTGCGCAGGTCCTGCACCCGGCGGGGGACGTGCAGGGTCCACATGTGGTCGCGGAAGTGGCGCTTGATCTCTCCGGTGATGGTGGGGACGGCGTACGCCTCGAAGGCCCGGCCCCGGTCCGGGTCGTAGTGGTCGACGGCCTTCACCAGGCCCAGCGCGGCCACCTGGTACAGGTCCTCCAGGGCCTCGCCCCGGCCGCGGAACCGCACGGCGATCCGCTCCGCCATGGGCAGCCACAGCTCGACCAGTTCGTCCCGGAGCGCCTGCCGTTCGGGGCCGTCGGGCAGCTGCGCGAGCCGCGCGAAGGACTCACCCGTGTCCGGGGCGTCGTCATGGGGATGGGGCTTCGTGCTGCCGGTGACACGCATGGTGCGCACCTCTCTCAGCAGGTGCTGGATGGACAGACACCGTGGGAGGTGCACTCGGACCATGGATAGGACACCGGGGCGTCCGGCGATGCCGGGTCCCACGGACGTGCCTCCTGTCCGAAGCACTTAGGGTCACATTCCCCGTTCGGGGCATCTCAAAACAATTACGTACATATCGGCTGTCCGGGATGCCCGGGATGTCCGGGCTGTTCGGGCTGTCCGGGCTCTGCATTACCTCTGTGACAGAGGTAATCTTCAGGAGTGGAACGCGAAGCGGTGCGCAAGACCCCGGCGGCCACCCGGACCTTCCCGGAGGAGCTGGCCGACGCGCTCGTACGGCTCCAGCGGCTGGTCCGGCGCCGGCTGCGCGCCGGACTCGCAGAGCCCCGGCTGCGGGGTGCCGAGGTGGAGCTGCTGCGGCTGGTCGAGTCCCGGCCCGGTGTCGGCATCTCGGACGCGGCCAGGGAGCTGCACCTGGCGGGCAACTCGGTGTCGACGCTGGTCAACCAGCTGGCCCGGGACGGCTACCTGGTCCGGGAGACCGACCCCGCCGACCGGCGCGCCGCCCGCTTGCTGCTGACCGGGGCCGCCGAGAGCCGGCTCGAGGACTGGCGGCGCCGCCGCGCCGACCTGGTCGGACGCCATGTCGCCCGGCTCTCCGAGCCCGACCGCGAGGCCCTGCGCGCGGCCCTGCCGGCCCTGCGCAGGCTGGCCGCGTCCCTGCACGACGACCCCGACGAACCGTGACCGCGGCCCACGCCGGGCCCAGCCGCACGCCGAAGGCGGAGGAACCATGACGAGCGACCCCACGCCCGCGCCGGCCACCACGACCGGACCTCCGGCCACTCCCGCCGAAGCCGCCGGAACCGGGTTCTCGGTCACCCCGGCCGACGCGGCGGACACGTTGCGCACTCCCACGGAATCCGCCGGCTGCGCGGACGACCGCGCCGAAGCCGTCACCTGCGCCGCGCTGGCCTACTGCTTCGGGGACACCCGGGCCGTCGACGGGCTCGAGCTGGGGGTGCGCGAGGGGGAGGTGTTCGGGCTGCTCGGACCCAACGGGGCGGGGAAGACCACCGCCATCCGGTGCATCACCACCCTCCTGCCGGTGCCCGCCGGGACGGTCCGTGTCTTCGGCCGCGACGCCGCGAAGGAGCGGATGGCGGTCCGGCGGCTCCTCGGATACGTCCCGCAGCAGCTGTCCGCCGACAGCGGGCTCACCGGCCGCGAGAACGTCGCCCTGTTCGCCCGCGTCTTCGACGTGCCCCGGCGCGAGCGGGCCGCACGCGTCGCGCAGGCCCTCGACGCCGTCGGCCTCGCCGAGGCCGCCGACCGGCTCGCCGGCACCTACTCCGGCGGCATGGTCCGCCGGCTCGAACTCGCCCAGGCCCTGGTCAGCGCCCCCCGTCTGCTCATCCTCGACGAGCCCACCATCGGCCTGGACCCGATCGCCCGCACCGGTGTCTGGGAGCACATCAACGCCGTCCGCGCCGCCACCGGCATGACCGTCCTCGTCACCACCCACTACATGGACGAGGCCGACCAGTACTGCGACCGGGTCGGCCTGATGCACCGCGGCCGTATCCGCGCCCTCGGTACCCCGGCCGAGCTGCGCCGGGGCCTCGCCGAGCGCCGCGGCACCGCCATCCTGCCCACGCTGGAGGACGTCTTCCGCGACGTCGCCGGAAGTGGTCTCGACGCCCCCTCCGGAGGAGGTTTCCGCGATGTCCGAAGCACCCGCCGTACCGCGCACCGCGTCGGCTGAGGGCACGCAGCTGCTGCTCACCCCGCCCCGGCCCCGCGCCGGCTGGCGGCTGCTGCCCGCCCGGGTCGTCGCCCTGTGCGCCGTCGAGCTGCAGAAGCTGCGCCACGACCGCACCGAGCTGTACACCCGCGCGGTGCAGCCCGCCCTGTGGCTGCTGATCTTCGGTCAGACCTTCACCCGTATCCGCGCGATACCCACCGGCGGCATCCCGTACATCGACTACATGGCGCCCGGCATCATCGCCCAGTCCGCGATGTTCATCGCCATCTTCTACGGCATCCAGATCATCTGGGAGCGCGACGCGGGCATCCTCAACAAGCTCCTCGTCACCCCCACCCCGCGCTCGGCGCTGATCACCGGCAAGGCGTTCGCCGCCGGGGTGAAGTCACTGGTCCAGGCGATCGTCGTGATCGTCATCGCCGCCGTGCTCGGCGTCGCCCTCACCTGGAACCCGCTGAAGCTGCTCGGTGTCGCCGGCGCGGTGGTCCTCGCCTCGGCGTTCTTCTCCTGTCTGTCGATGACCATCGCGGGCGTCGTGCTCAGCCGCGACCGGCTGATGGGCTTCGGCCAGGCGATCACCATGCCCCTGTTCTTCGGCTCCAACGCCCTCTACCCCGTATCGGTGATGCCGGGCTGGCTGCAGGCCGTCAGCAAGGTCAACCCGCTGAGCTATCAAGTCGACGCCCTGCGCGGCCTTCTCCTCGGCACCCCGGCACATCTCGGCGCCGACTTCGGGGTGCTGGTGGTGGCCGCCGCGCTCGGCATCACCGCGGCCTCCTCACTGCTCGGCCGGCTCGCCCGCTGATCTTGCCGCGGACGTGATGTGCGGCACGCACGCGCACCCCTGCCGGGACCGCCGCGAACGGATTCTTCCTGGGCAGCGCTTGATCACCGATCAAAGCGGGTGAATTCGCTGGCCACAGCGCATTCTGCTCATTTGACAGTGCGCTGAGCACACAGATAGACAGCAGCTCTCGAAGGTCGAGAGGGGCACTGTGTACGAGCCGAACGTGGTCGGGGACTGGCACGAGTACGACGAGCATGCCGGTCTGCGGGTCCGCGTCCACCGCCTGGAGGCCGCCGAGCCGCCACGCGGACGCGACGACGCCGCCGCCGGGCTGACGTACTTCAGCGTCCGGGTGACGGTGGAGAACCGTGGCGCGCGCCACTACGGCATCCACCTGGAGGACGGCCAGATCGACGTCCGGGTGGGCCCCGACGGCGAGGGCGCCTTCATCGACTGGCGCAACTCGCAGTTCATCGAGGGCTTCGACGTCTACCCGCTGCGCCGGGCCACCGCCGTGCTCTACGCCGCCGCGCCCGAGGCCGCCCTGACCCACGTGGACGTCCAGGTGCAGCTGCGGGTGGACGAGGAGTGGGCCGAGCGCCGGCTGTGGGCGGGCGGCATCGGCGCCCTGGAGGCGACCGCGACGGCCGCCCCCACGAGCACCGGGCAGGGCAGTCTGGCCCACCAGGTCAGCGCCTTCCTGCGGGACCAGACGGAGCCCGGCACCACCGCCTGACGCCGGTCAGTGCGGGATGCCGTCGATGATCTCCCGGGCGCCCTGCCGCAGCAGCGCCACCGCGACCGAGGTGCCGAGGGTCGCCGGATCGAGCCGGCCCGCCCACTCGTGGGCGTTCAGCCGGGTCTTGCCGTCCGGGGTGAAGACACAGGCCCGCAGGGACAGTTCCCCGCCGCGGTCCACGCGCGCGTAACCGGCGATCGGGCTGTTGCAGTGTCCCTGCAGCACATGCAGGAACATCCGCTCGGCCGTAGCCTCCCGGTGGGTGTCCGGGTCGCCGAGCCCGCTGACCGCGTCGATCAGGTCGGCGTCGTCCTCGCGGCACTGCAGGGCCAGGATGCCCGCGCCGATCGGCGGCATCATCGCCTCCGGCGACAGCACCTCGCTGATCACGTCGGTCCGGCCGATCCGCTCCAGCCCCGACACCGCCAGCAGCAGCGCGTCCGCCTCGCCGGCGGCGAGCTTCTCCAGCCGGCGGTTGGCGTTGCCGCGGAACGGCACGCACTCCAGGTGCGGGTGCGTGGCGGCCAGTTGGGCGACGCGACGCACCGAGGAGGTGCCGATCCGGGTACCGGCCGGCAGCTCGTCCAGGGTGAGCCCGCCCGGGTGCACCAGCGCGTCCCGGACGTCGTCCCGCTTCAGGAACGCGGCGAACACCGTCCCGGCGGGCAGCGGCCGGTCGGCGGGCACGTCCTTGACGCAGTGCACCGCGAGATCCGCCTCCCCGGCCAGCAGAGCGGCGTCCACCTCCTTGGTGAACGCCCCCTTGCCCTCGACCTTGGACAGATCGCCGAGCCACTTGTCGCCGGTGGTCTTCACCGGCACGACCTCGGTGCGCACACCCGGGTGCAGCACGGCCAACTCGGCGCGGACCCGCTCGACTTGGGCCAGGGCCATGGGTGAGTCGCGGGAGACGATTCGGATCAGTTCGGGAACCGGCATGCGCACACGATAGACCTTCGGGGCTCAGCCGAAGTCCTCGGGCAGGTCGGCCGCGGACTCCTGCGGCGTCAGATCCGGGCGCAGCCGCAGCCAGGACGGCTGGCGCAGCATCCCGGCCCGGGTACGGGTGCTGTAGCTGACCTCGCCGACCAGGCGGGGCAGCACCCAGTGCGCGTCCGGGACCCGGGGCGCCGGATCGAAGGGGCACCGGTCGGCCGCCGTGTCCCGCAGCAGCGCCGCCAGCTCCGTGCGCTCCGCCTCGCTCCAGCCGGTGCCGACCCCGCCGACGTACCGCAGCCGGCCGCCGGCGTCACGCTGTCCGACCAGTACCGCGCCGGGCAGTCCGCGCAGCCGCCCCCTGCCGGGCAGCCAGCCGCCGACGATCACGTCCTCGGCGCGCATGTTCCGGATCTTGATCCAGGCGCGGGAGCGCACCCCTGGCTCGTACACCGAGTCCAGCCGTTTGCACACCAGGCCCTCCAGGCCGTGCTCCCGGGTGACGCGCAGCGCCTCGGCGCCGTGCCCGGTCACCGCGCCCGGCGTCGACCAGTACGGCCCGGCCAGCTCCAGCTCCGCCAGGCGCACCCGCCGCCGTACGTACGGCAGCCGTACCAGGGATTCCTCCAGGTACGGCACGTCGAACAGCACCAGGTGCACCGGCACCTGCGCGGCGCGGCGGGCCGCCCGGCCGGGAGCGTGCGCGAGGCCCATCCGGCTCTGCAGCAGCTGGAAGTCGGCCCGCCCCTGGGCGTCCAGGGCCAGCACCTCGCCGTCCAGGACGGCGGGCGCGGCGCCCAGGGCACGGCCCAGCGGCCGCAGTTCGGGATAGGCCCCGGTGATGTCCTCGCCGGAGCGGGCACGCAGCAGCACGCTGCCGTCACCGGGCAGGTAGACCATCACCCGCTGGCCGTCCTGCTTGGTCTCGTACGCCCACCGCGCGTCCTGGGCCGGCGGCGGCAGCGTGCCGGGGGTGGCGAGCATCGGCGCGATGAGCGGCAGGGTCACGGCGGTCACGGCAGAAGGTCTCGACCGCTCCCCCCACCCTCACGCCCCTTCACCGCCCGGTTCCCCT
Source organism: Streptomyces sp. NPDC051133 (assembly GCF_040682635.1). Taxonomy (NCBI): domain Bacteria; kingdom Bacillati; phylum Actinomycetota; class Actinomycetes; order Kitasatosporales; family Streptomycetaceae; genus Streptomyces; species Streptomyces sp. NPDC051133. The sequence continues at coordinate 27,829 of NZ_JBFBBK010000069.1, forward strand.
GAACGGGCCCGCCCCACGAAGGAGAACGGCACCGCGCCCCGGGCCCCCGCCGCCCGCCGGGGCCAGTCGCCCGCCGGCCCGGCGTGCCCTGAACCACGCGGCCCGGTGAACTCGTCTGCCGGGCCAGGTGGGGTGCCGGCGGGGTGTGTCGTGGGTGGGCCGGCGGGTGGGCCTGCTCGCGGGGGGCGTGGTCCGCGGGGCCGGGGCCATGAAGCATGCGGCCGGCGAACTCGTCCGCCGGGTCCGGTGGGCTGCCGGGCCCGCCATGTCGTGGACCCGTCGGTCGGGCCGCGTGGTCGCCGACCCGGCACGTCTGAGACACACCGGCGGCGGATCTGCCCGTGAGGGCCTGGCCGTCGGTCGGCCCGGCGTGCCCTGCGGCACGCCGTTCGGCGGGCCCGCCCATCCGGACCCGGCCCGCCCGGGCAGAGGCCGCCCCGGCCCGGCCGCCGACTGCCCGGCCACGCGTTGCAGGGCCTCGTCCGCCCGGCCCGTCGGCAGAGCCCGCCCCGTCCGACCAGGCCCCGGGACCCGGCCCGGCCCGGCCCGGCCCTGCTGCCGTCTGCCTGGGCGCGAGAGCCTCGTCGGCCCGGCCCGCGGGAGTCGCCGCCCCGCCCGCCCGTGCGGCGCCCGTCCGACCGACCGGGCCCTGTGCGGCGCCCGCGTCGTCCGACCGGGCCCCGGGACCCCGGTCCGGCCCTGCTGTCGTCTGCCCGGGCGCGAGAGCCTCGTCGGCCCGGCCCGCGGGAGTCGCCGCCCCGCCCGCCCGTGCGGCCGGGCCCCGTGCGGCGCCCGCCCCGTCCGGCCGGGCCCCGGGACCGGCCCCGGCCGCCGACACGCGGGCGCGCCGGCCGCGGAGCTGATCGGTCGGCCGGCGGGGACCTGGCGTCCGGCGGCGGGGCGGCTTGCCAGAGGGACGGTCGGACGACGCCGGTGCGCCGGCCGCCCCGTGGTCAGGCCGGCGTGTCAGGTCCGGGTGGTCGCGATGCTCGCCGCGTTGGCCACCACCACCGCCCCGACGGCCGCCCACTCGGCCCCGCCCAGGTGCTGGTCGAGCACCACCCGACCCACCACCGCCGCCAGTACCGGATTGACGCTCATGAAGAGGCCGAACGTCTGCGCGGGCACATGGCGCAGCGTCAGCAGGTCGGCCAGATAGGGCACGGCGGAGGAGAGCAGCCCCGCCGTCACGGCGCACAGCACCGCCCCGGCCGTCGGCGGATGGCGCAGCGCGACGGCGATTCCGGGCGGCAGGAACGCCAGCGCCGAGACCGTGGCCGCCGCCGCGGCGCCCTGCGCCCCGGGAAGGCGCTGCCCGACCAGGCGGTTGAGCAGGATGTACGACGCCCAGCAGCACGCGGCGACCAGGCCCAGCGCCATCCCGGAGTAGTCGGCCGAGGGGCGCGGACGCATCAGGACGACGACCCCGGCCGCGGCCAGTACCGCGCACCCCGCGTCCAGCCGGCGCCGCGATGCGGCCAGCGCGATCGTCAGCGGCCCCAGGAACTCCAGGGTCACGGCCAGGCCGAGGCCGATCCGGTCGACGGCGCTGTACAGGCTGAGGTTCATCGTGCCGAACACCGCGCCCAGCAGCAACACCGGCCACCACTGGCGCCAGGTGAAGCTCCGCAGCCGCGGCCGGCCGACGGCGAGCAGCACGAGCGCGGCCACGTACTGACGTACCGCCACGACGCCGAGCGGACCGAGGACGGGGAAGGCCAGGGCGCCGACGGCGGCGCCGGTCTGGTTGGACAGCCCGCTGCCGAACATGGTGGCCACGCCGGCCGTCCGTCGTGCCTTCGGCAGGGGCGCGGCCGGCGTCAGGGGCGCGGCCGCCGCCGGGCGTTCGAGAGCTCGTCGCATACCGGCAGCGTGCGCCCGGCGCGTACTTGCGCAAAATGCATGAGGCAGTCGATCTATACGATGAGCGTATGCACGACATCGACCTGCGGCAGCTGCGCTGCCTCGTCGCCATCGTCGACGAGGGCACCTTCACCGACGCCGCCATCGCCCTCGGCGTCTCCCAGGCCGCCGTCTCCCGCGCCCTGGCCGCCCTGGAAAAGGCTCTGGGCGTACGGCTGCTGCGCCGCACCTCCCGGGCGGTGACCCCCACCGCGACCGGGCTGCGCGTGGTGGCGCAGGCCCGCCGGGTCCTCGCGGACGTCTCCGCCCTGGTCCGGGAGGCGACCTCGGGGCACACCCGGCTGCGGGTCGGCTACGCCTGGTCGGCGGTGGGCCGGCACACGGTCGCCTTCCAGCGGCGCTGGACCGCGGCCCACCCGGACACCGACCTGCACCTGGTGCGCGTCAACTCGCCCTCCGCCGGGCTCGCCGAGGGCGCCTGCGACCTCGCCGTGGTGCGCAGGCCGCCGGGCGACCGGCGCTTCGACACCGCCATCGTCGGCCTGGAGCGACGGCTGTGCGCGCTCGCCGCCGACGACCCGTTCGCCCGGCGCCGTTCGGTCCGGCTCGCCGACCTCGCCGACCGCACCCTTCTCGTGGACCGCCGCACCGGCACGGCCACCCCCGACCTGTGGCCGCCCGACGCCCGGCCGGCCACCGAGGAGACGCACGACGTCGACGACTGGCTCACCGTGATCGCCGCCGGACGCGGCATCGGCGTGACGGCCGAGTCCACCGCGAACCAGTACCCGAGGCCCGGCATCGTCTACCGGCCGGTGCGCGACGCCGAGCCGGTCGCCGTGCGGCTCGCCTGGTGGCGCGACGACCCGCATCCCGCCTTGCAGGCCGTGCTCGAACTGCTCACCGAGCTGTACCGCACGGGATGAAGCGGCCGGAGCGGCTGCCCGGAAGAGCGCAGATAGAATTGTTGACAATCTCAGGTGCCGTCTTCGGCCCGTGCCTCGGCGGCCGATTGCTCGCCGAGGGCAACGGCGACTGGGGCTTCACCGCCTTCGCCCTCGCCGGCGTGTCGTCCATGGTGTTCATCGGCATCGCCGCCCTGCGCTCGGCCCGGCGTCCCGAGTCCCGCGGCACGCAGCAGCAGTTGGCCACCGCAGGATGAGCCGCCACCGCCACCGCCACCGCCACCGCCACCGCCACCGCCACCGCCACCGCCACCGCCCCGCGGCGCCGCATCCGCCTCCCGGTGCGGCGCCGGCCGGTCCGCTCCGGAGGTCAGCCCTGGGCGTCCGGCTCCACGTCCAGGCCGGTGCACGCCAGCTTCCGGTCCACCTCGGCACAGGCCTCCACGCCCCGGGGGGAGGACGCCGAGAGCATCGGGCTGCAGTTCCCGGCCGAGTCGTCCGCCGGATAGCCGGCCGAGAGGACGTCCTCGCCCTTGCGCACCGACACCTCACGGACTCGCGCCGACCGCAGCCGCACCTCCGACCAGGCCGTCCCGCAGGCCGGTGAGTAGCGCAACAGCACGCCGTACTCCGGGGCGGTGACCGTGGCGGCGGTCCGCGCGTCCCGGGCGCAGACCGAGGCGTCCGGCAACTCGCCCTGGCAGGAACGGCCGTGACAGCGCGGCACCGCCGACAGGGGCTGCCCGGCCGGCGCGGTCGCCGGGCGCCCGGACAGCGCGACGGCGGCGGCCACGGTGGTGGCCACGCCGAACAGTCCCAGGGCCGACAACGGCAGCCACGGCGGAAACCGGCGGAGCAGCCGGGGCCGGCCCTGGGCGCCGGCCTCCTCGGGCGGGTCCGCGGGCGCCGCCGCCTCGGCCGTGTCCCACAGCGTCAGTACGGCCTCCGGGTCGGCGCCGGCCAGCGCGCAGAGCGCCTCCACCGCCTGCCGGGGCGGCAGCGTGCCGCCGGACAGATAACGGTGCCAGGCGGACTTGCTGTAGGGGGTGCGGGCGGCCAGTGCCGCCAGGCTCAGCCCCGTACGGTCCTTCAACTCGCGCAGTTCCGCCACCAGCGGCTCGTCCGGCGTGGTCGATTCTTGGGGGTGCCGCATCGTGCGTCCCTCGACTCCCGTTCCACTATGGGCTGTTTTCGCCCCTGTTGTCGGAATGGTTTCCCGGGTAGGCGGCTCCAGCAACGCCGGGGGAGGTATGAGATCGGGGAAACACAGATATACCGAAGGCCCGTTCGGGGGTCGTCGAACGGGCCTTCGGCGGCTAGGGGGTACGGCGGTGCGGGGCCGTCAGCACCAGCGGACGGCGCGGTCGGGCCGCACGTAGCGGCCGGAGACGTAGCCCCGGTGCCACGGCAGCCGGTACCAGACGTGGTTGCCGAACACCGAGGAGCCGTACGTCTTGCAGATCAGCGTCACGTGCCGGTTCCGGGAGCGGTGGCCGACCACCCGGTAGCCGGTGCCCGGCCCGGAGCGCACGTTGAGCCGGGTCCTGTGCGTCGCGACCCGCCCGACGGCCGGCGCGGTGTAGCGGTACGGCGCGCGCCGCGCGGCGACGCGGTACACGGTGCCCTGCGGGGTGAAGCGGTACGCCGCCGTCCGCATGCCGAGGCGGTACGCCGTTCCCCGGACGGTGTAGCGGTACAGGCGGTGGGTGCGGCGCGTGTGGTGCTTGCGGAGGTGGACGCGGTGGTGGACGTGGCGGGCGGGGTTCGCGCGGCGGTCGGTGTGGTGGGTGCGGTGGGTGTGCTGCGGGACCGCGACGCCGGATACCGTGCGCGGGGCGCCGGTGTTCGCGGGGATGGCCGCGGCCGCCGTGGGCAGGAGCGCGAGCACCGCCACCGTGGCCAGCAGGCCGCTCTTGAGTGTCCGTCGGATCATGGAAACCTCCGGCTGTCGTTCTCGTGACCACGAGCGGTGATCACGGTGCCAGCCTTGCCGTGACGGGCCGTCAGAATGCCGTTCCCGCGTCCCGGGGAACGCCCGGGACGTCCCCCGGGACGCGGGGTGCCGCCGCAGCCCGTACCGTTCGGCCCGCGGACGAGGCGTTCCGCAGCCGTCCTTCCCGTCTCCGTGGACGTCGTCACGGCCTGGCGAGGGGTGCACCCGAGTGCCTACCGTCCAGTAATATCCGGCGACAGGTCACCAGAGGAGGAACCGTGCCCCGGTCCGAACGTTCACCCCTGCTGCTCGCCGGCCTGCTGGCCGCCGCGGGCGTCGCCCACTTCGCCGCACCACGCCAGTTCGACGCGATCGTCCCCCGCGTGCTGCCGGGCTCCCGCAGGGCCTGGACGTACGGCAGCGGGGTCGTGGAGCTGGCCCTCGCGGCCGGGGTGGCCGCGCCCCGGACCCGCGCGGTCGCCGCGAAGGCCACGGCCGCCTTCTTCGTCGGGGTCTTTCCCGCCAACGTGCAGATGGCCGCGGACTGGCGCGAGCGGCCCGCGCCCCTGAAGGCGGCCGCCCTCGCCCGGCTCCCCCTCCAGCTGCCCCTGGTGCTGTGGGCCCGCGGTGTCGCCCGCGGCGGGGAGGGACGGTCATGACGGACCGCATCGAGACCGGGGACAAGGCCGAGGACTTCGCCCTGCCCGACGAGACCGGAACCACCCGCCGGCTCACCGACCTGCTGGCCGACGGACCGGTGGTCCTCTTCTTCTACCCGGCCGCCCTCACGGCCGGCTGCACCGCGGAGGCCTGCCACTTCCGCGACCTCGCCGCGGAATTCGCCGCCGTCGGCGCCCGCCCCGTCGGGATCAGCGGCGACAGCGTCGACAAGCAGCAGGAGTTCGCCGGCCGGCACGGCCTCGGCATGCCGCTGCTCTCCGACGCCGACGGCACGGTCCGTGAGCGGTTCGGCGTCCGGCGTGGCTTCTCCCTCGCCCCCACCAAGCGCGTCACCTTCGTCATCGCCGAGGACCGCACGGTCCTGGAGGTCGTCCGCAGTGAGCTGCGCATGAACACCCACGCCGACCGGGCGCTCGCCGCCCTGCGCGCCCACAAGCGCTGAGCCCGGCCGGTCCCGCGTCCGGGCCGGACAGCCGCTGTCCGGCCCGTGACCGCCCGGCCCGTGACCGCCTGGCCCGTGACCGCCCGGCTCCCGATCGCCCGGCCCGTGACCGCCTGGCCCGTGACCGCCCGGCTCCCGATCGCCCGGCCCCTGACCGCCCGGCTCCCGATCGCCCGGCTCCCGATCGCCCGGCCCGTGACCGCCCGGCTCCCGATCGCCCGGCCCGTGACCGCCCGGCTCCCGATCGCCCGGCCCCCCGACCGCCGGGCCGCCGCCGGCCGGCGGTTCAGCCCGGCCGCTCCCGCACCACGTCCCGCGGCCTCTTGTCCTCGCGCAGCCCGAGGAAACGCGGGTGCCGCAGCATCCCGTCCCGCGTCCACTCCGTGAACGCGATCTGCGCGACCAGCTCCGGCTCCACCCAGCGGGCCCGGCCCTCGCGCACCACGCCGGTGAACGGCGAGGAGTCCCGGCGCAGTCCGTCCAGCCGCTCGCGCAGTGCCAGCAGCGTCCGCCGGTCGAAGCCGGTGCCGACCTTCCCGGCGTAGCGCAACCGGTCGCCCTCGTAGTGACCGAGCAGCAGCGCCCCCAACCCAACCCGACCCGGCTTCCGGCCGGTTCGGTGAACCCGCCGATCACCAGCTCCTGCCCCTGCTCGCACTTGAGCTTCAGCCAGTCCGGGGACCGGCGCGTCCGGTACGGCCCGTCGGCCCGCTTGGCGATCAGCCCCTCCCAGCCGCGGCCGCAGGCCTCGGCGAGCAACTCGGCGCCGCCCGCGTTGCGGTGGGGGGTCAGCCGCAGCGGGGCACGGTAGGCGAGCGCCCGCCGCAGCAGCGACTTGCGCAGCCGCAACGGCAGCGCCCGGGTGTCGGCGCCCTCCAGTCGCAGCAGGTCGAAGACGTAGTACGTCACCGCGACCCCGGACGCCTCGATGTCCCGGCGCCGGGTCAGCCCCATCCGCCGCTGCAGCCGCGCGAAGTCGGTGCGGCCCCCGGTGAACGCCACCACCTCGCCGTCGACGGTGAAGTCGGCGCACTCCTGGGCGGCGAGCGCCGCCACGATCTCCGGGTAGGTGTCGTCCAGCCGCTGTCCCGTGCGCGACAGCAGCCGCACCCGGTCGCCCTCGCGCACCGCCAGCAGCCGCACGCCGTCCAGCTTCCGCTCGAACAGCCAGTCCGCGCCGAAGTCACGCCGGTCGCTGAGCGTGGCCAGCATCGGGGAGGCGGCCAGTTCGGGGCCCGGCGGGGCCGGTCGCAGCAGCCGCCGCGGGCCGTCGGGCAGCGTGTCCAGCAGCCCGGGCACCGCCCCTCACTCCTCGCCGTCGGCCGCCGCGACCTGGGCGAGGGTGCGTCCGGTCCGCACCGAGCGGGCCCGGCGGGGGTCCGGGGTGCCGTGCCCGCCGGACCGCGCCGCGCCCTTGCGCACCAGCAGCCAGGACTCCTCCTCGTCGGCTCCGCCGCGGAAGCGGGTGAGCGCGTACTCGCCGTGCAGCTTGGCGCCGTGCAGCCGGAACGTGGCGTGCCCCCGCTCCAGGGACTCGGCGAAGTCCACCGGACGGCCCCGGCGGTCGTGGCTCAGCGGCTCATAGGTCCCGTGGTCCCACACGATCACCGTGCCGCCGCCGTACTCGCCCTTCGGGATGACGCCCTCGAACTCCTCGTACTCCAGCGGATGGTCCTCCGTCGGCACCGCCAGGCGTTTGTCCCCGGGATCGGCGGACGGGCCCTTCGGGACCGACCAGGACTTCAGGACGTCCGCGACCTGGAGCCGGAAGTCGAAGTGCATCCGGCTCGCGTCGTGGATCTGCACCACGAACCGGGGCTCCTCCTCCCCGGACGGGGCGCCCCGCCCCGACGGCTCACGGGTCCGCTCGAAGTCGCGCTTGCCGCGGTACGTCCGCAACCGGTCTTCCGCCACCACGTCCGGCTCCTTCCGTGCGTGCGTCTCACGCGCCCCCGGGTACCCGGGTCCGGGCCGGTTCAGCCCGCGATGCCGTCCAGCTCGGCGACCGCCTCGTCCGGCAGCACCAGTGCCGCGGCGGCGATGTTCTCCCGCAGGTGCTCCGGGGAGGACGTGCCCGGGATGAGCGCGATGTTCGGCGACCGGCGCAGCAGCCAGGCCAGCGCCACCTGCTGCGGGGAGGCCTCCAGACGGGCGGCGACCTTCGCCAGCGTCTCGGACTGCAGCGGATTGAAGCCGCCGAGCGGGAAGTACGGCACGAACGCGATGTTCTCGGCCGCCGTGCGCTCCACCAGCGCGTCGTCCTGCCGGTTGGCCAGGTTGTACAGGTTCTGCACGGTCACCACGGGAGCGATCGCCAGGGCCTCGTCCAGCTGCGCGAGGGACACGGAACTCAGGCCCAGGTGCCGGATCAGCCCCCGCTCGCGCAGCTCCACGAGGGCGCCGAACTGCTCGGCGAGGGGTTCCTCGTTCGGGGTGTCCACATCGCCCAGCCGCAGATTGACCACGTCCAGGGCCTCCAGACCCAGATGCCGCAGGTTGTCGTACACCTGCGCCTTCAGGTCCTCGGGGTGCCGCGACATGATCCAGCTGCCGTCGGTTCCCCGCCGGGCACCGACCTTGGTCACGATGTGCAGTTCCCCGGGGTAGGGGTGCAGGGCCTCCTTGATGATCTCGTTGACGACCACGGGGCCGTAGAAGTCGGCCGTGTCGATGTGGGTGATCCCCGCCTCCACCACCGCGCGGAGCACCGCCACGGCCCGGTCACGGTCCTTCGGCGGGCCGAAGACGTGCGGCCCCGCCAGCTGCATCGCGCCGTAGCCGACCCGGGTCAGGGTCAGGCCGCCGGCCGGGCTGACGGTGCCGCCGAGCTGTGCAGTCATGTCGTTCCTCTCGACAAGTCCGGGCCCCGGATCCTTCCGGAGCCTCGCTCTCCACCCTGCGCCGTCCGCGCCGCCCGTGGCAGGGCCCGGATGATCCTGGTACCGACAGGGCCAGTCACCGCGGACCGGGCGGCCGTACGGTGGTGACATGGACGGATCGAACGCGCTCGGCGAGTTCCTGCGCGCCCGCCGGGCCCGGGTGCGTCCCGAGGACGTGGGGCTGCCCGGCGGCGGCCTGCGCCGGGTGCCGGGGCTGCGCCGCGAGGAGGTCGCCCTGCTGGCCGGCATCAGCTCCGACTACTACCTGCGGCTGGAACAGGGCCGCGACCGCAACCCGTCCGTGCAGGTCCTCGAGGCCGTCGCCCGGGTGCTGCGGCTGGACGCCGACGCCACGGCCCACCTCGTGGGCCTCGCCCAGGACCGGCCCGCCGCCGGCGCCCGGTCCGGCCGCCGTACCCAGCACGTCCCGGCGAGCATCCGCCAGCTCATCGACGGCTGGCCGCGCAACCCCGCCTACGTCCAGAACCGCTACACCGACTGCCTGGCCGCCAACGCCCTCGCCGCCGCCGTCAGCCCGAACTACCGGCCCGGCGTGAACCTGCTGCGGGCCGTCCTCCTCGACCCCGCCGAACGGGAGCTGCGCCGCGACTGGGAGGACCTCACCGCCGAGGGAGTCGCCGCCCTCAGGTCGGAGGCCGGAGCGGACGCCGGCGACCCCCGGCTGCGCGACCTGGTCGGCGAGCTGTCCCTGCGCAGCGAACGCTTCCGCACGCTGTGGGCCCGGCACGAGGTACGGCCCCGGCGCGGCCGGGTCAGCCACCTCACCCATCCCCAGGTCGGCGACCTCGACCTGCACTCGAACAAGTTCTCCGTGGAGGGCGCCGGCGGACTCACCCTGGTCGTCTTCCACGCCGAGCCCGGCAGCCGCGGCGCCGAACTGCTGGACATCCTCGGCAGCCTCGCCGCACCGCAGCACGGCACCGGGCGGGAGCACGGGCAGAATCAGCGGGAACGCATCGAGGAGCCGTAGCGCACCGCTGCCCGCGGGGCCCGGCCGCCGGCACCGACTCAGCAGCGGAGGGCGCATGACGACGCACAGGGCCACTCAGGACGGGACGGCGCAGGCCGCGGGCGTGGCGGTGCGGCCGGCGGCCGGGCACATCGGGGCCGACATCACCGGCGTCGACCTCTCCCGACCGCTCGACGACGCCGTGGTGGCCCTGATCCGGCAGGCCGTGCTGACCTGGAAGGTGGTGTTCTTCCGCGGGCAGGAGCTGGACCACGCCGGGCACGTCGCCTTCGCCCGGCGGTTCGGCGAGCCGGTCGTCCTCGGCCGGCGGGGCGGCGCCTCACCCGCGGACCACCCCGAGGTCGAGACGACCGCGGACCGGCTGGAGCTGGGCGGCCGGTTCGGCATGGAGCACGAGGAGTGGCTGCGCCGCCGCCGGCACACCCTGCTCCGCGGCTGGCACTGCGACCACGGCGCCCGGATCGACCCGCCGGCCGCGACGATCCTGCGCGCCGAGACCGTCCCGCCCTACGGCGGCGACACCACCTGGGCCAACCTGGCCGCCGCC